>URDQ01000040.1 GCA_900546675.1 uncultured Porphyromonas sp. | reverse complement strand
TGAAGTTTTTTTCCTACATTTGTAAGTGTGTTGCACTTGACACTGGAATGTGCGATAAGTTTTCCAACAGAGGAACTCTTTATCGAACAGCAATATTTTCATAACTTTGTCGAAGTAATAAACATTGTTTTAACCAACTCATATCACAACTACTATCTATGCAGTATTACTTACACGCTTCGCTACGAGAAGGTCTGCTAGCAGGCTTGCTCCTACTCTTTGCCACCAGCTGGCTAGAGGCAACCCCCTTAGCGACCCTCGCTCCAGACACAATCATCGAGCGGGATGACTACAAAGTCATTATAGAGTCTAGTAAAGATCAGACCGACGTGACACTCGTCGACTACAACGAGCAGCACCGTGTGCGCCGTATGGAGACGAACGCATTCTCGCTAGATCGTGAGTTGCGTCAGGGACTTTCGGGCATAGGAGGTGTATTTGGGATCTACGATGACAACAGCTTTCGCTGGGGTACGATACGTCTCTTCCCAAAGCTTTACTTCGGCTCGACGATGATGCTGGGAGATGCCTTCGCCCATGCCGCTACTCCCTGCTTCAACCACTATATGGTGGCTCCGATAGGGTATAGGTATTACCTACGGGGACGCTACTTCGTTGGCTTTGACTTTGCTTTCGAGGGGCGTACTTATAGTTTGCGTGATGGCTACTACTTTACGCCTAATAAAGAGTTCAATGGGCTGTCACAGAACCACTATGATGAAGAAATAGGGCTACGCCAGAGCAAGCTGGTGACACGCTACATATCGCTCCCGATCACGCTGGGAATGCGCCCTATGATGAATAGCCGTATGCGCATCGGCATCGAGGTGATCCCACAGATCAAGTACAAGGAGTATGTGATGCACAAGCAGTATGGCAATCGACACAAGGAGCGCACCAAGACAGAGGCTACACCGCCCTTGTCGATGACTTATGGCGCTTTTATCGACTTTAGACCCATCGGTCTATACGTGCACTATACGCCTCAGTCGTTGCTTCTCGTCAAAGACGCTATGAGCGGGTACAACAACAAGGGTCTCCTCACAGCTGGACTAAGTATCACCTTCTAATATCGCATCGAAACTATGTACTCAAGAGTTTATACATTACCCATATTTGCGCTAGTCACCCTACTACTCTCTACGCTAGGAGTCGCAGGGCAGACTAGGACATCGTGTGATACGATCCAGCTAGCTGACCGTACGGTCTATGTGATGCGAGGTGAGAAAGATAGTCAGATAGAGGTGGCGAGCCGACTCCCTGGAGGTCAGGAGAAGGAAGTGCCACTCTATATAGATAAGGTGTGGACTAGAGGTGGCCGTCAGACTGCTTGGAACCGCTCTCGAATCAGTACAGTCCATAAGCAGGACGGGCGACCCATCATCTACAAGACACTCATAGGAGATTTCTCTTATAACTTTGTCACATCCTTCGGTTGGAATCTTTTTACCGCTCCTGAGTGGAGTGGCAAGCAGCGCTTCTGGGGCTCTACTCGTGGAGAATTTGGTGTTTATGGCATCCTTCAGATCGGTCGTAGTCCGTGGGCTTTCAACCTAGGGACCTCGCTCGTAGCGCGTAACTTTGCCTTTGATAAGAAGTACGCTATGCAGCGTGACGATGAGGGACTGACTGTCCTAAAGCAGGAGTCGACAGATATGGTTTACTCATGGACGCAGCTAGGTATCCTTACTATTGAGATGCCCGTAGGTCTGTCGCTCTCGTGGGGTGAGACGAATGCGTGGAGCTCGCTATCGATCGTCCCGAAGTTCGTATGTCTGCAAAACTCTCGCACACGCTCGCTCGATGAGCGGGTCAATACACTTGTGGACAATGACCTTAATGTGCGTCCCTTCGGACTCGATCTGCGTGGCGAGATAGGGTACGGCTTCTTCGGACTCTTCGGACAGATCGGTCTGCTCAGTACCATGCCGTCAGCACAAGCTGAGGTTAACACGAGAGACTACTCGATAGGAATCGTGATGCGCTTCTAGAGTAAAGCTGGCTAATCCACTATCAGGGTACAATACTCCCTTTGAAATGCGGGTAGTGCTCAGACGAGTGCTACCCGCTTTTTTGTACCTTTGTGGTGGCTCTGCGCCTTGACACTTCACTAGATGCTCACCTCCCGATCCATACAGTGGTTCACACCGATTCAGATAGCCCCTCTGCCGACAGCTATAGCGGGACGCTATGGGGATCGTATCCTGACGCTTGGCTCCTGCTTTAGTGAGCATATAGGCGAGCATATGAGACATCTAGGGTATGACGTACTGGTCAATCCTTATGGTACGCTCTACAATCCGATCAGTATCTGCGATACACTGGAGGATCTGCTCCTCGATGAGCAGCACCGACCCGATTACACTCCTTATATTATAGAGCGCGACGAACTCTACTATAGTCTGCGCCATCATAGTGCGATCTATGGTGAGAGTCTCGATGAGGCGCAAGAGGCGACCGCTCAGCTATGGCATACGGCTCACAGCCGACTAGCGGAGGCGGACTGGCTCTGGATCACACTGGGCACGACGCAGGTCTACTACTTGGCAGAGGGTGGCCGTGCCGTGGCAAATTGCCAGCAACTCCCTGCACGTCTCTTCGACAGACGAGACCTTTCATTAGAACTACTTCAGGAGCGTATGCTTGCGACACTTTCTCAGCTTCTTACAAAGCATCCGCTGCAGGTGATCCTGACGGTTAGTCCCGTGCGCTACCTGCAGGACGGCTTGGCCGAGAGCAATTTGTCAAAGAGCAAGCTTCGTATCCTCTGCGACACGCTCTGTCGGGAGCTACCCGCCTGCCACTACTTCCCCGCTTATGAGATCCTGTATGACGAACTGCGGGACTACCGCTTTTACGCTAGTGACTTGACTCACCCCTCTGATGAAGCGGTCGCCTACATCGCAGATCACTTCGTCGCCTACTGGGCAAGCCAAGAGGTGCGTGAGGTGGAGATGCGTCTGGCGGCTCAGCGTCTGCGCAAGCTCTCACAGCATCGACCTAAGACGCCACACGGAGCGGAGCGACTACAAGCTCAGATAGCTGAGCGCATAGCACATTGCCAAAAGCAATATGGCGAGAAGCTCTGCATACCCTCCATCGTCGAATCGTTATGACCCCTATTACACAACTATAATGTCTACACTGCAAAACATCCTTGAGTACCTTCGTCCTATCCAGATGCATCTCGTCGATGAGCGTCCGATACGACATATCCTGACCGATAGTCGTAAGCTCACCTCTCCGAGTGACAGCCTCTTTTTCGCTATGCGTACCGCCTCGGGCGACGGACATAAATACATCTCCCAGCTCTATGAGCATGGGGTGCGCGCCTTCTTCATCTGCGAGCCGATCGAGCCCTACGTGGAGCGCTATCCTGATGCTAATATCGTACAGGTGCAGGAGACGCTCCGTGCACTCCAGCAGATCGCTAGTCACTGGCGTATGCGTTACGACTACCCAGTCATCGGCATCACGGGGAGCAATGGCAAGACGGTCGTCAAGGAGTTTCTCTACCACCTCCTCTCAGGTTGCTACCGTATCGTGCGCTCGCCAAAGAGCTATAACTCGCAGCTAGGCGTCCCGCTATCTATACTTAATATGGAGGAGGAGCATACGCTCGCTATCTTTGAGGCGGGGATATCGATGCCGATGGAGATGCTACGCCTCCAGCGTATCATAAGGCCGACACTCGGTATCTTGACCAACATTGGGGCTGCGCATCAAGAGAACTTCGTCTCACTCAATCAGAAGATCGAGGAGAAGCTCCAGCTCTTTGTTGATGCCGACTACTTTGTCTACGATGCCGATAGTGATGAGATACAGCGAGGCATTGACAACCTAGGACTCTCGGACAAAGCTATCGGATGGAGCCTTACCCCAGGCAAAGCTTACTACCACGTCTCCTACAGCCACTCAGGGGATGGCACTACAACCATTACAGCTAGCCATGCTACCGAGAGCAGCACGGTAACCATTCCCTTTGCGGATCAAGCCTCCATACAAAACGCTACCCACTGTCTCTGTCTCATTGGTCTTCTGCCACTCACCACGGCTCAGCGCCAAGCAGCACTAGCGCGCTTTGCAACGCTGGAGGCGATCGAGATGAGACTAGAGGTCAAGGAGGGACAGGCGGGCAATCGACTGATCAACGATGCGTACAATAACGACATCAATTCGCTACGTATCGCGCTAGACTTTCAGAAGCAGCGTACCGCCACTTCGCATCAGCAGGCGGTCATCATCCTCTCAGATATCCTACAGAGTGCTCAGCTACCACGAGACCTTTACAAGCAGGTGGGGGAGATGATCGCACAGTATCCCCACACGCTCTTCATCGGTGTAGGACGGGAGCTGTGCAACTATCAGGACTACTTCCAGAGGAATGGGGGAGGGGAGACCGCCTTCTACGAGACGACCGACCAGCTCCTTGCCGATGACCTGCTTGGCACCATTAGTCAGGCGGAGATCCTGGTCAAGGGTGCCAGACAGTTCCAGTTCGAGCGTATCGTACAGCACCTGGCTAAGCAGGTACACGAGACGACCCTAGAGATTGATCTCGAAGCTCTAGAGAGCAACTTGAAGAGTTACAAAGCGCTACTACCAGCGGAGACACGTATCATCGTTATGGCCAAGGCGCAGGGCTATGGTATCGGAGCTTATGAACTGGCAAAAGCCTTGGAGCAACAAGATCTAGCAGCTCTGGCGGTGGCTCTAGCTGACGAAGGCAAAGAGCTACGGAGCAAAGGGATCCTCCTACCGATTATCGTGATGAACCCCGAGGTCGAGGCCTTTGAGGTGATGACGCAGAGTCGTCTGGAGCCTGAGATCTACAACGAACGCATACTTCGTGAGTTTGCTCGCCATGTGGAGCGTCAGGGGCTGAGCCACTATCCTGTTCATATCGAGCTAGACACAGGCATGCACCGTACTGGTTTCACACCAGACAGAGCGACCCTAGAGCATCTGGCTCAAACGCTGCACGAGGTGGAGCCACTGATACGAGTGCAGAGTATCTTCACTCACTTGGCGGCTGCCGATGAGCCAACGATGAGCGACTTCACGGAGCAGCAGTTTGCCCTCTATGACGAGGGCGCTGACTACCTGACGAGCCAGCTCTCTTATCGTCCTCTGCGTCACGTCCAAAACACAGCGGGCATCGAGCGATACAACCATCATCACTACGATATGGCACGTCTAGGAGTAGGACTATATGGCATTAGTGCTACGGGTAGTCTCACCCTCGAGCCAGTCGCTAAGCTGCGCACCACGCTCCTACAGGTCAAGACGATCCCTGACGGAGAGACTATTGGCTACGGACGACGTGGGCAGGTCGCTCCTGGCGGGCAGATCGGTATCATACCGATTGGCTATGCCGATGGTTATGACAGACGCTTCAGCTGTGGCGTGGGGAGCGTTATGATCCACGATACGCTCTGTCCGATCGTGGGCAACGTCTGTATGGACACCTGTATGGTCGACCTCACGGCGCTCCAAGGAAAGGTCGCAGAGGGTGACGAAGTAATCATCTTCGGTGTGCCAGGCTTGCAGGTGAGTGACCTCGCAGAGCGCATTGGCACTATACCATACGAAGTCATCTCCAAGCTCTCACCGCGTATCAAGCGTACTTACTACAAGAGTTAGTACTTCTTTTGCTACAGATTCCTCCTGAAAAGCTTGACAGTACTTCAAATAATCAGTAACTTAGCGGAATGTTTGAGGAGACCTATCGAAAAGGCTTACCTAGATATCAATACACAACACTATAAATAGATAAAACAATGGCTATTCAGACAAAGATCGTAGAGTGTGTCCCCAACTTTAGCGAGGGACGTGACAAAGCAAAGATTGAGCAGATCGTACAGCCCTTTAGAGCAACCGAGGGTGTCAAGCTCTTAGACTACAGCAATGACGAGGACCACAACCGTTGCGTGGTGACCGTCATGGGCGAGCCTGAGGCTGTTCGTAAGTCTGTCCTCGAGGCTGTCGAGATTGCTGTCAAGGTGATCGATATGACCAAGCACGAGGGTCAGCACCCACGTATGGGCGCTGTCGATGTTATTCCCTTTATCCCCATTCGCAATATGGAGATGGAGGAGGCTATCGAGCTTTCTAAGGAAGTCGGTAAGGAGATCGGCGAGCGCATCGGCGTACCTGTTTTCCTCTATGAGAAGAGTGCCTCAGCTCCTCATCGTGAGAACCTCGCTAAGATCCGCAAGGGACAGTTCGAGGGTATGGCTGAGAAAATCCACGAGGATGAGTGGCACCCAGACTTCGGTCCAGCTGACATTCACCCCACAGCAGGTGTTGTAGCTGTCGGTGCTCGTATGCCACTCGTTGCTTACAATGTCAACCTCAATACCTCTGACCTCTCTATCGCTGATGCTATTGCTAAGAAAGTCCGTCACATCGGTGGCGGTCTACGCTTCTGCAAGGCTATGGGAGTAGAGCTAACTGATAGACACATCGTACAGGTCTCTATGAACCTCACCGACTACACCAAGACAGCCGTCTATCGTGCTCATGAGATGGTACGTATGGAGGCTCGTCGCTACGGTGTCGAGATCGTTGGTGCTGAGGTCATCGGCCTCGTACCTATGAAGGCACTCATCGACTGCGCTGAGTACTACCTCGGCATAGAGAACTTCTGCGAGACCCAGATCCTCGAGCTCCGCATGATGGAGTAGTACAAAGAGAGATTAGAGGTTAGAAATTAGAGATTAGAAGTTAGAGTGGCAGGCAAAGATTATAGAGACTTGATCGTTTGGCAGAAAGCCATGCAACTGACCATAGATGTCTATAATCTTATACGCCAACTACCGCTGGAGGAGAAGTATGCGCTCTCAGACCAAATGAGACGGTCGGCTATCTCCATCCCCTCTAATATTGCAGAGGGGAATGCAAGAGAAAGTAAGAGGGATACGAATCACTTCCTACACATAGCGCAAGGCTCCCGAGCAGAGCTAGAGACACAGCTAGAGCTTTGTCTACGCATAGGCTACCTCTCAGAGATTCAGCTAAAAGAGACTCTGAGCCTCTCTGACGAAGTAGGGCGTATGCTAGCAGGTCTCATCAAATCTCTAATGTCTAACCTCTAAAGTCTAACCTCTAACTTCTAAAATCTAATGTCTAATCTCTATCTATACAATATCGGTCAGATCGTGACCCGTCCAGGCTCTACCGCACAGCACGGTGCTGAGGCGATGCGCCAGATCGGAGTCATCGAGGGACCAGCCGCCATCATCGTCCGACAAGGTAAGATAGCCTTCGTCGGGACTATGCAAGAAGCTGAGCAAGTAGACCACACCGACTGCGTCGCTTATGACGCTCAGGGCGGATGCGTCCTGCCAGGCTTCGTCGATAGTCACACCCACCTCATTTTCGGGGGCTACCGTGAGGACGAGTTCCAGTGGCGGCTAGCTGGCGACAGCTATATGAGCATTATGGAGCGTGGAGGGGGTATAGCCAACACGATGAAGGCGACCCGTAGCGCAACGGCTGAGGAGCTAACCCAGCGCGCCTCTGCACATCTAGACGCTATGCTGTCTATGGGAGTTACCACCGTTGAAGCGAAGAGTGGCTACGGTATGGAGCTTGACACGGAGATCAAGCAGCTAGAGGTCATTCGGACGCTACAGGAGCAGCACCCGATAGACCTTTACCCCACCTTTATGGGGGCGCACGATACGCCACCCGAGTACAAGGGACGCTCCACAGACTTTATCCACTACCTCTGTGACACAGTCATGCCAGTAGTTGTAGAGCGAGGTTTGGCAGAGTGTTGCGACATCTTTACTGAGAAGGGAGTCTTCGACCATGAGCAGACACGCATCCTCTTGACTCGTGCTAAGGAGCTGGGTCTCAAGGTCAAGATGCATGCCGATGAGATCGTATCCTTCGGTGGTGCTGAGCTAGCAGCCGAGCTAGGCTGTCTCTCTGCGGATCACCTATTACAGATCTCCGACAAGGGTATCCAAGCATTGGCTCAGAGCGACACGGTGGCTACCTGCCTGCCCTGTACTGCCTTCAGCTTAGGCGAAGAGTATGCGCCAGCACGTCGTATGATCGATGCGGGTTGTGCCGTAGCCGTAGCTTCTGACCTTAACCCAGGAAGTTGCTTCAGCTCTTCCATCCCGCTGATGTTTGCTCTAGCAACCATCTATATGGGTATGACCGTCGAGGAGGCTGTCACCGCACTCACGCTCAATGGCGCTGCCGCCATCGGTCGTGCAGATCAGATAGGTAGCATCGAGGTAGGCAAGGCGGGTGACCTAGCGCTCCTACGCTTCCCCTCGTACAAGTTCCTCTCCTATCACTTTGGTGTCAACCTCGTACGAGCCACCATTAAGGCGGGTACCGTTTACGAAAACAAACTCGTGACACCTGCCCCCAGCGTTTAGTCTTCTAGCAGGGCTAGTCGCTATCCAACTAATTAACTAACAAACAATCTCAATCATCCTATGAATAATAGTCTAACAGATTTGACTGTCAAGGGGCTTCTTGACGTCACCGCAGGCAAGGATCCTGTACCTGGAGGTGGTAGCATCTCAGCACTCAGTGGTTCCATCGCAGCAGCTCTCACCGAGATGGTAGCAGGGCTCACCATCGGTCGTAAGAAGTATGCCGAGGTCGAGGAGCAGATGAAGCAACTCGTCGAGCGTGTCCATGAGATTCGTCAGCAGTTGATCCTAGATGTAGATCGTGATAGCGAGGCTTACAACGTTGTCTTTGAAGCTTTCCAAATGCCCAAAGAGACTGACGAGCAGAAGGCTGCACGCTCTGCACAGATCCAAGAGGCTACCAAGATTGCTGCCAACGTACCTATGGAGGTGGCTCGCCGTGTCTACAGCCTGCTCAGTGATATCGAGGAGGTTGTCTCCAATGGTAACCAAAACGCTGTCACCGATGGCTGTGTCGCTATGATGTCAGCACGCAATGCAATCATCGGCGCACTCTTCAACGTTCGCATCAACCTAACCTCCATCAAGGACGAGCAGTTCGTCGCAGATATGACCGCTGAGGCTGATCGTCTCGAGCGTGAGGTGATCGAGCGTGAAGCTAAGGTCATAGAGTATACTAAGGAAGCTTGCAAATAAAGAAACATGTCAGCACGTAAATCATTCGCCATCGGTAGCGAGCAGCTCACCATCGAGCTATGCCGAGAGTATCTAGAGAACCACTTCGAGCTAACCCTCTCACCAGAGGCTATCAAGCGTATCGAGCACTGTCGTAACTACCTAGACCGCAAGGTCGAGGAGGTCGACAAGCCCATCTACGGTGTCACCACGGGCTTTGGCTCACTCTGCAACCGCACCATCTCTCCTGATCAGCTCACCAAGCTTCAGGAAAACATCGTCAAGAGCCACGCTTGTAGCTGTGGTGACGAGGTCGCAGAGCCCATCGTTCGCCTTATGCTCCTTCTGAAGGCTCATGCCCTGCAGATCGGCAATAGTGGTGTACAGGTAGAGACCGTACAGCGCATCGTTGATATGCTCAATGCGGATGTCCTACCTGTCGTCTATGACCGCGGTTCGCTAGGTGCTTCAGGTGACTTGGCTCCTCTAGCCAACCTCTTCCTACCGCTCATCGGCTATGGCGAGGTACGCTACAAGGGTGAGAAGCTCCCCTCCTGCGAGGTCCTCGGCAAGTTTGGCTGGGAGCCCATCAAGCTCAAGAGCAAAGAGGGTCTAGCCCTGCTCAATGGTACTCAGTTTATGAGTTCACATGGTGTCTATGCCCTCATACAGGCAGAGCGTCTCAAGCTAGCCGCTGACTGGTGTGCAGCACTCTCACTAGAGGCATTCGCCGGACTAGACGCTCCCTATGATGATCGTCTGCACCAGATACGTCCACATCAGGGACAGATACAGGTCGCAGCCCACATGCGTGAGCTACTCAAGGGTAGCGAGATGATTGCTAAGCCCAAGCCCCAGGTACAGGACCCCTACAGCTTCCGCTGTGTGCCACAGGTTCACGGAGCTTCGCGTGACGCTATCGCTTACGTGCGCAGTGTCGTAGAGACTGAGATCAACTCTGTTACGGACAATCCCACCGTCTTCCCCGATGACGATATGGTCGTATCAGGTGGTAACTTCCATGGTCAGCCTCTAGCGATCGTCTACGACTTCCTCGCTATAGCACTCGCTGAGCTAGGCAATATCTCAGAGCGTCGTGTCGCTCAGCTCATCCTTGGGCTACGCGACCTGCCTGAGTTCCTCGTTGCCAACCCAGGGCTCAACAGCGGCTTTATGATCCCACAGTATGCCGCAGCCGCTATGGTCAGCCAAAACAAGATGTACTGCCACTCAGCAGCTAGCGATAGCATCGTCTCCAGCAATGGTCAGGAGGATCACGTATCTATGGGTGCTAACGCAGCGACGAAGCTGATGCCACTCATCGCCAACCTCTATCGTCTCTTCGGTATCGAGCTACTCAATGCAGCTCAGGCGATCGAGTTCCGTCGTCCTATGAAGACTTCGGAGCGTCTCGAGGGCTTCCTCGCTAGCTTCCGCAAGGTATGCCCTCGTGTCGAGGATGACGTCGTTATGTACGAGCAGATGAACAAGGCTGAGGAGCTCATCAAGACCTTCCCCTTTGAGTAAGCTCTCGTTATAAGGAATAGTGTAGGGGTCATCGCCCCTCATACTACATTTCAATCGTGAGCGTGTTGACTAAGTGTAGTCAGCACGCTCATTTTATTTGCCATAGCTTGATAGCGCTTGTAGCGTCTCCGAGAAGCAACTATTGGATACTACTAGTTGTTGTTTAGTATTGTCGCTCGCCAAAGATGGCCGTGCCGATGCGCACGATCGTAGAGCCAGCCTCTACGGCTATGGGCCAGTCACTGCTCATGCCCATAGAGAGTTCATCCCACGAGATCTCGGGGTAGCGCTCACGTAGCTCCGTCTGTAGGGCACGTAGCGTGTCAAACTCGTGGCGTATCTGCTCTTTGTCTGCTGTAAGCGTCGCCATACCCATCAAGCCGCAGATGGTGATGCGCTCCCGCCACTCGGGAGTCGCTAGGTAGTGGTCTACGAGTGCTAGGAGCTCCGTGTGGTCTAGTCCGCTCTTGCTCTCCTCCTGTGCTATCTTGTACTGCAGGAGGATGCGCAGCTGGCGGTCGAAGCGGTTCGCCTGCTTGACAATCTCCTTGAGGAGTGACTCGGAGTCGACGCTCTCGATGAGGGAGACATAGGGGACGATATACTTGACCTTGTTGCGCTGGAGGGTGCCGATGAAGTGCCACTGGATGTCTTCGGGGAGCTGGGGCGCTTTTTCGGCCAGCTCTTGTGCTCGGTTTTCGCCAAAGAGTCGCTGACCTGCTTCGTAAGCCTCACGGACGGACTCGACGGGGTGAAACTTGGAGACGGCCACCAGTTGCACCTGCTCTGGTATCTGACTCCGTATCTCTGCTAGACGCTCTGCGATCATGATGTGTGGGGAAGTTTTGAAGATTGGTATGATACAAAAAGAGACTGCTACCTGTCTCTAGGTAACAGTCTCGGAATAGGAATGGACTACTCGTTAGGCTTAGAGAAGTCTATCGGCCAAGCATCCATAATGATAGTCTCGGTGATGGAGGCTATCTCGTAGGGTGAGAGGGTCGTAGACATCTCCTTCTCTAGGCGGTTGAGGGCGTTAGGCAGGCTGTCGCTCTGCACGATCATAGCTGCAGCGGTGCGCTTCTCGATGCCTTTGGCTTCGTCTAGCGAGATGAAGTTGACCTTGCAGCGGTAGAAGCGGTCGTCCTCGGGGTGATCAGAGAGGAAGAGCTCAGCGAGCTTGATCCGCTTGATCGTATTGATGATCAGTTCGCCTAGAGAGGTAAAGGGCGTGAGCTCCTTGGTGAGTCTCTCCTCTATCTCCGTATAGGTGTCGCCCTGTACGAGGTACCCCTCGGAGGTACGCTTGGGCGTTCCGTTGTCGACCATTTTCTCGTAGGTCACCTTGCATTCAAACCAATTGGCCATATAGTTGCTATTCGTCTAAAAAGTAAATTGATGTAGGGCAAAGGTACGGATTTATTGAGATGCACCCAAGAGCCGAAGTCTCAGAAATCACTCCTGCATCAGGTCACGTAAGAGCACCTTGAGACGTACGAGCGAAGGCTTGACGAGGATGTAAGAGGTACTGGCTCCGATGGTTACACCGATGAGCGGAGTCTTGCGACCGATCCAGGCAGTGGCGCCACCCTTGGCAGAGAGGATTAGGAGACGCTTCGAGATCTCTACAATAACCTTGTCGATAGGGGAGCGGTCACCTACGTAGGGCATAGGCGTTATGGAGACCTGTCCCTGATATGAGCGAGAAGCATTGCGGAGCAGTGTGTCGGCCTCTCGTATGCCTAGCATACTACCCAGCATAAAGGTGATACGCGCCTTGGTCTCTGTCGTTACGGATCCATAGGAGTAGAAGTCGTCCCAACCGTAGAGGTAGGCGAGCTTCTGTATGAGGAGGACGAGGTTGACACTGTACTGCGCTAGCTCTGTCGGTATGCCGACCCATGTAGCGATGCAACCAGAGAGACTGCTACCAGCCGAGCCCATAGCTAGGAGTTCGGTGTGACGACTTATCTCTTGGTTGGCTATATGGTTCAGTACTTTGACTGAGAGGAAGCGGTGTGGAGGCTCCGTGGCAAGTTGCTCTAGCTCCGAGATAGAGAGAAAGGGATAGAGTGCATCTGTGAGCCACTCGACTCGATTGACTTGCGCCATATTGGCACCGAGGACAAGGTCTAGGAGACGATCCCAAGCTTTGGAAGATAGTGACATAGTTCTGTGTATATAAAGAGGATTAGAACTTAAAGCCGAAAGTAGCTACCCCGTAGATGCGGTGCTTCTGTAGCTGGATGGCTTGAGGCGTTGTGAGTTGCTCTCCATTATCCCCATAGTAGCGAGTCGGGAAGGGGTACATGTGAGACTTTTGTCCCTGATAGACCACCGCTAGGTCTAGATAAGAGGAAGGAGAGAAGCGCCAGCCTAGTCCACCAGTGACCCCGTAGCCCATACCGACAATCTCGTAGTGTGGCACGGTGCCAGCCTCGTTGACAGGGATCGTGGCACTCTGCTTAGGATCGGAATCGAAGTTTGCCTTCATAGGAGCTTGTCTCCAGTAGCCACCCGCACGAAGACTGAACTGAGGAGAGATGCGCAGCTCGCCACCGAGACGTAGGGTGCTCTGCATCGGGGTAAAGTAATCCTTCATCAGTTTGTTATCATTGACAAAGGGACCGTAGGTATCCTTGAGCTGAATGCCTGTGTAGTTAGCTAGTTCATAGTCTAGGCTCAGCATACCACGCCGCCCGACGAAGGCGCCACTGAGGACAATCTTGGTGGGAGTCTGTAGCTGGTAACGCCAAGCGGCATCGCTAGGTGTCTGATCCTTGACTGTCCAATCCTTCTCGGGTAGAGGCTTGCCCTCGCTGTCTAGAGCACGGGAGTAGCGAGACTCGGCACTTGCCACGTAGTTGTCTTGCAGCGTGAACCATGTAGGTGTCTGTATAGCTGCTCCTAGGCGTAAGTGGTCTGAGACACGAGCTATCATACCGAAGCTAACCGATGCACCCGAACCAGAGGTTCGGAGCTCGTTGGCTAGTTCTAGATAATCCTTATCTATGAAGTCCTCTCCGTAGTACGAGTTCATACGATAGTCTAGCGCACTAATCTTAACCCCTAGACCGAAGTATAGGCGGTCGCTGTAGTTAAGGCCGAAATTGAAGTCAAAGTCTTGGATGCCACCACGCTCGTTGACCCGTAGCTGCGAATTGCTCGGCCCTAAGAGACCACCCTTGTCACTGTAGTTAAAGGCGCTCTCGTAGAATCCCTCAGGACGCTGCACGGTCCAACCAGCTCCATGTCCTAGTATGGCGAGCCAAGGGGCGGGGACGCTACCATAAGCGTTCTTGCCGAGGAGGTCATCGGACGAAACATTGGTCGGTGTGATAAAGGCAGCGTAGTCAGCTAGTGAGAATTTAGTGACCTGGTGGTTGCTTACGTCAAAGGTGCGAGCGAAGCTCTGACGCTGGTAGAAGCCTAGAGCCAGGTTGAAGGTGAGGCCAGACCCTCTGAGTGGTGTTGCCAGCACGACAGACATATTGCCACTGAAAGCGGTGTGTCCCTTCTTGTATTGCTCTTCGTACCAAGTGGCCTGGTCGAGGTTTTGTCCGAAAGCAATGGTACCCTGTATCTCGTTACTGCGGAAGAGTCCCAGTCCAGCGGGGTTTTGTCGTAAGCTACTATAGTCAGCACCTACTGCACCGAAGGCTCCTCCCATAGCTTGGTAGCGAGCCGTCCCATCGAGCGTCTCGGTGCTAAAGCGTAGCGCATTGTCATGAGTCTGTGCGGAAAGATAGCTCCCCGTGATCAGTAGGAGTGCTGAGCTTATGAGGGGAATGAAATAGTGTCGAAGCATAGTTTATAAGTATAGGTGTATAAACGAATGAGACTTGACCATTAGTCAGAACCTGCATGCGGTGGCTAATGATACAAGTCTCATACTTAGAAGTGTCTACTATCGGCGTCCTCTAGCACTACGACCAGAAGAAGAGGAGCTACTAGACGAGCTGCTACTCCGTGATGAGGAGGAGGAAGAGCCAAAGCTACTACCAGAGGAAGATCTAGAGCTGCTGGGAGAGTCGTAGCTACGACTGCTGCGAGCGGAGGAGCTAGAGGAGCTTCCCTGCCAGCTGCTGTTACCTCGATTAGAGCGTACAGAAGAGCTGGAGTTGCTACGAGAGCTTCTGTTACTTGGTGCATCGTAGCGTCTGTTGTTACTAGGTGTGTCGTAGCGTCTCCTTTGGCTAGTCGTTGAGGCATCGTAGTTACCACGACGAGAGCGAGCAGAGCCTGAGTTGTAGTTGCGGTTCGTTGGGGAGACTTGTCGCTCCTGTCTTATCGTGCTATTGTCCTCAAAGTAGGAGCCACGACGAGAGCGAGCGGAGCCTAGCTCGTACTGCTCAGCGGAGCCACGACGTGCGCCACTAGACTGATCGTACGATCCACGAGCACTGCGTCCCTGCGTATTGTCGTAGACACGATTGCGATCATCCTTCCAAAAGTTGCCCCTATCAGCCACTTCATTGCGACTATTAGCAGATGCGTCTAGCGAACCTCTACGAGCATTGCCCGAGAGCGTGCCTTGGTTGCCACGTGTGGCGCGTGGGTTGCTGTTATTACCCCGATCATAGTAGCTACTACCTAGACGACCATTGGAGTAGTAGGTCGAGGGCTTGACATAGTTGCCATAGTATGGGTCGTAGATGCCGTAAGAGCCAGCATAGTATCCGTCCCAAAATCCATGATTATAACCAGCTCCGTAGCCGTAGCCTCCGTAGTGTGGATAGTATCCGTACCAGTAGCTACCGCCCCACGACCAAGGATTGGTGTACCAAATAGAAGGGCCCCAGTAGCCATATCCACCCCAGCTGTAAGGGTAGGGGTAGCGGTTCGTGTACCAGGGATACCACGAGCTGTACCACATATAGTCATAGTAGTAGTCCCACGAGGGGTACCAGCCAGGACTCCACAGGTTGATAGAGATACCTACAGGGTTGTAGCGGTCAGCTACGTAGTCGTAACGATCAGGATAAGTGTAGATACCATAAGTGCCATCTTCGTTGTAGTATACATCTACATTGTCTGAGTCGTATATATATACTGTAGCGGGGTTGTGAAAGCGCATAATGCGACGGCTATACTTGCCTACCCCTTTCTTAGGTTGTTGTGATGAGGAGTAGCTACCTCCTCGCTCACCTTGATACTCCTCTCCACGGCGGTTGTAAGCATCGAGAGGATCTTGCCCATCATACTGATACTCATCGTCGCCCCACGGATTGTTAGAGCTACTCTGCTGCTGGGGCGTACTAGAGGGGACGTAGTATACGTCGTCATCCCAGTCTACCTGTGCCGCACTCCATATATATGATGAGAGGGCGACGATCACGAGTAGAGATATAGATCTTGTTAGCCTCATCATGGTAATTGTTGGTTTAGGGTTTGTAATCTATTGAGTTAGGTGCTGAGGGGCAGTCTCTTGGGAGACTCTTGTACCCCCTCAGCAACCTTTGCTTACTTAGAGTGTTTAGAGTAGATTTCGTTTAATCATAACTCTCTGCGTCAAGGTCTCTTGCGCAGTACGTATGAGCGCTATGTACGAGCCCTCAGGTAGATCTGTTAGGTCGATAGAGCTACGCAGTGCTTCCCCTTGTAGCGTCAGGAGACAGCGCCCCGAGAGGTCGTAGAGCTGTAGCGATAGAGCTTCGTCAGCTGCAGATAGGGTAGCCATATCGCTGATCACTGATGGGTAGAGATAAGGTTTCTGACCTTTCGTCATACTCTGATCGATTGCTAACTTTTCGGGAGCATCGTATAGCACCTCAATGCGGTAGTTGTCACCCTCCTTGCCATCGGCATCTTGGTAAGAAAGTATGGACGGGTCAGTCTCTCCGATCTTCTCATCATTGCGATAGATCGCATAGCCCTTGACCTCGGGGAAGGGGACAGGCAGTGGCCCACGCGTGAAGGTCTCACGGATCGTGTCTCCGCTGAGTGTAGGACTGTCTGATACCACCAGCTCGATAGCCATATAGCCTTGGTCGGTAAAGTTGGGTAGCTCCTCAAACGAGCCATATATGACGCCTGACATGAGTCCACCATCTACCTCTAGATACTTATCCTTAGAGTTCGTATCGATGTACACCTCGTGGGGGAAGCTCGTCTGGATCTTATATCCTACCTCAAGATTCTCCTCCATATTTAGCTTAAAGGGCTTCTTGAGCGGTATCGAGAGCCACTCAGGTGCTCCAGTTACACTCTCTTCCTTAGGACTTCTATAGTACTGAGCGTATTCAGGACTCTCATTGAGCTTTTGGCGTAGATAGAGGTAGTGCAGCTTACCATTGGCGCTTGCTACTGGGAGGACATTGATCTGATGTACATAGAGAGGCTTATCAAAGGGTGAATGCCCTAAGCGGAACTTGTCAAAGTAGCGTGCCTCAGGAAAGCCTAAAGTACCAATATACTTAGAGGAAGCTTTCACTGCACTCATCTTAGCTCTATCTGCAATCTTGGAGATAGTCTGTGTATTGACAGGAGCTGCCCAGGTGACCGTTACGCCACTAGGCTCCCCTTTTTGGACTGTCGCATCTACCTCTGAGACCAGCTTGCCCGTATAGATCGTGCGGTAAGCTGCTGGCGTAGAGATCTTCTTGCCTTCGACATCGTAGAGCGCCTCTACAGCGTAGTGTACAGAGCCTCTAGCAGTCAGATCATATGTGAGCTGGTCTGTATAGTGCGTCTCTGTCACCTTCTGGAGGAGTGTGCCGTTGCGATAGATCTGATAGCTGATAGGGTAGCCCTGTGCGTGTGCTGGTACGGCATCCCACTCGAGCTCCGCCTTGAGATGATCTTGCAGATCCAGCTTGCCACGTAGCTCTCGTATGGAGAGGAGCACCTCATAGCCCTCACGCCAGGTGCCTGCAAGCTTCAGTACCCCCGTACTGTCGGGGTCGAGGTACATATCCATATGGTATAGATCTCCCTTGTCACTATACTTGTTGAAGTGTGAGCTGAGGCGACCATAGAGGCCGTCTTGAAAGCAGGGTGTAGTCATTCCGCCTGTGAGGGTACCGATCTGCTCTTTCGCATCATTATATAGAGGAGAGCCTGAGGAGCCGCCCTCGGTATTGCCTTTGTCAAACATCAGCTTGTAGTGATCATCCTGACCTCCCAATGCGGTAGTCACCCATTTTGAGCCTTCGACCCACTGCCCGAGACTCATACCACCACTATATAGGGCTATCTTGGTTGCGTCTCCTGCTGGGTGATGGATGCCAGCGCCCGTCTGCCAAGTCTGCTCCGTAGCATTCCAGCCAGAGTAGTAGACACGGTAGTCGAGAGGTATCTCTTCATTAAGCTCTAGGAGCATACCATCGGAGTAACCGTAGACGGAGGTGTAGGTACGTATCGTAGCGCCAGCGAGTGTCTTTGTGGTTTGAAAGCCATAGTCACTATTGTTGCAGCGAGGCTTCTCATAGTGGAAGCCAAAGAGCCACTGATCCATCTTGCTCTGATCTATGCCAAAGCCTCCATTGAACGCTCCCACCGAAGGATTGTCCGTCTCCTCCTCGCCCGAGCAGTGTGCTGCGGTAAGGATATAAGGCTTGAAGTCTCCCCTTACATTATTAATAAGGTTACCCGAGCACCAGCTTATGTTACCATCAGCAAAGACAGGCATATAGATGACCGAGCTACTCTTTTGCTCATGCCACTCATCGCCCTCGGGGCAGTTGACATTGATCTGGCAATACTTGTCCTTGTTGGGGTCAGAGGCATCTTCACTCTCTATACCATGCCCTACTTTAGCCTGCATGACAGAGCGGTAGAGGTAACCTACACCACTAATTTGGATAGAGGGCATTGCAGCACCACGGGGAGCCTCGTAGTCTAGTATCAGCTTGCTACCACTGAGAGGCTCCGAGGCAAAAGCACCATGCTTAGGATGCGTCTCGTGTGTATAGGCTCCGAGTAGCTGCTCGCCACCTGGGGTGTAGATGTAGAGCCGTCCACCCTGGGGGATAAAGAAGTCGGAGTAGTATAGGTTCAGTCCTACTGGAGTCTGCTCCATATCTATCTCTAGGCGGTAGATATCACTGCCTGCTACGGAGCCAACCAGCTCCGCCTCAGTGGCGAAGTCTATGGAGCAGGGGACAACCTTGCCAACGTTGTAAATCTTGCGATGTAGCTCTCCCTCGTGCCAACTCTCTCGGCGCATCAGGTCTTGAGGGTTAAAGTCTGGAGCAAGTGATATGCTGGCCGTTGCGGTACGTAGTGCACCCACGTCGAGAAGCTGTGGTGTGCCACCGAAGGATTGCTGTGCGATACCGCTACTCGCTCCAGTGAGGAGGCAGAGCGATATGAGGATCAGTAAGATCAGTCGATTCGTTAGGTGATTCATTACTCTTCGTTAGTATTATATGGTCGCTTAAGTAGTTAATAGGATTATCTATTGTGAGCTAGGAGGTACTCGGTGGAGTCCTGATTAGCGGTAGTCATAACACACGCTAGCGACCGCATATGCCTTCGTAGCGGTGGACTAGTGTCGATAGTATGATTTGACTCTATAATCTTCACAATCGATCGGATTCCATACCTTTGGCAAAGATATGAAATGTTTTAAGATTGAGCAAAACGACACCTTATCGTATCACAGCAATACGAGTAGCGATGTGTAGGGGCGGACCTATGTGTCCGCCCGTCCTCGTCGGAGCGGAGTATGCCCTGTGGGCGGATACGCAGGTCCGCCCCTACACGAATCACATCAACACGACAAGTTCAGCCATCAGACGCTGTAATACCAGTATTTGTATGAACTCATGGTCGTGCGTCCATTGTGTCAAAGCGAAACGAGTAACGATGAGACGAGT
>URDQ01000039.1 GCA_900546675.1 uncultured Porphyromonas sp. | reverse complement strand
TAGGGTGCGATCCATTTTTTGTAGGTATGAGTTGCATTTACTAATTGAATATACGTCACCCGTTGTCTCCTCACGAGGATACGAATAGGGACACAAAAGGAGCAACTGAAAAAATGGAGTATCTTTGCACACAAGCGAATGCTTTGACACAATTCGCTTGCGCATAGATAACACAAATCCTTGAATATGAAAAGAACCCACTTACTCCACTGCGCCACCGTGCTGGCCATCATGCTCCTCTCTCTTCCCGTGACGGCGCAAGAGATTACCCTGCGGACGACGATGCAGACGAATAGCAGCACGACAGAGCAGTTTGCTATGAAGATCAAGGCGCCCAAAGGCTCTACCTATTATATAGACTACGGTGACGGCACAGATGTGCAGGAGCGCTACGGGAGTGGCTACTCGGAGGTGGTCTACTATAGTTTTGCCGATATGGCTACTCGTAGTGAGCATCAGGTACAGGTATGGGGGGCTGACTTCATAGAGTTTTGGGCTATAAGTAATAAGAGTGTCACGGAGCTTACCGTGACCGACTGCCACAGCCTAGAGAAGCTATCCTGTGCCAACAATAAGATCCAGCGGCTCGACCTCTCGGGCTGTGACAAGCTCACCACAGTCATCTGCAATAACAACGAGATCGCCTCGCTCCAGCTCCCCGCATCGGTGACTAGTGTCGACTTCTCGAGGAATAGGCTCTCGCTCGCAGACTTCCCCGAGAAGCGTTCTGGTATGATCTATACTTATGGACCGATGCGCCCCATCTATCTCTCTGCAGATAAGATAAATGGTCTGACGGTAGATCTGACCGAGATGCTAGACTTTGAGGGGACTCAGTCGACCTTCGAGTGGTACTACTTCGACAATAAGGGAAACAATGCCAACCCAGCCCTGCGGATTGCCCCTGCGACCTACACAGAGCGTGACGGTGTCTTCACCTTTCATCAAGAGCCTGAGCGAGCCATCTATTGTGTTGTCGCCAATAGTGCCTTGCCACGACTCAACAACATCAACGACTGCTATGGCATCATGCCGATAGAGCTAAAGGGTGCCGAGAAGAAGCTGGAGCAGGTGCATGCAGCGTTTGTAACGGACATGTTTACGACAGAGGGCTTGACCTTTGACCTGCAGCTCAGTGCTACTCGTGAGGAGAGTCCCTGCGTAGTCGATTGGGGAGACGGATCTTTTGAGGAGGTACTCCTAGGGGTTGAGCCTGTGACGCTAAAGCACAACTTCCTCGATGCCAAAGTTGATCGCCAGCATACCGTCCAGATACAGTGTGCAGAGCTAGACTTGATGCGACTCCCAGAGCTTTGTGGCTTGATCCAATTTGCCCCCACGACGGAGCCTTGCCCAGTCAAGCGACTGATCCTGGACAATAACCGTCTGCCAGAGCTTGACCTCTCAGCCTTTGTACAGTGTGAAGAGATCTCGGCCAATGGTTGCTATATGAGTCAGGTGCGACTACCGCAAGCTAAGCACCTCAAGAAGCTCTCCCTGCGAAGCGGTACAATCACCGAGATCGATCTCTCTCCCTATACAGAGCTCGAGGAGCTGACGCTAGCACTCAATGCGCTAAGCGCTCTAGATCTGAGCGCACAGACTCATCTGAAGCAGGTTAATGTGTCGCACAATAAGCTGAGAAGCCTCACGATGCCCTCATCGAGAGAGACCCTTGAGGAGCTAGACTGTTCCTATAATGCGATCCCGATGTATATGCTACCGACCCAGGGTGCGATGAGTAAATATCTGTATGCGCCACAAGAGGCGTTTGAGATTACGCCCGAGATGATCGATGGGTGTACGATAGATCTCTCCATGTTTGACAACTTAATTGGTGTGGAGACGACTCCTCAACCCACTACTTACATTTGGCTACATGCCGATGACGAGTCGCAGTTTATTATGGAGGGTATACATTATGATGTCGTCGAGGGCAAGTTCACATTTAAGTTTGAAGAGCCGACGAAGGTTCTCTGCACCATGCAGACGAACGCCTATCCGCTACTAGCGTCAGATGTCAAGAGCTATCGTAGCAAGCCGATCGTTGTACCAGCACAAGGAGGCAACTCGATAGATCGCTCTATGACGGTAGAGACTCCACTACAGACGAGTGTCAGTGGGCGAGAGCTCACGCTACAGGCTACGCAGAGCGTTGTCGCAACAATCTTTGCGGTAGATGGCAAGACGATATGGACTCAGACTATGAAGGCGGGTGATCGAGAGACACTGACCTTGCCACAGGGCGCATACATCCTGCACGCTAAGGGTATGGATGCTGTGCGACTCATCATACGTTGATGCTGATCCATCGTTAGCGCTTTCCGATCTTCACGTGGAGAACTGCAAATATCCACGTGGAGGAAAAAGATTCTCCACGTAGACGAGAAACATTTCCTCGGACATATCATTTGATTCCTCCGAAGTTTTATTTCTCTCCTACGTGGAGAATTTTCTTTTGCTACGTGGAGAATCGACAATATCCACGTGAGAAGCGCTGCAAAAGTCAAAAACAGCCATTGCGAGATCGGGGCGCAATGGATATGCTCCGTTAATCTGATTCTGTGTATCTTTGCGTAACTATTGGAGCGTCTCATCAAGACGATATGCCCTCCCGTCTGCGTGGCTCCTAAGTGGGGGCTGACCTTCTATTTCTAACTATATGTATGGATAGTCTGCGAGCTTTTCTCAACGAACTCTTCGTCATACCATCGGTGCCTCAATCGATTATTGTGATCTCACTGGTCTCTCTGGTGGGGTTGCTCTTGGCGCGTATCCGTATAGCCCGTATCTCACTGGGGGTGACCTTCGTCTTTTTCGTCGGCATCCTACTCTCCTACTGGGGTATCACGCTAGAGGCGGGGACGCTAGACTTTGCGATGAACTTCGGGCTGATTCTCTTTATCTACGCCCTCGGTCTTCAGGTGGGGCCCGCATTCTTCCCCTCACTCAAGAAAGGTGGCATACGGGACAACCTTGATTCGCTCCTCATTGTGGCGGTCGACCTAGCATTCGTCGTGGGTCTCTTCTTCGTCTCTGAGCTACCCATCAGTCAGTGGGTCGGCATCCTATCGGGTGCTACGACCAATACGCCAGCGCTAGCTGCAGCGCAGAGTAGCTTGCCGAGCGTCGGTGCCGAGGGGCAGAGCATGCTGGCTGAGATGGCACTGGCATGTGCGATCACCTACCCCTTTGGTGTGGTGGGAGTCATACTAGCGCTCTACGTGCTAGCTCCCTTAGCAAAGAAACGTGCCAAGGGGCAGTCTGACGAGGAGGAGCGCGTAGCCTTCTTTAGCGAGTACGAAGTGAAGAATATGGGGGTGGTCGGCAAGACCATCTCGGAGGTTTCACGGGTCGCTGAGACACCCTTTGTAATCAGTCGTATATGGCGTGACGGCAAGGCGCTGTCTCCCGACTCGACGACACAACTACTAGAGGGTGATCGCCTGCTGATCGTTTCGGACGAGCGGGAGGTGCCTCGGCTGGAGCTATTCTTTGGCAAAAAGGTGGCAAAGGACTGGAACCGCTCTGACATTGACTGGGATAATGTGGACCAGAGTCTCGTATCTAGGCGACTCGTCCTCACACGCAAGGAGTACAACGGTGTGCGCCTCAGCGCCCTGCACCTACGCAATGACTACGGAGTCAATGTGACGCGCATCGATCGTGCGGGCATCGAGCTACTCACTTCGCCCGACCTTCATCTACAGCTGGGAGACCGTATGACTGTGGTGGGTACCAAGGAGGCCACCGATGCGGTCGCTGCAAAGATCGGCAACGAGATTAAGGACTTGGACGCTCCCAACCTGTTGGGGCTTTTCATCGGCCTTTTCATCAGCGTTTTCGTTGGTATGATACCTTTCTATATACCTGGTGTGAGTATGCCTATACGACTGGGGCTGGCTGGTGGCGGTATCATCATCGGTATCCTGATGGGAGCCTTCGGCCCTCGTATGCATGTAACCACTTATGTCACCAATAGCGCGAGTCTACTGGTGCGGCAGTTGGGACTAATCCTCTACCTGGGCTGTCTGGGACTCTCGTCGGGCGCTGGCTTCTTTGACATACTCTTTAGTACTCAAGGGTTGGTATGGCTCGGCTATGGCGCTTTGCTGACGGTGCTACCTATCCTACTGGTCGGCTGGTATATGCTACGTCGCAAGCGGGGGGACTACGCCACCATGTGTGGGGTGGTGTGTGGTAGCATGGCGAACCCGATGGCTCTGGAGGTGGTCGGTGACAGACTCAAAGGGAGCAAGCACACGGTCGCATACGCCACGGTTTACCCGCTCGGTATGTTCGTCCGTATCATCACCGCACAGCTACTCATCTTACTCTTTGTATAGCTTATGACAGACACTATAGATACCACTGAGGCACTCTCTCCTGATCGCCACAAAGGTGAGACGGGACTCTTGCGTACGGAGCATCTAGTGAAGCGTTACCGCAGTCGCACCGTGGTCAACGATGTCTCTATCGAGCTACGCCAAGGAGAGATCGTCGGGCTGCTAGGGCCTAATGGTGCGGGTAAGACGACCACTTTCTATATGACGGTGGGACTGGTCGTACCTAATGGGGGCAAGATACTCCTCAATGAGCAGGACATCACGAAGCTCCCAGTCTATCAGCGTGCTCGCCTTGGGATCGGCTATCTAGCGCAGGAGGCGTCGGTCTTTAGAAAGCTCTCGGTAGAGGACAATATCAAGGCGGTGCTAGAGATGACCCCGCTCACACCAGACCAGCAGCGGGAAAGATTGGAGACACTGCTCGATGAGTTTGGTCTTCATAAGGTACGCACCAACCAGGGTAACAGACTCTCGGGTGGTGAGCGTAGGCGTGTCGAGATAGCTCGCTGTCTTGCCATCGATCCTAAGTTTATTATGCTCGACGAACCCTTCGCAGGTGTCGACCCGATCGCAGTGCAGGACATACAGTCTATCGTTGCCAAGCTCAAGCAGCGCAACATCGGCATCCTGATCACCGACCACAATGTCAACGAGACGCTCAGCATCACCGATCGTGCCTATCTGCTCTTCGAGGGTAAAGTGCTCTTTCAGGGTACAGCCGAGCAGCTCGCCGAGAACGCTCTCGTGCGTGAGAAGTACCTCGGACGCGACTTCGTCTTGCGTCGCAAGAGCTTCACGGATCTCTAGTCTTTGGCACTATTGTCGTGATGACAATAGGTTCAGGTGACGCTCTATTAAATAGAAATAGTTATCTTTGCGGGTAGCAACATAGTCGACTAGCTCCTATTCGATAGGAGAGAGTCCTCATTGCTGCACCTTTGCGTAATCAATTCACACAACACACACATATACGATATGGCAAATAAAAGAGAACGGCTCTTTGGGGACTTCCCCCCCGTAAGCAAGGAGCAGTGGCTGGAGAAAGTCACAGTCGATCTCAAGGGTGCCTCCTTTGACAAGCGGCTCGTATGGCGTACGCCTGAAGGCTTTAACCTACAGCCTATGTACAGACGCGAAGACATTGCTCAATATGCCTCACGTCTAGCACTACCTGGTGAATACCCCTACGTGCGATCGACGAAGCTGAACAATGAGTGGCTCGTACGCCAAGACATTAAGGTTAAGGATCCCGCCGAGGCGAACGCTAAGGCGCTAGATATACTCAACAAGGGAGTCACTTCCCTCGGATTCAACATCTCTAAGACGATCCTCTCTGCCGAAACCCTAGAGACACTCCTCAAGGGAATAGATCTGACCGCTGTAGAGATCAATCTCTCGACCTGTGTATCTTGTACGGTCAAGCTGGCAGAACTCTTTGTCGCCTACGTGCAGAAGCATCAGATCGACGGTGCTGCCGTAAGAGGTGCTATCGAGTACAATCCCTTCAAGCGAGAGCTTATGAAGGGTGTCGTCGATGACAAGCGCTACGACACGCTAGAGCAGCTCTACAACATTGCCAAGCCTATCCCACAGATGCGTCTTTACATCGTAGAGGCCTCGATGCTGAGCAACGCTGGTGCGGGCATCGTCAAGGAGCTAGCCTATGCACTCGCTTGGGGTGCGGAGGTACTCGACCAGATGGTGGCTCGTGGTCATAATGTCGAGGAGATCGCTCGACGGATCAAGTTCCACTTCGGCATTAGCTCGAGCTACTTTATGGAGATGGCGAAGTTCCGTGCTGCACGCTGGCTATGGGCCGAGATCATCGGGGCGCATGGTGACCAGTACAAGGGCGATGCCGCTAAGATTTGCCAGCACGCTACCACCTCGCAGTGGAATATGACCATCTATGACGCTTATGTCAACCTGCTCCGCTCGCAGACGGAGACGATGTCAGCAGCGCTGGGCGGTGTCGACTCGATCACGGTCCTACCCTTCAACATTGCTTACGAGGAGAGCACCGACTTCTCCGAACGTATCGCACGCAATCAGCAGCTCCTCCTGAGCGAGGAGAGCCACTTCGACAAGGTTGTCGACCCCGCTGCTGGTTCGTACTACATAGAGACACTGACCAATGTGATCGCCGAGCAAGCTTGGCAGCTCTTTGGTGAGATCAGCGCTAGCGAGGGTGGCTTCGAAAGCTTTGTCACCACGGGCGCACTACAGCGTGACCTTCAGGAGGCCAATACAGAGCGCCATGCAGCGGTCGCAAAGCGCAAGGAGACCCTACTAGGTACCAACGAATTCCCGAACTTCACAGAGACCGCTCACGAGAAGCTCGCGACACCCGCTGTCATCACGACGGGGTGCGGCTGCTCTGCTGGAGAAAAGCAAGAGGGTCTACAACCCCTCAACTTCGACCGTGGTGCCAATCAGTTTGAGGAGCTACGCTTGACGACGGAGCGCGGCAAGCAGCCTGTCGTCTTCATGCTGACGATCGGCAATCTCGCCATGAGACTTGCTCGCTCACAGTTCTCGGGCAACTTCTTCGGCTGTGCCGGTTACAAGCTCATCGACAACCTCGGCTTTGAGACAGTCCAAGAGGGTATCGATGCAGCTATCGCTGCTAAGGCAGACATCGTGGTGCTCTGCTCTAGCGACGATGAGTATGAGACTTACGCTCCTGAGGCATTCCGTCTACTCGACGGCAGAGCGCAGTTTGTCGTAGCGGGCAATCCCGCCTGTACGGAGCAACTGCAGGCTCTCGGCATCGAGCACTTTATCCATGTCCGTAGTAACGTGTTGGAGACTCTGCAGCACTTCAACGAGCTCTTTGGACTAGCGTAGTAACCCTCTAAGTAACACACACAAATGACAAAGCCATTATATAAAGAGATTGACCTGAGTCACTCTCAGTTTGGACGCTCCGATGCCGCTAAGTGGGGCAAGGAGCATGCTCTAGAGGCGAACTGGACTACGCCAGAGCAGATCAAAGTCAAGCCGGTCTACACGGCTGACGATATAGAGGAGCTAGAGCACCTCGACTTCGTGTCGGGTCTGCCTCCCTTCCTTCGTGGCCCGTATAGCTTGATGTACCCGTTCCGTCCGTGGACGATACGTCAGTACGCTGGCTTCTCAACGGCTGAGGAGAGTAACGCCTTCTATCGTCGTAACCTAGCGAGTGGTCAGAAGGGACTATCAGTCGCTTTCGACCTCCCGACACACCGTGGTTACGACGCTGACCACCCACGTGTTGTAGGCGATGTGGGTAAAGCGGGTGTCTCTATCTGCTCGCTGGAGGATATGAAAGTCCTCTTCGACGGTATCCCTCTAGCCAAGATGTCTGTCTCCATGACGATGAATGGAGCCGTACTGCCGATCCTCGCTTTCTACATCAATGCAGGGCTGGAGCAGGGCGCTAAGCTTGAGGAGATGGCTGGTACCATTCAGAACGATATCCTCAAAGAGTTTATGGTGCGCAACACCTACATCTATCCGCCCGAATTCTCGATGAAGATCATCGCTGACATCTTTGAGTACACCTCGCAGAAGATGCCTAAGTTCAACTCTATCTCCATCTCTGGTTATCACATGCAGGAGGCTGGTGCTACGGCCGACATCGAGATCGCCTTTACCATTGCCGACGGTATCGAGTACCTTCGCGCTGGTATCAACGCAGGTATCCCCGTGGATAAGTTTGCGCCACGTCTCTCCTTCTTCTGGGGCATCGGCGTCAACCACTTTATGGAGATCGCTAAGATGCGTGCCGCACGTATGCTATGGGCTAAGGTGGTCAAGAGCTTTGGCGCTGAGAATCCTAAGTCACTCATGCTCCGTACGCACTGCCAGACCTCGGGATGGTCGCTCACCGAGCAGGATCCCTACAACAACGTCGGGCGTACCTGTATCGAAGCTATGGCAGCAGCCCTCGGTCACACGCAGTCGCTACACACCAATGCACTTGATGAGGCGATCGCCTTGCCGACCGACTTCTCAGCACGTATCGCTCGTAATACGCAGATCTATATCCAAAAGGAGACGCAGGTCTGTCGCTCTATCGATCCATGGGGTGGCTCCTATTATATAGAGACCCTCACGGACGAGATCGCTCATAGAGCTTGGGAGCATATCCAAGAGGTCGAGAAGATCGGTGGTATGGCCAAGGCTATCGAGACCGGTCTCCCCAAGATGCGTATCGAGGAGGCAGCCGCACGTACGCAGGCTCGCATCGACTCCAACCAGCAGGTGATCATCGGTATCAATAAGTACCGCCTAGATCACGAGGATCCGATCGAGATCCTAGAGATCGACAATACCTCCGTACGTCAGAGCCAGGTGGCTCGTCTAGAGGATCTGCGCGGTC
Source organism: uncultured Porphyromonas sp. (assembly GCA_900546675.1). Classification (GTDB taxonomy): domain Bacteria; phylum Bacteroidota; class Bacteroidia; order Bacteroidales; family Porphyromonadaceae; genus Porphyromonas. Next base: position 10,836 of record URDQ01000039.1, on the reverse strand, counting down.
ATCGTGATGAGCAGGCTGTACAGGCTGCTCTTAAGGAGATCACCGAGTGCGTACGCACCAAGCAGGGCAACCTCCTCGAGCTAGCCGTCAAGGCAGCAGGTCTGCGTGCCTCGCTAGGCGAAATATCCGACGCTTGCGAGGCGGTCGTCGGACGATATAGTGCAGTAATTAGAACGATCAGTGGCGTGTATTCAAAAGAGTCAGGACAGGACAAGCAGCTGGAGTATGCCAAGCAGCTTGCTGAGGAGTTTGCACAGCGTGAGGGGCGTCAGCCTCGTATTATGATTGCCAAGATGGGACAAGACGGTCACGACCGTGGTGCCAAGGTAGTAGCCACTGGCTATGCCGACTGCGGCTTTGATGTCGATATGGGTCCTCTCTTCCAAACCCCTGAGGAGAGTGCTCGTCAGGCTGTCGAGAACGACGTCAATATCCTTGGCGTCAGCTCACTGGCAGCAGGACACAAGACGCTCATCCCGCAGGTCATCGAGGAGCTACGCAAGCTCGGACGTCCCGACATCATCGTCACCGCTGGTGGTGTCATCCCAGCTCAGGACTACGACTTCCTCTATAAGGCAGGTGTCGCAGCTATCTTCGGCCCAGGTACACCTGTCGCCTACTCAGCTGCTAAGTGCCTCGAGATACTCCTCGGCAAGGAGGCGTAGCTCAGCAAGCTAGTTCCAATACGAGACTAGTGCATCGCCACTAGTCCCCCTACCAACACAAAGAGAGGATAGGTCTATACGGATCTATCCTCTCTCTTTTTGTCTTCTCCGACATAGGGCAATTGCACTAAGACTTGCCCTATTAATTAATACGAAAATAGAGCGACAAGTGCCGCTCTATAAATCGCTTACTCACCTAGAGCGGAAAACGAGGCTCGAACTCGCGACCCTCAGCTTGGGAAGCTGATGCTCTACCAACTGAGCTATTTCCGCATAGTACCTCCTTGGGTTGCTATCTTGCGACCTCGCTGTAATAGTCACACGCCCCCTCGGATTGTGGAAGCAAAGGTACAATAAATTTCGGAACCAACGTACTCAGAGGTTCATTCGGCTAATTGGGTAGCTCGATGAGACGAGTAGCCCTTTGTGGGGGGGGGTATCAAAGGTTACAGCATCCGTCGTGTCAAATCGATACGAGTAACTCGTCCCCGAACCAGCGATACGTGTAACCCTTTGTAGGGACGCACGGTCTGTGCGTCCGTCCCCGAACCAGCGTGACGATGCTGTAATTTTCGTTCGACAACGGACGCTCAGACCGAGCGTCCCTACAGCGGGTTACACGGTCTGTGCGTCCGTCCCCGTTAAAGGTTACAGCATCAAGTTCGTTCGACAACGGACGCCCTCCCACTAGACGCTCTCGAGCGTCCCTACACAGGGTTACACGGTCTGTGCGTCCGTTGTATCAAAGGTTACAGCATCCGTCGTATCAAATCGATACGAGTAACCCGCCCCCGTTACAGGTTACAGCATCCGTCGTATCAAATCGATACGAGTAACTCGTCCCCGAACCAGCGTGACGATGCTGTAATTTTCGTTCGACAACGGACGCTCTCGTGCGTCCCTACAGCGGGTTACACGTATTATCTCTACAATATCCGTCACTCAATGTGGCGGGGTCTCTCAGTTATTGTTACTTTTGCATCGTATCTCAAGCATTTACCTTATTATGTGTCCTCCTTGTTACAATGATCGCAAATCTCCCCGTGCTTCTTTTCACGATTACAAAGCAGGCATTTACTTCATAACTATCTGCACTAAGGACAAGCGACATTACTTCGGCAAAGTACAAGAGGGCATTATGCAGCTCAGTCCCATAGGGGAGTTTTGTCATCAACAATGGGAGAAGGTCTCCGAACATTATCCCTATGCTACGGTTCCGCTATTCATAGTTATGCCGAACCATATCCATGCTATCGTGTCGATCAATCAAGAGACAGAGCCTGCTGCCCAAAAGACGGCTCGAGAAACTTTAGCCATCGTTGTTGGGGGGATTAAGCGCGAGGTCACAATGTTTGCACGGGAGCATAAGATAGCGTTTGACTGGCAGTCAAGGTACTATGATCGTATCATTAGGAATCGCAAAGAGGGCAACAACATAGCGACTTACATCGAAAACAATGTGGCACGCTGGGATAGCGATAAGTATTACGAAAAAGAGCCGTAATGACGAGTAGCTCGTCGTATCAAATCGATACGAGTAACCCGTCCCCGAACCAGCGATACGAGTAACCCGTTGTAGGGACGCACGGTCTGTGCGTCCGTCCCCGTTAAAACCACGATGCTGTAACCTTTGACACAACGGACGCTCAGGCCGAGCGTCCCTACAGCGGGTTGCACGTCACCCGCCGCCGCAATACCGACTTTGTCAAATGAAATATCGAAAATGTCAAATGATATTTCCAAAAATGTTGTACCTTTGCAGCAAGAGATACCTAAAGAAACACTTTATTCCTATGCGATCACGCATTCACAACATATTGTTACTTCTCGCCAGCACGCTACTCGCTGTAGCTGCTATGACGAGCTGTAGCCGCTCCCCTCTGGGGAGTGATGAGGAGCTGACACTCCTCATCAGGTTTTCACCTACACACCCCTTCCGCACCATAGAAGATGGTGCGACACAGGACGCTTACGAAGTAAGCACTTACAAGCCCATTACGCTCTTCTTTTACGACGAGGCGGGTGCTCCCACCGAGCCTTATCGTGTCGAGCTCAAAAAGCAAGCCGACATTGATAAGGCTATGAGTGCCGAGGGTTACGAGATCAAGGTGCGTCAGGCTGTCCGCAAGGTCTCTGCTGTCGCTGGGCGCCAAGGTGTCTTCAAACCCTCCGATCTCGGTTCGCTCTCTATTTACGATCTGCAGACCCTAGGTGGGGCTGATGATGCATCCAAAAGCTTCTTACACAGCGTCCCTTACGTAGCTCCGCAGGCAGAAGTGAAGGAGGTTCCAGGAAGTCCTAATAAGCTCACCGTAGAGCTCCAGCCCGTCCCCAATGTTGCACGTCTAGAGATCTCAGGGCAGATAGCCATACCTACAGAATCGCAAAAAACAATCGCTGACTGGATTGTCAATAATAAGATGATTCCTTACGCTAAGGGTGCTACCAATTACTCTTACGTAGCCAGCCCTTGCGAACTCCCGATACGTTATATCGAGGACTTCACCATACGAGGCATATACCTTAATAATTATAAGGAGACAGTCGGAGCTGCCAGCCGTAACTTCCTTGCCTCCGACAAGTACGATACAATAGGCAAAGTCTGGACAGGGCATCGCACTGAGATGCACACCCTCTTTGGTGAGCTAAATAAAGCCAACGACTACACTAAGACGATGACTGACGGCAAGGTAGACGCTTATCAGATCTACCCTGGCAAGGCTGCTGATCCCGAGGCGCTAGACCACATCATCGTAGAGGTCGAGTACACACTACACACCCGTGTCGGTTACTTCGACGCATTTGTATATAATAAGGACAAAAGCGACTACGTCTATGCTTGCTCTCGTGTAGAGACAAAGCCCGACCAAAAGCTCAGACGCTTCATCACTATACGCAAGTTCCTCGTCACCAAGGGTACTAAAGATGAGTCGCTCGTAGCCTTCGAGGCTGGTAAGATATACCGCATCAACCTCAACTACCTCTCTCCGCTTTTCTCGATGAATACCAACCCGGGCATTGATGAAGCGGGCGACATCACTGAAATCACCCCACGCCGTGAGCGTACCGACGAACTGCCCGAGGAAACCACCGCAGCGGTACTTGTCGATGTCTCCGGCTGGACACATATCAACATAGACACCGAGCTAGAGTAAACGAAGATCGAAATGAAGAACGAGACGAATAACGAAATGTAGGGACGCTCGGTCCCACGTGTAACCCTTTGTAGGGACGCACGGTCTGTGCGTCCGTCCCCGTTAAAGGTTACTGCGTCAGGCTGGTTCGACAACGGACGCCCTCCGACTCGACACTCTCGAGCGTCCCTATAGCGAGTTACTTCTCCCACCACACTAGACAAATCATCAAACAGTATATTCACTTTTAATCAACTAACAAACTTTATGAAGTACATGAAGATGGCCGCCATCGCCCTGATGGCACTTGCGCTCTTCTCTTGTAACAACAAGAACAATGAGCCAAAGAACGAAGTTGCACAGCTGAGCATCCGCATCAACGATGCACAGCTACGTGCTATGATGGATCCAGCAGAGACTGATGCTAAGACCCTCATCACGGATAACGTTGTCCTAACGCTTGACAATGGTGAGCAGATCACGCTAGATGCTGATGCGATCGCAAAGGCTAAGAGTGCTGATGGCTACAAGAAGCCAGTTACAGAGGTCGTTAAGACCGTCTCTCTCGTAGCTAACGGCAAGATCGAGAATGACACCGACATCACGACTCTTCAGGGCAAGGACATTGCAACGGAGATCGCTTTGACTGCTCCTGCTACAGCTGTCTCGACAACTGTAAAGGATGGTATGACGACTTACGAGGTCGAGCTAAGCCCCGTTCCTGCTGTTGCTCGTCTAGAGGTCGCTGGTAAGATCAAGCCTGTAGCTAATGCTAATGGCAAGCAAGCTTTCAAGGACATCACCGTAGAGCATGTCTATGTCAACAATTACCTCTCTACCATCGCTGGTACTCGTTATATGAGCGTAACCAATGGTAAGGATGGCTTTGCTGCTGCTCCAGCTCCTCAGCCTCAGACTCAGATGAACGATAAGATCGAAGCTGCTGACAAGGAGGCTTTCGAGAAGATAGAGAAGGTTGCTGGTTATTACCTCTTCCCAAAGCTAGCAACAGAGACTCCTTCTTCTCCTGACTACTTCGATCACGTTATTCTCAAGATCAAGATTACTTACACGGACGAGGCTCTAGCTGCTGATGGTAATCTTGCTAATATGACTGACCGCTACGTCACTATCGCTCGCTTTATGAAGAGCGCTACTGGTGACCTCGATGGTGGCTTCCTAGCTGGTACCATCTACAAGCTTGACCTCAATGAGCTCAGCAAGGACTTCAAGACTGGTGATGATGGCAAGCCTGATCCTAAGAACCCTGATACTCCAGATCCAGAGCCAACTGCTAACAAGCAGCTCGTAGTTAAGGTTAAGCCTTACACTTGGACGACTGAGAACATCAAGCCTGACGTCAACAACGGTTACAAGAAGTAATCACGCCTGACGTACAGACACGTACGTCTACAATATAGTTTCGCGGCGTGGCTCCCGCTCCACGGCGAGCGGAGCCACGCTAGCGACACTAACTTTCCCCAACACAGTCACTGACTATCCCACACACTAGCAGCACTAGTCCCACTAGACACACTAGCAGCACTAGATTCACTAGAAGCACTAGAGATTCACAAGAGACGAGAGCCACTAGAGACCCCTAGCCTCTAACCTCTAATCTCTAACTTCTAATTACTTAACTCCGCTCCATCACAGCAATGGCAAAGAAAGTACTACTACTACCCCTCACAGTGCTACTCATGGCGCTACTCTCCTCATGCGTTTATGAGGACCTGAGCAAGTGTCCCGAGCCACGACTGCGCTTCGTCTATAATGCAGACGGCAGCGACAACGTCCTACCCAACTATATACGGGATGCTCGCCTCTACCTGTACGATCAGGAGGGAGCGGTATGCTATACACAGCAACTCACACGTCGAGACTTAGCAGAGGGGATCCAGCTACCCGTCTTGACACTCGATCCCTATCGTGTAGTTGTCTGGGGCAACGTCACAGACCACTCACAGATAGCCAACTCAGACCAACTCGCCAAGGCTGACATAACAGCACAGCCCGACGACAAAGGCATCTACCGAGGCACCGACTCACTATACCGTGCCGAAGCAATGCTAGACCTGTGCGAAGATCCGCAGGGCGAGTACACTGTACCCTTCTCATCAGCTCATATAGGGCTCGATGTCGTTGTCAAGGGTTATGACACATTCCACCCCGGTGCGGGTGCGCCACAGATAGAGATTCTATCGGGCGGTACGCACTACACCTTCGTCGAGCATCCCGCTGGCATACCTTTGCCCGATGCTCATAAGACCTTCGTCCCTTACCTAGGACACTCCGAGCGTGACGATATGTATCGCGCACGCTTCGACCTCTTCCGCTTCACCGATGCCCAGGCGCCTGTGCTGCGACTCATCGACAGCAAGTCTGGCAAGGAGATCAAGCGCATAGCGCTCACCGACTACCTCAAGAGCCAAGGCATCACCTTCGACAAGCTTCACGAGGCCAACCTCCCCATACTGATTACCTTCACAGGCACACTAGATATAACGATCAACCCCTTCGTATGGGGTAGCATCAATATCAAGCCTGACAAATATAAGTAACGAGTAACCCTTTGTAGGGACGCACGGTCTGTGCGTCCGTTGTAGAACGACAAAACAAATAGCCCCCGTAGCTTTAACGGGGACGGACGCCCTCCCGCTAGACACTAGCCGAGCGTCCCTACAAAGGGTTACACGACCAACAGCCAATTCGCAAAAAAACACAATAGCTATATGACACGTCTGACTACATATACCATTCATCTCATCAGCGGCTTGCTGCTCGCTCTGCTCACCGCAGGGTGTGTCGCCGACCGCAACGTGAGCGACTGCGTCGCCGAGGGCGATGAGGTCGAGATCGAGTTCGCTCTCAAAGTGCCAGCACTAGAGACTTCTCTGCGCCAGCTCACCGCAGAGCAGGAGAGCCAAGTCAATTCAGTAAAAGTTTTAGTCTTCAACACGCAAGACGCCGCAGGGCAGACACTTGCCGAGGAGGACGAGACTTTCGCTTATGTGGCTAAGATGACCACGACCAACTTCACACCCGATCAAGACGGTGTCACACACGTTGTCTGCAAGCTCACGGCTACTGACAAGCCCATGCGCATCGTCTGTATCGCCAATTACGACGTTCCCGAGACCATTCTCACCGTGGGTACCGCCAAGAAGACCATTCTTGAACATGCTCAGATGAAGCAAATCTTCGACGAGAAGGGTTGGAAGACTGACGGCACGCAGCCTATCCCTATGTGGGGTGAGAGCGATGCACAGCCCGTCAATAAGGGTACACGCTTCAACAGCTGTGCCAAGCTCGCTTATGGCAATGCTGGTCAGAACAGAAACAACGAAGGCGTCATCCACCTCGTTCGTGCCTTAGCACGTATCGACGTAGGCGTCAACTTTGAGGACAACCCCTCTAGCGAGACCGCTGCCGGAAGCAAAACCTTCCAGATCAAGTCCGTACGTGTCTACCGCTACGCCACCTCTATGTACGTAGCTGGTACGCAAGCGACCGCCTTCAACTTTGACGGTAATCGTCGCAATGCGGTTCCCCATACACCCGAGGGAGTCACCGCTGCTATCGATGATAAGCCTCTTGTCTTCACCGCTAAGACCGATGAAGATGCCAAGGGTTACGTCCGCAACATCTACATCCCCGAGATTGAGAACAAAGACAAGGGCAAGGGTGAGCGCATCTGCCTCGTCATCGGTGGAGACTATAATAAGAGTGGCAAGGAGACCTTCTATCGTGTCGATTTTATCAAGCGTGAGACCAAGTCTCCTAACGACATCATCACCAAGCAGCTAGACGTGTTGCGTAACTACCGCTACCGCTTCAACATCACCAAGGTAGCTGGTCCTGGTACAGACACGCCCGAGGAGGCACTCACCACCGAGCCGGTCAACATCAATTGGGACGTACTCGTTTGGGACGATGCCGACATCGACAAGATTGTCTACGACGGACAGTACTACCTCTCCGTCTCCAAGGATAAGTTCCACTTTGGCAAGGACGCCACTAGTGAGAGCTACACCATCCGCACCAACTGGCCTGACGGCTACCAAATCGTCGACAAGGATGGCAAGGTATGGGCAAAGAGCGCTACAGAGGCAGGCACGCAAGGCACCTGGGCATACTTCACCGAGCCCGCAGGTCAGACCTTTGAGATAGACAAAGACAAGGTCAGCATCGTCAATGTCCTCGCCAACACCACAGGCGCAGACCGCACCATCACCATGAAGGAGCTTTTCGTCAAGGCAGGCCGCATCAAGTGGCCTCTCCAGATTAACCAAAGCAACAAGATCGAACTAGATGTCAAGGTCTATCACAAGGAGAGTGAGAGCTGGCAGGATGACTGCACGAAGCTACCGATCAATGCGTATACTTGTGTGCCAGGTACGGAGTACTTCTTCTGGGTCAAGTATACCGATGGTGGCGCACTAGGTCGTATCGCTGTCGATAAGGATGAGCAGTTCCAGTGGACGAAGCTCTCTGACGACTCTAAGAACGGCATCGCCCTCTATAAGGTCGTTGCTAAGGCTGATGATATACCGCTAGACCAGTTCTGGCTCTCAGAGCTATCCAAGTTCCGTGTGACCAAGGATGGAGCAGAGAAGCAGACCGACTTCACGCTCAACTATATGAAGTGGGACGCTATCCCCTACAAAGATCCAAACTTCACCCGCAACCTCCTCGATCCCGATAACGAGCCAGTCTATGTGCTTGGAGACTTCAACCAGCGCATCTACATACGTGCTAATGCTCCCTACAATCTGACTGTCACGAAGATTGAGATAGAGAAGATCTCAGGCTATCCAGATCCTGAGCAAGTAGTACGTGGTTGGCACGATGGCAAGCTCATACAGGAGAAGGAGCAGCCACGCTTCGTAGATGGTGAGCCACTTGACTTCAGGACCTATGACTACGTCAGCGACACCGATCCCGAGCTTACGGGCGACATCGTTTCAGCCGTTGTCACGCTACTCATCACACCCAAGGCTAACCCTGGCGAGGCAGGCTACTTCGAGAAGCATCAGTTCCGTCTGCACTTCGTGGCTGGTATTCTCCAGCCTGAGGCAAATACCTACGTCGTTGAGGCTGGTCAGATTCCTGTCCTCATCCCCTGCTCGCAACTCAACAAGGCTGCCGACTGGTGGAATGCTTGGTCTACTGAGATGGAGCAGGTTATGTTGAAACGTAAAAATTCTGGAGGCGAACCAGGTATCTCAAATGCTGGTTACAAAAACTATATGGCAGCTGGAGGTTGGACACTTCCCCGCCTAGAGCCTGACGACAAGGACTGGACAGCTCAGTGCGTTTGGAGTTCGTTGACCTCTGATGGTAAGAACTCTGGTCTAGAGAAGGTCGAGGCAGTCCAGATAGACCTCGGTGGACGTAACTATATCCTCGTACAGCCGAAGGATGAATATGAAGGTGTGGCACTTGTCTCAGCCGTAAAAGGCTATAATACCTCAAACCCAAAGATCCTTTGGAACTGGACCATTTGGGTGGTCAAGAAGATTGCCAACGGAGGTCACGGCTATCCTTGGGACGATGCCGACAATCGTACCGCAGGTGCTCCCTATATGAACCGTAACCTCGGAGCCTATCGTATGGCTTCGGAGCGTTCGAGGGGTGCCGTCTATGACAAGTTCAACAACGATATGTGTGGACTCTTCTACAAGCACGGCACACAAGTACCGCACCACGCTTATGAGTATGCAGGCAAGAAAGAGTCCGAGGGTCCCTCACACTGCACGAAGGTATGGTACGACAAGAAGCTCGTCCCCGCAGAGGAGCAGACTCGTATGTCTCCAACGCTCTATGGTATGGTAGCAGCTAAGACGATGTGCTCTATGCGAGACATCATTGACAAGCCTACACAGATGATCTTCCGTGAGCTGGTGTCAGAGTATATCCTCGAGCTAGGTACGACCGAGTGGGGCTCATTCCAAATGGACGCTATGTGGATGGGTGGAGATGGTAAGACCGTACTCAATAACGAGTCGAACTTCAATCTCTTCAACGGCAGGACTGAGAAGACCCCCTTCGATCCCTCTCCTTATGGTTGGAAGGTGCCTGCTGCAGGTCGAGAGTCTAAAGAAATGTGTGAGCACCCGAACCTCTTCTTTGCAAGAAACGGAGCTTACCTCAAGGGTATATGGAATAACCTCAACACCAAGGCTATGGCAAATGGACCTGTCCTCCATTGTGCTACACGCTACTCAAACACAGATGCGCTAGTACTCAACTACTATGACATCCCTAATAAAAAATGGACGCACACGACGAATGGTGGTATCCTAGCAGGCGGTGACTATAAGACCTACGCTTCAACGCAGCTACCGATTCGCTGTATCGAAAACGAAGCCGAGTCTGACTATCGTGACTACACGCAGGATGCTATAATGCAAAACGCCCGCAGCGCTACGAGAGCAGCTCGTCGCTACCACCGCTAACCCGCACCGTCCGTCACGGCACCGCACCGCTCGCTAACTGCGGGTACGCCGTGACCGACCCGTCGCCACGACCGCTCCGCTAACGCGGACCGCCGTGCCGACAAACGACCCGAGGGGGCGCCGCCTGCACATCCGCAGGCAGCGCCCCCTCGCTCGTCACGACGAGCGATACGAGTAGCCCGCTGTAGGGACGCTCGGCTAGTATCTAGCGAGAGGGCGTCCGTCTCCGTTAAAGGCTCCTGCGTCAAGCTGGTTCGACAACGGACGCTCAGACCGAGCGCCCCTACAAAGGGTTACACGTTTCGCTTTGATGCAACTCCGATTCATTCCGATTGCTCCGATCCACTCCGATTAGTTCAGATTAGTTCAGATTTATTCCGATTTACTCTAGTCACGACCTTCGCTCGCTACCGAGGAAATCCGAAATCTCCACGTAGAAACAAAACATTCTCCACGTGGAGACGAAATAAAACTTCGGAGGAATCAAATGAAACTTCGGAGGAATCAAAACGCCCCTACGTGGAGAATGTCCTCTTCCTGAAAAAAGTACACAGTTGGGAAGGTGTTACTGAGATGGTA
>URDQ01000038.1 GCA_900546675.1 uncultured Porphyromonas sp. | reverse complement strand
GCACGTATGACTCCTGAGGAAATCTTCGAAATGGAATTATAATGCGTCAGCCCTGGGAATAACATTGAGGCGTAGCGTCTTGAAAGTTCTGTTATCTGTATAGGCTAAGCTAGTCACTTTAGCAACCCAAGCGGTATCTTCACCATCTTCTGTACAGGTCCAAAAGTATCCAATTTCGCCAGGCCGTGCAATTTCTGACCCATTCCAATTACCCATTCCAGCTAAAGCAATCCTTCGAGTGATTGTTTCACTAGAGTGATTTTCCCAAAAAGCGGTGTTAGCAATATCTTGCATCGTCCATCCTGCTCCCTCAGGTATGAGTAATTGTTTGATAACCAAAACGCCTCCATCCTTGCTATAGCACCAAGCGGAGTACTGCCTTTTGTCATCTTTAAAGCGAATAGCGTAAACTACATTTGCCCCTTTGCGACCATAGTAGTCATTTTTTGTTGTGATCGTACGGTTCTTGACCACAACGGTTTCCTCATAGTCTCTAAAATCTATATCTTCATTAAATCGAATTGAGGCAGATATGTAGCCTAACTTATTATTGTTCGGCAAGACACTCATCCACTGTTCTTTAGTTGGCATAACATAAGTATGCCCCTCGATAGATTTGCCAGAGGCTGGTAAGATGCCGATGGCTGTATCCCAGTTGAAGAGTCCTTTTTGATTTTCAGACACCATCGTACTCTTGATAAATGCACCATCCCTATCAATACACCACTTTGCCAAATAGTTGAGAGCTGGTTGCTCTGCCGAAGCTGCACCCGATCCTAACTGTTGGATCGTCACGAGGAAACTAAGTGTAGGCTCCTCAGAGTTGAATAGCTTAACTTTAGCCAAGCGTGACTGCGTGGCACTATTCTTAGAGAGCGTGATGGTAAAGGTCTGCTCTCCCTCGTTGGCACCAGCCTCAACCTTGCCTAGCGTAAGCCATGTCGCATGATCCTCATTGGCTAGCTCTACCTTATTGGAGCAAGACACGGCAAAGAGAAGCGTATAGCTCTCAGACGTCTCTACCGAGATGAAGCCAAAGGGTGCATTCCCTGTATGCTTTTGCTCTGCCAGGGGCTTCTTGTCAGGCATTGATACACCTGTGACAGATGTAATCACAGGTGCACTCTTAGGCTGCGCTGGTGTGGCACCTTCCTTCTGGACAAGGTTGACGATAAGATGCTTGGAGGGATCCTTCTTGTTGAAAAGACGTATCTGACCATATCGCTTTGTAGTCAGCTGACTAGCTGAGAGTGACACTCTAAAGGTCTGTATACTCTCAGACTCCTCTTTGAGCAGCTCTGCACGTAGCCAGTCGCTTCCAGAGACAACGACGATGTCTGCTGGAGAGCTATGCGACTCGACTCGTAGATTCAAGTAGTACGCCTCAGCCGTCTCCACCTCTATGGTTGTATAGGGAGGCTGTGTCTTATGCTTTGGCTCTGACAGAGGCATTCCAGACTCACCATTGACAGCCTCAACGGCAAGAATCACTGGCACACTGCCTGGAGTAGCCCCAGCACCTCTTTGCGTGATGAGTAGTGAGACCATCTTGGTTGGATCGGGAGCATTGACAAAGTCGATACTCCCTACACGTCCGTCCTCCGATTCATTTGCTGCAATACGGACGACATAACGAACCAGCTCATCGCGCTCTTTTGTCGCCTTAGAAACAGAAAGCCAGGGACTTCCCGACTTGACAAGTGCCTTAGGCTCAGCTGAGGGCAACTTGATGTCAATAGTTAAGTAATACGCCTCAGCAGTAGCGACATCCACCACACTCTTATCGCCTGATACGGTGTGGGCTGGTGTCGCAAGAACATTACCCGACGCATCTACAGCCGTAATGGCAATGATTTCTGGAGCCCGCGATGCTACCGCAGGCTCGCCCTCCCTGTCACAAGCCGTGAACCCTAGAAGCAGGGTGAAGGGCAATAGTAGATACAAGAAGATCTGTTTCATAATACTTTAAGTTTTAGAATGACGTATACAAATACAAAGCGTGTGACACTACTCCTTACTACGTGGCGGTGCCACTCCTAAGAGTCCATACAGAAGTGCCAATTACTCTAAACTGGTCCCCTGCCATAGACCTCTTAGCGAGATTATTGACTCACCCAACAACCTCTAAACGCAAAGGAACAAAAAACATACGAAACAAGCAAGACGACCCAACAGGGCTGATGCATCGCACATTCTAGTGTCAAGTGCAACGTTGCACTTACTACTAGAAATTGCGATACATTCTGGCTAATTCTAATAGTGTCCTAAACGTTTTTGCTCAGTCAAGGACGTATATATATATAATAGTAGACTGGAGAGGATTTTGTCAATTGATGGTTCTACTTGCTCGTGTCATCGGATTGTTTGGCGGAAGCTGTCGACGACCTGACGCATATCCTCGGGGAGATAAGCGAGGGCGCGCTGCTCTATCTCGGAGGGTATACCGAAGTGCGCCTCGGCGAGGCTCCCTGCGATAGCTCCTATGGTGTCGCTGTCGCCACCGATGGAGATGGCGAGGCGGATAACCTCCTCGAAGGTGCGCCCCTCTAAGAAACAGACTATCGCTTGCGGGACGGTCACCTGGCAAGTTTCGTCAAAGCTGTTGTGCTCCCGGATGTAGTCAACCCGCTGTGTGAGGTCATAGTGATATGTTTCCTCGAGATGCTTCTTGAGGTCGGCTTTGCTCGCCCCACCTCTGAGCTGGTAGATGGCGTCTGCGATAGAGACCGCCCCTTTTATCCCCTCGGGGTGGTTGTGGGGGCACTCGGCGCTGGCCTTAGCTTGCGATAGGACGGTATCGCGAGTAGGTAGCCAGCCACACGGTGAGACACGCATGGCACTGCCATTGCCAAAGCTGCGGTACGGCACTGGTGGGGTCGTGTAGATCCACTGATGAAAGCGTCCGCCATAAGCTCCTTTAGGATGAGGGTAACGCCTGCACCAAGTCTGCAAGGTGTCAGCAAAGTCTGCTCCTCTCAGCAACGCATCGGCAATGGCGATGGTACAGATTGTGTCGTCCGTATAGTTGCACCCATCGGCAAAGAGCTCGAAATCGTGAGCCGACGATGTCTCCTACTATTGCTCCTAACATAACTTGCTTGTTGTTTGGCACAAAGGTAATGCTTCTCTGCGAGTCGGGATGCAGACCATCGGAACGTCCGTTGTGTCAAAAGTTACAGCATCTTGATTTTAACGGGGACGGACGCACAGATCGTGCGTCCCTACATAGGTCTACTCGTAATATTTGCGTAACTGTGATAGCGGGTGACGTATGCGGCGGTACGATTTTATTGCGTACCTTTGCGGAGGCGATTGTACAAGGCAGTTTGCAGAGAGCTGTGGCATATGCCAGCGTGCAGGTATGCAGAGGCCCCTGTAGTTCAACGGATAGAATAGAAGTTTCCTAAACTTTAGATCTGAGTTCGATTCTCAGCGGGGGTACGCTTGCGGGTTGTCAAGTTTTTTTGTACCTTTGCAGTCGGTTTACTTCCCAAGTAAGGTTTGTCAAGCGCTAGTCGATAGTAGACGGTCACCTTACGGGACTATATAACAATAGTAATAGACAAACGTAATGTACGCAATTGTTGAAATCCAAGGTCAGCAGTTTAAGGTAGAGGAGGGTCGCAAGCTCTTCGTGCATCATATCCGCGAGGCGGAGCAGGGTGCAGAGGTTACCTTTGACCGGGTTATGCTCCTCGACAAGGACGGAGCAGTCGCAGTAGGTGCCCCGACGATCGAGGGCGCACAGGTAGTATGTGAGATTGTATCTCCCATCGTGAAGGGTGAGAAGGTACAGATCTTTCATAAGAATCGGAGGAAGGGCTATCGCAAGCTCAGAGGGCATCGCCAGCAGTTCTCCGAGATACTAGTAAAGCAAATCGTAGGATAATTAAAGACTCTAAGGAATCATGGCACATAAGAAAGGTGTAGGAAGCTCCAAGAACGGACGCGAATCCGAAAGCAAACGCCTAGGCGTTAAGATCTTTGGAGGCGAAGCCTGTAAGGCTGGTAACATCATCGTACGTCAGAGAGGTACGCAGCACCACCCAGGTGAGAACGTGGGTATGGGCAAGGATCATACTCTCTATGCACTGACAGACGGTACGGTCGTCTTCACTCAGACGAGAGGAGATCGTAGCTTCGTCTCTGTAGCGGCACACGAGTAGTCATCACTTAGTGACACATCGCTAAGCTCTACGCTACACAACACAGCAGCCCCTCCGCCTCCTATCCCTTCGTATGATAAGGGTTATGAGGTAGAGGGGCTTGGCATTTTTTCATTCTTCCGACATTGCCTTAGAGGCACGCAGGATTATTTACCTTGCATCGGGTAGACCGTGTGCTATCTGAAGAAATATTACTATCTTTGCATCGCAATGAACCGGTTGAGGTCATACGGCTCACAAGCAGTTGACTCAGCTTAGGTATGGAGGAGGAAGCCATGCGACAGCGGTTCCCTCCTTTTTGTATATAACCATCGAGTATCATGATAGATCTAGCAGTACTCCGCACAGAAATAGAGCAGATGCTCCACGAGGACGAGTTTGTCGTGGAGATAACTAGTAGTCCAGGGGATCAGATCCGAGTAGTGGTCGATGCTATGGACGGCTTGCCCATCTCTCGCTGTGTCGAGATCTCTAGAGCCATCACGCAGCTACACGATCGTGACGAGGAGGAGGACTATGCCCTAGAGGTGTCGTCACCCAGTCTCTCCGATCCGTGGCAGGTCTACGAGCAGTACACACGTCATCTAGAGGCGCCCGTGCAGGCGGTCGACGCATCTGGTATGAAGTGGCACGGCAAGCTCATCGAGGTAGGAGCCAAGGGGGCTGATCAGCTCCCTGAGTATGTCGTCCTAGAGATAGAGCGCACAGAGACCATACAGGATGGTAAGAAGAAGAAAAAGCAGCAGATCATCGAGCCACACCGCATCGAGCGTGATCAGCTCAAGCGCATCTCGTACGATCTCGACAAGGCACTCTGATAGAGATCCCCTCCCCCATCATTACATTAGATAAGACACTAGTCCCACAGAAGAGACCCAACATACATATATGGCTAGAAAGAAAGAATCAACGAGCTTAAAGGTTCTACTCACCGAATTCAAAGAGCTGAAGAACATAGACGAGGAGACGATGCTCCACGTATTAGAGGACTCCTTCCGGAGCATCCTCGCTAAGATGTTTGGTTCAGACGACAACTTTGACGTGATCATCAATGCGGATAGCGGAGACTTTGAGATCTGGCGCACCCGCGAGGTGGTTGCTGACGATGCTGTCGAGCGGGAGAACGAGCAGGTAGCCTACACAGAGGCTCTTGAGATAGACCCCGAGGCTGAGATCGGAGATGATGTGACCGACTCGGTAGACTTCCTCTCCTTCGGTCGGCGTGCCATAGTCAATCTACGCCAGACCCTCTCGAGCAAGATTTTGGATCTGCAGAAGGAACACTTCTACCAGACCTTCATAGAGCGTGTAGGAGAGCTGATCACGGCCGAAGTCTATCAGGTATGGAAGCGTGAGACCCTACTTGTAGACGAGGATGGCAACGAGCTCATTATGCCCAAGAGCGAGCAGATCCCTGACGAGTACTTCCGCAAGGGTGATAGCGTCCACGCTGTCATAGCTCGTGTAGATAATGAGAACAACAACCCTCGCGTCACGCTCTCACGCACTAGCCCAGAGTTTCTCAAGCGTCTCTTCGAGATCAACGTCCCCGAGATAGCAGATGGTTTGATCACCATCAAGCGTGTAGCACGCATCCCAGGCGTCCGCGCCAAGATTGCCGTCGAGTCGTACGATGATCGCATCGATCCTGTCGGCTCTTGTGTCGGTATGAATGGTAGCCGTATACGTGGCATCGTACGGGAGCTACATGGGGAGAACATTGACGTCCTCACCTACACGGCGAACGATAGTCTATTCATACAGCGTGCGCTGAGTCCTGCTAAGATCTCTTCGATCGAGCTCTATCCAGAGACCGCCAAGGCAGAGGTTTATCTACGTCCAGAGGATGTACCTTTAGCTATCGGTAAGAACGCCAGCAACATCAAGCTCGCGTCCGTCCTGACAGGCTTTGAGATTGAGGTGTTCCGTGATGCAGCTGATGCGACCGAGGAGGATATCTACCTCTCCGAGTTTAGCGATGAGATCGAGGATTGGGTCATCAAGATGCTTCTAGACATTGGTCTCAACACGGCACGTGCCGTCCTGACCACTTCACGCACAGAGCTTCTTAAGAAGACCGATCTCGAGATAGAGACCATCGATCGTGTCCTGCGTATCCTCTCGTCCGAGTTTGACCTTGAGGAGCTAGAGGAGATGGGACTACCACAGGAAAACATAGACCTGCTCAAGAGTCCCGTACCTACGCAAAAGGAGATTGCCCAGGCAATCATCGAAGACCTCAAGGAAGAGGAAGGAGAGACGCTCGCAGAGCCTCAGCCAGCAGACGAAGCTACCGAGGAGTAAGCAGAGCACACTACTAGCTAGTCACAGTATAGGGGGTGACCGTGACTGGGACTATATCATAACGACAAGAAATACCAGCCCCCACCCGTAGACGAGCAATCAAGAGAAATATATGTCCATAAAACTGTTTAGCCTAGCCAAAGAACTCAACATCGGAGTCAATACGCTTGTCTCCTTCCTTAACGACAAGGGTAAGGAGGTAGACAACAACCCCAACACACGCATCACGGAGGAGGAGTTTAACCTCGTCCTGCGTGACTTCACACCGACCTTTGATGAGGAGACTCTAGGGAGAGTCAAAAAGAAGTTTCTCCGCAGTAAGAGTACTTCCAAGGCTAAACCAGAGGAGCCTGCCAAGCCTGAAGCAAATAGCACCGAGGAGCAAACCTCGAAGACGTCTGCTCCAGTAGCTAAAAAGGAGCAGGCAGACCCAGACATCCCCACCAAGGCAAGCACCTCGCAAGTCAACGTCGTGGGGCGTATAGAGCTCGACAAGCACAACAATCCAATCTTCGCCTCTACGACCAAAGCCTCTACGGCTACTCAGGAGGAGCCAACCAAGACGAAGGCTGCAACTAAGCCTAGCAAGCCCAAAAGCACTAGCACAAGCTCGACCACGTCTAAGCAAAAGGAAGCTACTCCAGAGGAACCCACCAAAACGAAGGCAAGCACGACAACTGAGCAGCCGAAAGCCACTACGCCTGCTAAGGAATCCAAGGAAACTAAGGAACCTAAGGAGACCAAGAAGGCTCCCGAGACTAAAGAAACCAAGAGCGAGGCTAAGACCGTAGAGAGCGCCAAGGCCTCTACTGAGGCGCCGTCTAAGGAGCAGCAGAGCGACACTTCTAAGGAGTCAGCACCCGCAGCACCTGTCGCTTCTAAGGAGCCTGCACAGAGCGAGATCAAGCCAGTAGCTACTAAGGCTGAGCCTGCAAAGGCAAAGGAAGAGCCGAAGCAGAAAGTTCCCGAGCAACCAACCGCTACCGCATCAGAACCAGCAGCTAAGGAGGCTCCGACGGCTAAGCCCCAGGCAGAGACTACTACCGAGACCAAGGACGAGGGTGAGACAGAGATCTTTCGCATTGCTAAGAAGGAGGACGAGCCACAGCTCAAGGTGGTCGGCAAGATCGACCTCAGTAGCTTCAGCACCTCACGCTCTCGCAAGTCTAGCAAGGACAAAGAGAGCAATCGTCGCAAGCGTAAGCGCATCTCCTCAGGAGCCGTCGATGTCAAGAGCGAAGGCGCCAAGATACAGGACGATCGCTCTGGCAAGAAGGGCGGTCGCACAGCAGCTACACAGCGTAATGAGCGCGGAGGACGCAACGAGCGTCGCACTGGACGTAAGAGCAAGCGTCAGGAGCCAGTCTTGACTCCCGAAGAGCAGGACGAGCTAAGAGCTAAGCAGGTCAAGGAGACCCTAGCACGGCTCAACAACAAGCAGACCGTCTTCGGACGTGCTGCTAAGTCTAGACGTGAGAAGCGCGAGGCACGCCGTGCCGAGTTTGAGCGTGAGCAGGAGCTCTCCACGCAGGAGGATAAGGTACTTAAGCTGACCGAGTTTGTCACCGTGAGCGACCTGGCCAATATGATGGATGTCTCCGTCACCGACGTTATCTCCACCTGTATGAGTATCGATATGATGGTGTCGATCAATCAGCGACTCGATGCTGAGACGATCAATATCGTTGCCGAGGAGTTTGGCTACGAGACCGAGTTCGTATCGGCCAACGTCGTCGAGGCTATTTCGGCCGACGAGGAGCCTGACAAGCCTGAGGATCTAGAGCCTCGTCCACCTGTCATCACCATTATGGGTCACGTAGACCACGGTAAGACTTCGCTGCTCGACTGCATCCGTCGTTCGGACGTTACCGCAGGCGAGGCGGGCGGTATCACGCAGCACATTGGTGCGTACAATGTGACCCTCTCCGATGGTCGTCGCCTCACCGTCCTAGACACACCTGGTCACGAGGCCTTTACCGCTATGCGTGCTCGTGGTGCGCAGATTACAGATATTGTGGTCATCGTCATTGCGGCAAATGATGCTGTGATGCCTCAGACCATCGAGGCGCTCAACCATGCGAGTGCCGCTGGCGTGCCGATCATCTTTGCGATCAATAAGATCGATGTCAACGGCGCCAATCCCGACAAGATCCGTGAGCAGCTCGCTGGTATGAACTACCTCGTCGAGGATTGGGGTGGTAAGTATCAGGTACAGGAGATCTCTGCCAAGAAGAATATCGGCATCCCCGATCTACTAGAGAAGGTCTTCCTCGAGGCTGAGCTCCTCGAGCTTAAGTCCAATCCTCATCGTCGTGCCTCTGGCTCGGTCATCGAGTCTTCACTAGACAAGGGCAAGGGTTACCTCGCCTCTGTCTTGATCCAGCGAGGCACCCTCCACATCGGAGACTTCATCTTAGCTGGTAGCTACTACGGACGTGTCAAGGCTATGTACAATGAGTACAACAAGCGTGTCGACACCGCTGGGCTATCTACAGCCGTCTCTATCCTCGGCTTCAATGGCGCACCGACCGCTGGTGATGACTTCAACGTTATGGAGAGCGAGCAGGACGCCCGTGAGCTAGCGGTCAAGCGTGAGCAACTACAGCGTGAGCAGGGCTTGCGTACGCAGAAGATGCTTACCCTCGACGATATCGGTCGTCGCATCGCTGTGGGCAACTTCCAGCAGTTTAACCTTATCATCAAGGGTGATGTGGACGGCTCCGTACAGGCACTAGCCAACTCACTCATCGAGCTCTCTACGAAGGAGATCCAGGTGAGCGTCATCCATCAGGGTGTCGGTCAGATCACCGAGTCAGACATCCAGCTAGCGACGGCATCAGACGCTGTGATCATCGGCTTCCAGGTTCGTCCCAGTGCTCAGGCTCGTAGGCTAGCCGAGCAGGAGGGTGTCGAGATCCGCACCTACTCGGTCATCTACGATGCTATCGAGGACGTACACGATGCGCTCGAGGGTATGCTCTCGCCAGACATTCGCGAGCAGGTCACTGGAAACCTAGAGGTGCTACAGACCTTCAAGGTGAGCAAGATCGGCACCATCGCTGGCTGTATGGTCACCGATGGCAAGATCAAGCGTACCGACAAGGTGCGTGTCATCCGCGACGGTGTGGTCATCCATACAGGCGAGCTAGAGTCACTCAAGCGCTTCAAGGACGAAGCCAAGGAGGTGGTCTCAGGTCTCGAGTGCGGTATCAATATCAAGAACTACAACAACGTAGAGGTGGGCGACATCATCGAGTCCTTTGAGGAGATCGAAGTTCGGCGCAAGCTCTAGTCCCCTACCCCAACACATTTGCCTAAGTGGCGACTGCTTCTCACAGAGGAGCGGTCGCCACTTTTCTTTTGCCGCTCCCTCACTTCAGCTAGTTCCATATGGGTGAAACTACAGTTTCATACGGAGGAAACTACAGTGCCATACGGGAGAAACTACAGTTTCATACGGGTGAAACTCCAGTTTCATACGGAGGGAACTCCAGTGCCATAGGTGAGAAACTCCAGTGCAAGCGGGAGGGAACTGCAGTGCCATACGGGTGAAACTCCAGTGCCAGCGGAAGGAAACAGAAAGGAGAGGGGATTTATTGTTACCTTTGTGGTAGGAGATTGTTGCTATAGTCTCCGTAGAGGATCGCACTGCTAGCTCCGTGGCGGAGATGACAGGCACCTCTCTCTGCTTTTACCGCTTCACCGTATGTCTCACACGACTCCCCCATTATCGTTTGTACCCTCCCCGCAGCCCGAGGGTTATCGCTACTATAATATACAGAGCGACACCGACCGCCAGCTCTTGGCAAGTCGGTGCAAAGAGCGACTGCAAGCCCTGCACCGCATACCCGTCGAGGAGCGGGCGCAGTATCATCGTGCGCTGCAGGAGCTACTCGGCGGACTTGGCGAGGAGAGTTGGCTGGTGACCCCTTTCTTCTGCGACTATGGGAGCGAGATTGAGGTGGGGAGTCATACCTTCATCAATAGTGGCTGCACCATGCTCGATGGTGGTCATGTGACCATCGGCGACCATGTGCTCATCGGTCCCTCCGTGTCGCTCTACAGTGTGGGGCATCCGCTGGATCTCGAGGAGCGTGCTGCTGGCTGGGAGTTTGGCATCCCGATCATCATCGAGGACCATGTCTGGATCGGTGGTGGCTGTACGATCCTCCCCGGTGTAACCATCGGACGAGGCTCCGTGATTGGCGCTGGGAGTGTCGTCACGAAGAGCATCCCCCCGATGAGCCTGGCCGTGGGCAATCCCTGCCGTGTCATTCGCTCGCTCAGCCAGCCTACCAGATCCCTAGATTAACCCGTTACTTTTTACCCTATTTGAACTATGCCTACGCTCTATCTGCTTGACGCTTATGCCCTGATTTACCGAGCTTACTACGCTTTCATCAATCGTCCCCTCGTCGATGCGCAGGGACGCGACACAAGTGCGCTCTACGGCTTCGCCTCCACGCTACAAGACATTATTGAGAAGGAGCGACCCGACTACATTGCTGTGGCGATGGATATGCCAGGAGGAACCTTTCGCCACAAGGAGTACCCGGAGTACAAGGCCAATCGCCCCGAGACACCCGAGACGATACGCTTCTCGATGCCTTATATCAAAGAGTTGGTGCAGGCTTACCAAATACCTCTGCTAGGGGTCGAAGGGTACGAAGCGGACGACCTGATCGGCACGCTGAGCCGCCAAGCTGTCGAGGCGGGCTACGAGGTGCGCATGGTCACACCAGACAAGGACTACGGGCAACTCGTCGGACCGCATGCGCAGATGTTTGCACCACAGCGCACAGGGTCAGGCTTCGAACTACTAGGCGCTGACGAGATCACCGCTAAGTATGGTATCCGCTATCCGCTGCAGATGATCGACTACTTGGGATTGGTGGGCGATAGCTCGGACAATGTGCCTGGCTGCCCAGGCATTGGCAAGGTAGCAGCGCAGCGACTTCTAGAGGAGTTTGACTCGATCGAAGATATCTACGCACGCATTGACCAAGTGAAGCCGACCTATGCGAAAAAGCTCCTCGCAGCCAAGGAGCAGACGATGCTCTCGAGGCATCTCGTCACCATCGTGACCGACGTGCCTGGGGTCACCTTTGACCCAGATCAGATGAAGTGGCGAGGCCCCGACCACGCCGCTGTGGAGCGCATCTTCAAGGAGTTTGCCTTCACCTCACTACTGAAGCGCATCGGCAAGCCCGCAGAGAGCACGCCACAGGTGGGTCTCTTTGACCTTGGCGGTAGTTCGACGCCAGCTAGTTCGCCAGCCACAATTGAGGTGACGGGTCCCGTGAGCGCAGCAGCTCCTATGGAAAACTACAAGACGGTCGGCGTGACCTTTACCGAAGTCAAAGGTTACGAAGCAGTGAACCAGCTCGCTAAGCAGTTGGCGGGCAGCTCCGTTGTTGCCTTTGACACTGAGACCGATGGCCTCGATGCGCTCTGTGCAGGCATCGTCGATATGTCGCTCTGTGCCGATGAGCGGCAGGCTTACTTTATCCCGCTACCTGATTCCGCTGAGGAGGCTGCGCATATACTCTCTCCGCTGGCCGATCTGATGCAGGACGAGCGTGTGCTCAAGGTGGCACACAATGCGAAGTTTGACCTAGAGGTGCTGACACGCTACGGACTCCCCGAGGCGCGCCCGCTCTACGACACCATGCTGGCGCACTACCTGATCGATGCCGACCAGGGACACAGCCTCGACGAATTGGCGGGTGGCTTGCTCCGCTACGACACAATACGCTACAAAGATCTCTCGCCTAAGGAAACCTTTGCACTACGCACCGACGTTGACCCCAAGCTCCTCTGCGACTACGCCAGCGAAGATGCCTACGTGACGCTACGCCTCTACCATGCCCTGCACAAGCAGCTCTCCCCTACCGAGCAGCGACTCCTTACCGAGGTGGAGATACCGCTCCTCTACGTGCTGATGCACATGGAGCAGCGCGGCATCGTCCTCGACATTGAGGCACTGCAGCGCTCCCGTCAGGAGCTTCTCGAGAGCGTCCTTCGCCTAGAGAAAGAGATACAGAGCTACTCCTCACGAGGGCTTAACCTCAAGGTCAATAGCCCGAAGCAGATCGGCGAACTGCTCTTTGATGAGCTTAAGATTATGGAGAAGCCGCGCAAGACCAAGACAGGCAACTACGTGACCAACGAGGAGACGCTCCTCCCGCTGCGCTCGCTCCACCCCGTCGTGGCGCTCATCCTAGACTACCGTGAGGCGCGCAAACTGCTCAACACCTATATAGATCCGCTGCCCAAGATGTGCTACCCCGATGGCAAGCTGCACACTTCGTACAATCAGGCGGTCACCGCCACGGGCAGGCTCTCCTCGAGCAATCCGAATCTGCAAAACATCCCCATCCGTAGCGACCTCGGCCGTCCCCTGCGTCGTGCTTTTGTCGCAGACCCGTACTACACCCCGCGCCTTTCGGCTTGCACTCCTGTGGATCACACCCATGAGGAGCCGATCGGTGCTGTCCTGCTCAGTGCGGACTACTCGCAGGTGGAGCTGCGCGTTATGGCGCATCTGAGCCAAGACCCAGCGATGATACACTCCTTCCTCTCGGGCGATGATATTCACACGGCGACAGCCGCTAAAGTCTTTAAGGTGGCCCCCGAGGAGGTGACCCCACTGATGCGCAGCAAGGCGAAGACGGCCAACTTTGGCATCAACTACGGCATCACGCCCTACGGTCTGAGCCAGCGTCTCAACATCCCCGTTGGCGAGGCTGCCGAGCTGATCAAGGAGTACTTCGCCACTTTTACTCATATACAAGCCTTTATGAATGAGGCTATAGCGCTTGCCACCGAGCGAGGCTATACGGAGACCGCCTTCGGTCGTCGCCGGCAGCTGCGTAACCTCCGCACGGCGCGTGGAGCCCAGCGTGGCAATGCTGAGCGCAATGCGATCAACGCACCGATCCAAGGCACCGCCGCTGACATCATCAAGATCGCTATGATACGTGTCGAGGAGGAGCTAAAGAGGCAACAGCTACGCAGCTACCTCGTCCTGCAGGTACACGACGAACTGATCCTCAACGTCTATCTCGACGAACTGGAGCGTGTCACAGCCCTCGTTCGTGAAGCGATGGAGGGCGCCTGGCCCGAGTGCTCCGTGCCGCTCGTCGTCGAGATCGGCACCGGCAAAGATTGGCTCGCAGCGCACTAATCCACCCGAGACGCTACATAAGAGCTTTCACCCAGCGCAAAGGATAACGCCGATAGCGTACGAATTGCAAGAAGCAAGCGGCAAGAGACGATATACGACTCAAAAACCAATAGCCACGTAGGAAATTGAAACTTTCCACGTGGCTATTTTTCATTCTCCACGTAGGCGAGAAACATTTCCTCCGAAGTTTCATTCGATTCCTCCGAAGTTTCATTTCTCGCCCACGTGGAGAATGTTTTGTTTCTACGTAGAGATTTCGGATTTCCTCGGTAGCGAGCGAAGGTAGTGACTAGAGTAAATCGGAATGAATCGGAGCGATCAGAGAGAATCAGAGCCGCATCACAGCGAGACGTGTAGTCCGTTGTAATCGTCCTCTCTAACCTCTAATTCTCCCCTCTTGCGCAATTCAAAATAAAGTTTTAACTTTGTACAGGACATTACCTACTAGAGGATAGTTCTTCAAAAGAAAAGTAACTAACCGTAATTGCCCAAATGGCTCTGACAGCGTATAGTATTGATAGCTGTGGTACTACCTATGAGTACCATACCACGAGGTCTCAGAGAGATCGTCTCGCCACACCTCATCGTAGCGAGTCCCGTCCTCTGCACCACGCCACCACACACACCCGCAGAGCCACTTTAGAGCCTCCATGTCGTCACATCTCGCTGACAGACAGCATGTCCCCCCCCCCCCGAAAATCACGCATATAGACGCCTTCTAGGCGACTGTACAGGGGCAACTAATAATCACCCATATCACACGATCCGCAGGCTGACACCATCCGCGTCCGCCCCGTTTGTCGTCTCTTTACGCGCTTGTGCCATGCTACGCCCAGCACAAGCCCCCTCGTCGTATCTCCATACGACCCTCCCTGCAAATACGAATCAATTACTCAACTCATAAAACAATCAATCTATGATTAACTTAGGACAAAAGATCTTGGGCATCCTTCCCACCAATGCGCTTAAAGGCGGAAACACGGAAGCGAAAATCCTCGCAAAGCTACGAACTCAAGGGCATCCGAATGCCTCCGCTACGGAAGTCATTGCGGTTGACGTGAATAAAACATTTGAGCCAGCAAACGGCTCCTCCAACTGCTTCTACGAGCAGGCTGCTGGGGATTGGAGAGTCGCGCTGAGTCGCGTCAAGGATATCCACTACGCATTCGTCGTGTACGAAGACGTAGTCTTGGAGATCTACGAGATCGCCCACTGGACGGAGAAGAAAAAGGACGCGCGTAGCGTCTTCCGTGGACAGCCTATCCTCAGACCTGTCTTCAATGGGAAGACCTCAGGCGACACACTAGACATTCGCTACCTAGGTCACCCGCTTAGCCCTTACATAGGCCAAACGATGACCAACTTGACAGCTAATCCCCAACACGCAGCTCTGCCATCAGGTCTGACTCTAAGCAAGAGTGAAAACCCTGTACGCTACTACACCATCTTCTTCGAATAGAAGGTGCTGACGAGTCTCATGAGACGAGTAACCCTGTGTAGGGACGCTCGGTCTGAGCGTCCGTTGTGTCAAAGCAAGACGTCGCCTTGTAGGGACGCTCGGTCTGAGCGTCCGTTGTGTCAAAGCAAGACGTCGCCCTGTAGGGACGCTCGGTCTGAGCGTCCGTCCCCGTCAAAGGGGACATTGTCAAGATCGTTCTACAACGGACGCTCAGACCGAGCGTCCCTACAACGGGCTATACGTCTCGCTTTAACGGGACCGAGCGTCCCTACAACGGGTTACTCGTAACATCTGTCGACTCCAAAACTATCCACTAACTACTAACTACTAACTACTAATCACTATCTAATCAACTACGCTATGATCAAACAACTACGCATCTGGCTCTTCGTCCTCCTCGGCACGCTACTCTCCTCCACCTCCCTCCCCGCCGAAGGCGTCATCACTATGACCACCTCCAAAGCCCTCGGAGAGACAATCGTACTGGCTATCAAAGCAAATGGCTCTGTGTCAATCAATGGAGTTCAAGAGGCCGCCCAAACGGACGGATATCGTAAATACTATACCCTCACTAGCCAAACGATAACCATCCGAGGCGACGTGACAATCCTTGACTGCGGGAAAAATCAACTGACCAGCTTGGACGTATCAAAGAACACCTCCTTGACAACGCTTGGCTGCTACTGGAATCAACTGACCAGCTTGGACGTCTCGGGCTGCACCGCCTTGAGCGGGCTTAACTGCTCCTACAATCAACTGACCAGCTTGGACGTATCGGGCTGTTCCGCCTTGACAACGCTTGGTTGCTCCTACAATCAACTGACCAGCTTGGACGTCTCAAGCAGTACCGCCTTGACAGAGCTCTCCTGCTTCCGCAATCAACTGACCAGCTTGGACGTGTCAAATAACACCGCCTTGACAACGCTTGACTGCGGGAGCAATCAACTGACCAGCTTGGACGTCTCGGGCTGCACCGCCTTGACAACGCTTGGTTGCTCCTACAACCCCCTGACTAGTATCAATCTTTTGGGATGCCAGTCGCTGAAGGAATTCTCGTGGACTTATGGCAAACTGACCCACTTGAACGTATCAGGCTGTACGGCAATGACATCACTTGATTGCTATGGCAACAAGTTGACCAGCTTGGACGTGTCAAGCTGTTCCGCCTTGACAGCGCTTGACTGCTCCGACAATCAACTGACCAGCTTGGACGTATCAAAGAACACCGCCTTGACAGGGCTTAACTGCTCCAATAATCAACTAACCAGCTTGGACGTCTCGAGTTGCACCGCCTTGACAGAGCTTTACTGCTCCTACAATCAACTGACCAGCTTGGACGTCTCAAAGAACACCGCCTTGACATCGCTGTATTGCTTCTCCAATTTGCTAAGACAGCTCAACGTTACGCACTGTACTAACTTGAGCGAGCTAAGTTGCTCTGAGAATCAGATCAAAGGAGCTGAGATGGTGAATCTAGTCAATAGCTTACCTGATCGCCAAGGTGCAGAAGAGGGGTTCTTTTATGTCTTTAGCGAACAGAGTTGGTATGGCGCTGTAGACGTCAATGTCTGTCTTGCAGCACACGTTGCTATCGCCAAGGCGAAGAACTGGAGGACACAGTTTTATCGCAAAGATAAGTGGCACGACTATGCAGGGTTAGACAAACCGACTTTTGTTGTGACTTACTCGTCTAGCAACGGTGGCAGTATCAGTATCACAGGCACTGATGATCTGGAGAATGTGCCTTATGATACGGAGCTGACGGTCACAGAGACCAATGTTGCTGATGGCTATCAGCTAACCACGCTGACCGCCAATGGGCAGGACATCCTCAAGACAAAGCGCTTTAAGGTTACTGCGGATACAGAGGTTAGGGCATTCTTCACACTGCAGGCACAGGCTTATAGCGTGACCACAGTCCCACTAGGCAAGGGTACGATCCAAGTGACTGGTGCTGACGACCTAAACGCTGTGGCACCTGGTACCGAGCTGACCATCACGGCGACACCTGACGAGGGGTATGAGTTGACCGAGCTGACTGCCAATGGCAGAAACATTCTTGACACGAAGAAGGTGGTTGTCAACGAAGATCTCATCATTCGGGCAATCTTTAAAGAGAAGACCTATAAGGTCTCTCTAGATAGGTCTGGCGAGGGTACGCTTTACGTCTCTGGAGCTGACGACCTAGATGCTGTAAAGCCTGGCACGGAGCTAACAGTCACGGCGACACCTGCCGAGACCTATGAGCTGACCAAGCTGACCGCCAATGGTCAGAGCATTCTTGACACGAAGAAGGTGGTGGTCAACGAGGATATGATCATTCGGGCGATCTTTAGCAAGAAGACTTTTAAGGTTTCTCTAGAGAAGTATGGCAATGGGACGCTCCGTGCTATAGGTGCGGACGATCTCAACGCAGTCCCCTACGGTACGGAGTTGACAATCGTTGCTACACCTGACGAGGGTAGTGAACTCACCTCCCTCATCGCTGGTGGTATCAACATCACAGAGACGAAGAAGGTGACGATCAAGAAGGAGACCACCATTGAGGCGGTCTTTACGACGCAATCCTTTGCCGTTAAGCTAACCAAAGAGGGAGAGGGCACAATCTCAGCTATGGGAGCAGATGATCTCGATGCTGTGGCTTACGGCACAGAGTTGACGATCAATGCTACCCCCGCTGAAGGGTATGAGCTAACTGCGCTTACTGCCAATGGCACGGATATCCTAGCTTCCCAAAAGGTGACTGTCAAGGAGGCTGTCGAGGTTAAGGCGACCTTTACGAAGAAGAACTTTGTGGTTACCCTAGAGAAGGCTGGCGAAGGAGAACTCTCTACCACGGGCACAGACAATCTCAAGAAAGTTCCTTATGGCACAGAGTTGACAATTATTGCGACTCCTGCAGAGGGGTATGAGTTGACGTCCATTGTGGTTGACGGAGTAAACATCACTGACTCCAAGAAGATCGTTGTCACGGATAATATGACCGTCAAGGCAACCTTCTCTAAGAAGAGCTTCGCCGTCTCTCTGACCAAGGAGGGCGAGGGTACGATCACCGCTACGGGTGCTAGCAACCTCAACTCAGTCGCTTACGGCACGGAGTTGACCATCAACGCTACACCTGCTATGGGTTACGAACTCGTATCCATTACGGCTGATGGTACGGATATCACAGCTACCAAGAAGGTCGTTGTCACAGATAATATGATCGTCAAGGCGACCTTTGCGAAGAAGAACTTCGCCGTCTCTCTAACTAAGGAGGGTGAGGGTACGATCACCGCGACAGGTGCCACCAGTTTGAATGCTGTGGCTTACGGCACAGAATTGACCATCAATGCGACACCTGCTATGGGCTACGAACTCGTATCCATTACGGCTGGTGGTACGGATATCACAGCTACCAAGAAGGTAGTCGTGACTGGCAACCTAACCGTCAAGGCGACCTTTGCGAAGAAGAGCTTCGCTGTCTCTCTAACCAAGGAGGGCGAGGGTACGATCTCCGCTACGGGTGCCAGCGACCTTAACTCAGTCGCTTACGGCACGGAGTTGACGATCGTTGCTACGCCAGCTGAGGGTTACGAGCTGACTGCGCTTACTGCCAATGGCACGGATATCCTCGCTACCAAGAAGATAGTCGTGACCGACTACCTAACCGTCAAGGCGACGTTTGCGAAGAAGACGTTTGCAGTGACGCTGACGAGCAACGAGCATGGAGAGATCACGATCGTTGAGCCAGTGGACCTCAAGGCGGTGCTGTATGGTACGACTCTGACGGTGAAGGCTACGGGCAAGAATGCACAGTGCGAGCTGACAGCTCTGACGGCCAACGGCGAGGACATCCTCGCAACCAAGAGCTTTGTGGTCACAGATGTCACGGAGGTCAAGGCAACGTTTGTGGATCATACGGGCGTGGAGACGACCGTCACGCAGCAGACCCAGCTTTACCCGAATCCAGCGACTGACTATGTCATCGTGGAGGGTATAGCACCTGCTAGCGAAGTGACGCTGCACAGCATGACTGGCGAACGGCTCTATGCGGATCGTGCCGATGATCGAGGCACGCTGCAGATTGACCTGACACCCTATGCGGACGGGGTTTACCTGGTCTGCGTAGCGGGCGAGACTTACCGAGTGGTGGTAAGACACTAGAATCAAAAAAAGGGGCGAACGATGGTTCGCCCCTTTTTTGATTAGAGGTTAGACTTTAGAGATTAGAAGTTAGAGGTCAGAGGTTAGACGACCGCTTGCGGTCGGACGCATCGTAGCCCCCAATCGGAGGGGCAAAGCCCCGAACGACTGCGGTGTCAGGAGTGTCACACGAAGCAAGCGACCTCCCGCACAGGGGAGGTCGGACTGGGACTGTATCTTTGTCTAGTCCGACCCACAAGGGGTCGATAAACTGATGCCGTCTTGTCACCGTGGGTCGTTCGGGGCTTTGCCCCTTCGACCCACGGCTATGATTCGTCGGACCTCTACGAGGTCCTTCTGTGTGCGTCTGTCTATTATGCTGCTGGTATTCGCAATTTCCAGTAGTAAGTGCAACACGAAGCGTATAAAAGCACCCACCCCTG
>URDQ01000037.1 GCA_900546675.1 uncultured Porphyromonas sp. | reverse complement strand
TGAAGTTTTTTTCCTACATTTGTAAGTGTGTTGCACTTGACACTGGAATGTGCGGATCAAGAACACAACTCACAAGACTGTGGGTTGTGCTCTTTTTTCGTACATTTGTGGGGACATATGACGTTTCCCTCTCTATGTAATTGTGCGTTTTAGAGATGCCCACGACACCAAGCACTACCCCCACGGAGCAATTGGATAGGCTCCTGAGGCAGTTTCCTGCACTCTCCCCAACTGCTCAGCAGCAGTTGACCGCTCTCTATCCGCTCTACAAAGAGTGGAACGCACGTATCAACGTCATCTCCCGACGAGACATAGACAATCTCTATCTGCACCACGTGATGCACTCACTGGCGCTCGCTTGGCTTCTGCCCAACGAGCCGACCAGCTACACCATCGCTGACGTAGGCTGTGGCGGTGGCTTCCCCAGCATCCCGCTAGCTATCCTATATCCTCAGTACCAGTTCCTGCTGATCGACAGCATTGCCAAGAAGCTCCACGTAGCTCAGTCCATTGCTGACGAGATAGGTCTAACCAATGTCTCTACGCATCACACTCGCGTCGAGAGCTGCGACCTACGCTGCGACTACATCGTCTCACGCGCTGCGATGCCCTTGGGGCGTCTCTACGACTACACACAGCATCTCCTTCAAGGCTCACAAGCTCCCCGCTCTGGCATCTACTGTCTCAAGGGAGGCGACCTCAGCGAGGAGATAGCGCAGTCAGGTGTGACCGCACAGCTCACGGCGATCTCCACGCTTGCCGACTATCCCGACTACTATCAGGACAAATGGATCGTCTATGTCGCCCAGCAGGACAAACGAACCAACTAACCGAAAAGAACTATGAACTGCGAAGTATCTACATTCGTATGTAACGTCATACAGGAAAACACTTACCTCCTCTCGACCAGCGACGGTCACGCAGCCATCATCGACTGCGGATGCGCCACCGCAAGCGAGCAGGAGCGTCTCGCACAGCGCATCAAGCAGTGGGGGCTGACCGTAGACTTGCTCCTCTTCACGCACCTGCACTTCGACCATCTCTGGGGCTTGACCTGGGCACTCCAGATCTTCCCCGAGGCAAAGGCGTATGCACACCCTGTCGAGCTAGCGCAGGCGGTCTCTCCCGAAGCGCAGATGCGCGCTTGGGGCTTTGAAGTACCAGAGGGAGCTTTTGACCTCTCGCAGATCCGCCCACTGCCGAGCGATGAGCCACTACGGCTCGGCGAGTTGCCTATCTACGACCTCTTCGTGCCAGGACATACGGCAGGACATGTCGCTTACTACCTGCCGAGCGAGCGGATCGTCTTCACGGGCGACGTACTCTTCCGTGGCGACATAGGTCGTAGTGACCTCCCAGGAGGAGACTACCAGACGCTCCTCCACAGTATCAAGACCCAACTGCGTCCCTTGCCTGACGAGACCATCGTCTACCCAGGCCATGGACCACATACAACCATATACAACGAAAAAAGTAATAACCCTTATATCAACTAAAATAGATGGATACAAGAAACTTTGCCTATCGTCACATAGGCATCTCCGAGGCTGACCTACCTGAGATGCTCAAGGTCGTCGGTGTAGACAGCGTAGATGCGCTGATGCACAAGGTATACCCCGAGGGCATCTTCCTCGAGAAGCCTCTCGACCTACCCGAGCCGATGACCGAGCGTGAGCTCAGCGAGCATCTCTTCGAGCTAGGGTCTCGCAATCGTATCTTCACCTCATACATCGGTATGGGCTGGTATGATACCGTAACCCCACAGCCTATCATCCGCAATGTCCTAGAGAATCCCGTATGGTACACCAGCTACACACCTTACCAAGCTGAGGTATCG
This sequence comes from uncultured Porphyromonas sp., assembly GCA_900546675.1. Taxonomy (GTDB): domain Bacteria; phylum Bacteroidota; class Bacteroidia; order Bacteroidales; family Porphyromonadaceae; genus Porphyromonas. The sequence goes on along the minus strand of URDQ01000037.1, from coordinate 18,080 downwards.
CAGGGTCGTCTCGAGGCGCTCTTTAACTTCCAGACAGTCATCACCGATCTGACGGGACTACCTCTGACCAACTGCTCGCTACTTGACGAAGCTACCGCAGGTGCCGAGGCTGCGCTTATGCTTTACAACGAGCGGTCTAGAGAGCAGAAGAAGGCGGGTGCCAACCAGCTCTTCATCGACAAGCGCGTCTTCGCCTCTACGCAAGCAGTCATACAGACACGCGTCCCTCAGCAAGGTATGGAGATCGTCGTGGGCGACTACGAGACCTTTGACTTTACGGACAAAGTCTTCGGAGCGATCATTCAGTACCCAGACGAAAAGGGAAGCATTCACTGCTACCACGACTTTATGGAGCGTGCTAAGGCTACTGGCACACGTGTAGCCGTAGCGGCCGACCTGATGAGTCTCGTGCTCCTCACACCCCCAGGCGAGTGGCGCGCAGACATTGTCTTCGGTTCGGCTCAGCGCTTCGGTATCCCGATGTACTTCGGAGGTCCTAGCGCAGGTTATCTCGCCTCTACTATGGACTATAAGCGCACTATCCCTGGACGTATCATCGGTATCTCCAAGGACACCTACGGTCGTCCCGCTTACCGTCTAGCGCTCCAGACACGTGAGCAGCACATCAAGCGTGAGCGCGCCACCAGCAACATCTGTACCGCACAGGCTCTACTTGCTACGATGAGTAGCTTCTACGCTGTCTACCACGGGTCCGAGGGTTTACGCCACATCGCTCACCGTATCCACGCTTATGCAGGCTATCTAGCTGAGCAGCTCGAGGCGATGGGCTACAAGCAGCTCAACGACAACTTCTTCGACACCCTATACATCGAGCTACCCGAGGGTCTCACCGCCGAGAAGCTCCGTGAGATCGCACTCGACTGTCAGGTCAACCTACGCTACTACGAGGATGGTCGTCACATCGGCATCAGCATTGACGAGACCACGCTCGAGAGCGACCTCTCAGTCCTCCTCTACATCTTCGCACAGCTCCAGGGCAAAGAGGGCGACATCGAGGGCGTTGAGGTCGACGAGACGAAAGTTTACTTCGACAAGCAGTTCGCTCGCCAGAGTGACTTCCTGCAGTATGACACCTTCCAGAAGTATCACTCCGAGACCGAGCTGATGCGTTACATCAAGCGACTAGATCGCAAGGACATCTCGCTAGCTCAGTCGATGATCTCGCTAGGCTCTTGTACTATGAAGCTCAACGCAGCTTCAGAGGTGGCACAGCTGAGCAATCCACAGTTTGCCAATATCCACCCCTACGCTCCCGATGACCAAGTCGAGGGCTACCTAGAGATGATACGCAATCTGTCGGCTCTCCTCTGCGAGATTACTGGTATGAAGGGTGCTTCGCTCCAGCCCAACTCTGGTGCTGCGGGTGAGTACACAGGTCTGCGTGTCATACATAGTTATCTACAAGCTACCGGTCAGGGCGCTCGTGACCTCATTATCCTACCCGCCTCTGCACACGGCACCAACCCCGCCAGTGCTGTACAGGCAGGCTTTGACACGATTACCGTCCGCACCGCCGACAATGGCGACATCGATATGGATCACTTTATGGAGCTCACCGAGCAGTACAAGGATCGTATCGCAGCCATCATGATCACCTATCCGAGTACGCATGGCATCTTCGAGAGCAATATCCGCACCATCATCGACCGCATCCACGAGATCGGCGGACAGGTCTATATGGACGGTGCCAACCTCAATGCGCAGGTAGGCTGGACCAACCCTGGCTATATGGGAGCTGACGTCTGCCACCTGAACCTGCACAAGACCTTTGCGATCCCCCACGGTGGTGGCGGTCCTGGTGTCGGTCCTATCTGTGTCGCTGAGCACCTAGTACCCCATCTGCCCAAGCATGTGGAGCGCTGGTCTGACGCTACGAACCAAGTGTCGGCAGCACCCTTCGGTAGTGCAGGGGTCTTCGTCATCACCTACGCTTACATTCGCCTCCTAGGCTACGAAGGCTTGCGTCAGGCGACCGCTATGGCGATCCTCAATGCCAACTATCTGAAGGCACTCTTCCACGACAACTACGGTGTCGTCTATACAGGCGACCGAGGCTTCGTCGGACACGAGATGATCCTCGACTGTCGTGGTGTCAAGGCTCAGGCAGGTGTCGACGAGGGCGACATCTCCAAGCGTCTGATGGACTTCGGCTATCACGCTCCGACGGTCTCCTTCCCCGTTCACGGCACGCTCATGATCGAGCCGACCGAGAGCGAGAGCAAGGCTGAGCTAGATCGCTTTGTCGCTGTGATGAATCAGATCTACCAAGAGGCTCAAGATATCGCTTCGGGCAAGGCCGATGCTACGGACAACGTCATCAAGAACGCACCTCACCCCCAATACGAGGTCTGTGCCGACGAGTGGCATCACGCTTACACACGTCAGCAGGCAGCCTTCGCACTACCCTATCTTGAGGAGAATAAGTTTTGGGTCAATGTGGCTCGCATAGACAATGGCTTTGGCGACCGCAACCTGATTCCTGCTTTTTGTGCCTGCACACCAGAGATCATCGATCAACTCAATAAATAAACGACCCTATGGCTAGTTTCAAGCAAGAATTCAAAGAGTTTGCCCTCCGTGGCAACGTTATGGATATGGCGGTCGGTATCATCATCGGAGGAGCCTTTGGCAAGATTGTCTCCTCGCTCGTTGATGACATCTTGATGCCGATCATCGGACTCATTACGGGCGGAGTCAACTTCACCGACCTGAAGTGGGTCATCAAGCCTGCAGAGATCAATGCTGCTGGCGAAGAGGTCGTTGCAGCCACAACGCTCAACTATGGTCTCTTCATTCAGAACGTCGTTGACTTCCTCATCATCGCGCTTGTCATCTTTATGATGATCCGTGCGATCAACAGTGTGAGGAAGAACCAGGAGGAGCCCGAAGCCCCCGCACCTGCTCCCGAGCCCTCTGATGAGGTCAAGTTGCTGACCGAGATCCGCAACCTACTCGACAAGAAGCAGTAAGCCGACTCGATTAGAAGCAGTAAGCCGACTCAATCGGTAGGCTACAGAACTAAAGCACCGCCCTCGTAGGTCACTCCTACGCGAGCGGTGCTTTTTTGTCTCTTGTCACTTTCGGAGAGACCTCCACGTGGCGAATCGAAAATGCCCACGTGAGCAATCGAAAATCCCCACGTAGGCGAGAATCATTTCCTCCGAAGTTTCATTTGATTCCTCCGAAGTTTTATTTCGTCTCCACGTGGGAAATGCTTCTTCCCCACGTGGGGATTTTCGATTTCTCACGTGGAGATGCAGGGAAGCGATCTCAAGCCCCTCAAAGGGCCGAAACGCTCTCGGTAAAGGATCAGGGAGCAAAGCTGGACTTTTGACCCCTTCTCACAGCTCCTACCTATGATTGATGAGAGACACAGGCTAAAATACCTATTAGTGGTTATTTCATCGGGAATGAAGCCGACGTACCTTTGCAGAGGTTTTTATGCTTCCCCTATGAGTAGGTCTATCCGTAGAGTTCTTCTGTCCTACATACTCTTTTCGTTGCTCTCCTGGAGTCTATATGCTCAGGGTGCCCGTCACACCCTCACAGGAGTGGTATACGAAGCGTCTATTGGCGAGCCGATAGCCTACGCTCTAGTGGCTCTCTCTGCTGAGGGACGCAAAGATGTGGTAACCTACACGGATGATGACGGGCGCTTTACCTTTCAGTCGGTACTAGCGGGACGATATCGCCTACAGGTGCGCTATACGGGTCTGCGCAAGGAGCTGACGGTCACCTTGCAGCGAGACCAACACCTACGTATCCCCTTTAAGCTGGAGCAGACACTAGGCGAGGTGGTCGTGACTGCGCAGGAGGGACGACAGCTGACCAGCTCCTCAACGATTGAGCGGGCAGCTATAGATCATCTGCAGCCTAGTAGCTTCTCCGACCTGACGGCACTACTACCTGGTGGCAAGAGTAGCATACCTAATATGAGTGGTGTCAATAATCTCTTGCTCCGTGAGACGGGCACTATCAATATGCAGGGCAATAAGACAAACAACCAAGACTACGCCATCAGTTCGCTAGGTACCCTCTTTATGGTAGATGGAGCTCCGCTCAATACGGATGCGGATATGCAGTACACAGCCTCGCCGTCTGGCTCGCTCCTAGGTGCTGGCAAGGTCAATGTGAATCGAGGTGTGGATATGCGCACGCTGCAGACGGACAATATAGAGCGGGTCGAGTTCATCCGTGGTGTCCCCTCCGTAGAGTATGGCAATATCACCTCGGGTGTGGTGCTGGTGCATCGTAAGCGACAAGCCTCGCCCGTGCAGAGTCGCTTTAAGGTAGATGGCTACAGCAAGCTGGTCTCAGTGGAGAAAGGGTTTGCCCTCACACCCTCCCAGCGCCACATCCTCAATGGTGATGTGAGCTATCTAGATGCTAAGCCTGACCCGCGTGTCCCCTTTGAGACTTACCGGCGCTTGACTGGTTCGCTACGCTATCATGGTACGAGTAGTGACCAAGTGCACAGATGGGAGGTAAGCGGAGACTATACGGGAACCTTTGACAAGAATAAGGTAGACCCCGACCTCTCCTACGGACGCACCGACGAGTACCGCACAGACTACAACCGCATAGCACTCACCTCACGCTATACTTACGCTCCGTCAAGCCGCAGGGAGGGCTTACAACGGGTGGAGCTAACACTATCCGCTGCGCAGCAGTTTGACTACCTACACCAGCGCCGTCTCGTGGCTCCAGACCGTATGTCTATAACCCCTACGGGCGACCAGGCTGGCGAGCACGAGGCTAGACTGATCGGCGGGGAGTATATAGCGGACTATGTGAGTGATGGTAAGCCTCTGACGCTTTTTGCTAAGGGGCAGACACTATATAACATAGAGTGGGGAAAAGCTTCGCATAGGTTGAAGGGGGGCTTTAACTATGAACTATCCAAAAACTTCGGTCGCGGGCAGGTTTACGACCTTTCCTATCCACTCTTCCCCAAAGCGTGGGACACTCGTCCACGACCCTACTACCAGATCCCAGCCTTGCAGCAGCTAGCACTCTATGCGGAGGATCTATATAAGCAGCCGCTCGGAGCGCATACACTCCAGCTAGAGGCAGGCGTACGACTCTCCATGCTCTTAGGCTTAGCACCACAGTACACGCTGAGCTATAAGCCTTACCTAGATCCACGTGTCAATCTGCGCTGGAGCTTGCCTGCCTGGGAGCTGCTGTCACGAGACCTCAAGCTCTCACTCGATGCCGGATGGGGGCTGACGACTCGTATGCCTACGCTCAACTATCTATACCCTGACCCACGCTACGTAGACATAACTCAGCTAGCTTACTACGACATCAACGCTCCCTATGAGCGCAGTCTATACTACGTCCGCACCTACATAGAGGATGCGACGAACTACAAGCTACGTGCTACACGCAATCAGAAGCTAGACCTACGTCTCTCGGCCGAGTGGGGACGCAACAGGATCTCCGTGAGTTACTTTCGCGAGTTGATGACCACAGGCTTTAGATACCGCTCCACAGCTCAGGTCTATGCCTATAATAAGTATGACGCCTCGGCGATCGACTATACCCAGCTGACGGGACAGCCCGACATATCTACCATTCCCTACACTCCCGCTGCGCGTATCGAGTCGACAAGTCGCCCTGAGAATGGCAGCATGATCCGCAAGGAGGGGGTAGAGCTACAGATTATGACGGAGCGCATTCCAGTGATCAATACCAGTCTGATCCTAGGGGGCGCATGGTTTCGCTCTACCTACTCGAATAGCGTACCGCTCTTCTATGCCGTCTCTGGAGTCTACGGAGATGTGATCCTATCGGATCAATACTTAGGCCTCTACAACTGGCAGGATGGATCGGAAAATCAGTCGCTCTCGACCAACCTGCTCCTCGACACGCAGATCCCGCAGTGGGGACTTATCCTGACGACCGCCATAGAGAGTACTTGGCTGGTCTCTCGTCGTCGCCTCCCCCAAGATGGTCGTCCGATAGCTTACCTAGATGTGCACGACGGTAAGCTGCACCCCTACACAGCGGAGTCTGAGCAAGACACCTATCTGCAGCATCTCTTGATACGCTACAGTGATACGCTCTTTAAGCCGAGTCGCATACCTCTAGCTCTTGGGGTCAATCTAAAAGTATCCAAGCAGCTGGGAAGGCTCTTTACGCTATCTCTCTTTGCCAACAACGTCTTAGACTACCTGCCCGACTACAAGGTGGGGAGCGCTACGCTCAGGCGTACTGCCACACCTTACTTTGGCATGGAGCTACGCATCAAAATATAATCAACCCAACAAATAGATCTCTATGAAACGATTACTGTATATACTCCTCTTACCAGCCCTGCTGGTCGCTGTGACTGCCTGTCGTCCAGACCCTGTCACACCAGACAACCCCAAGGAGCAAAAAGCCATCGCTTGTCTCTTCGAGCGCACACAGCCTGATGGTGTCACTGATTTGACCATACAAGAGGAGCTCCTCACGATACACAATACCTCCACGGGTCAAGACGTGGCGTATAAGACGCTAGAGGGTATCAAGCTGGCTCTAGGTCTGTACAACCTAAACTACACAGCGACCTGTCGCTATAAGCTACACGGGGTCGCAATGGAGGGACGGCTGGTCGCACAGATTGAGAATATGGAGGTGACCGACCAAACGACCGCCCCACTCAAGCTACGCTTAGAGCTCCGCATCGTGCCTACCGTTCAGGACTTTGTCATTCAGGAGATATTCTTTACGGGCACACTGCCCCCTGCAGGCAAGCAGTATCATGGGACCAGCTATGTGGTTCTCTACAACGGGACAGACAGAGTACTCTATGCTGACGGGATCGCCTTCTGTGAGAGTGGGTTTAACCCCGCACGTAAGTTTGACTACAAGCCAGACATACGTCAAGAAGCTATGGCGGTACACGCTGTCTATGTCATCCCTGGCAGTGGTAAGGAGCACCCCGTGAAGCCTGGCGAGCGGCTGATACTCTGTGATATAGGCATCGATCACAAGGTGAATAATCCAAATGCTTTCGACCTCTCCAAGGCTAACTTCGAGTGGTATGACGAGTCTAGCTCACCAGCACACCAAGACTTTGATAGTCCTACAGTGCCTAACCTAGATAAGTGGTACTGCTACACGAAGTCCTTTTTCATCCTACACAATAGAGGCTTTGCATCGTACGCTATAGCTCGTATGCCGATAACCAAGGAGGAGTACCTCAAGGACTACAAGTATGACTACACCTACGTCTTGACACACAATGGAAATAGCTATGACATGTCAGGCTCGTGCTATAAGCTACCCAACGACTGGATCATAGATGGTGTCAATTGTAGTGTCGAAGCGGTGCATCAGTGGACGATCCTACCTGAGACGATAGACGCTGGATATACAAACTGTGGTACGGTAGACGGACAGAAAGATCGCTACTTCCATAGCGTACGACGTAAGTACCTAGGCAAGGATGCCGAGGGACATATGATCCTGCAGGACACCAATAACTCGTTTGAGGACTTCAACCCAATGGTCACGGCCTCACTCATTGAAGAGCAAGGTACTGCGATCAATGCTAAGGGTACACCCTGCACGACTAAGACTTATGATGGGGTCGTGCCTATTGAGCAGTAAGGTCTCTTCGATAGACTATGGTGCATCATTCTTCAGTTTGTCTTAGCAGATCTCTTGCGCTCTTACTCTGTCTCCTAGGTGTGCTTACAAACTCGCTCTATGGACAGCAGCAAGAGCCAGAGAAGATCTCACTACCTGCAGATACCCTCTCGGTGGCAGGGTCGCTCCTAGAGCAGGGGCGACCTGGCTACGACCTGTCGGTATCGCCAGTAGTGTCGCCACTCTACTTTTTCTCAGAGCGAGGCTCTCGTACAGACCTCTCTCTGGGCGGAGCTATGCGGCGAGATGGAGGCGAGGCGATGACCCCGCAGCTAGGCAAGCAAGACATCGATGGATCGGTGCTTATCGAAAGTGCTTTGCGTCAGCACAACAACTTCGCTTGGGGTGCTGCCTCCTACACTTATCGTGCTACGGAGGGGATACGCTTCAACGAGACGACAGACTACCCCCTCCTCACGCCCTACGTTATGGGAGACACGGCGCATACAGTGCGCCTGCACCAAGATCTCTACACCTTCGGCGCAGGTACGGTGCATCGTCTCGGCAATTGGCTCCTCTCCCTGACGGCGGACTATCGTGCCACCTTTGCCTACCGTACGCAAGACCCTCGTCCTCGCAATCTGGCTACACGCTTAGAGGGGCAGATCGGCATTGGCTATCAGCTTACCGACTATGCGCTAGCCCTAGCAGGGACGCTAGGTCGCTACAAGCAAAACAACCAGGTAAACTTCTTGAGTGAGCTCGGAGTGGCTAGTGAATATCACTTTACGGGCATCGGGGGAGACTACTACCGCTTTAGGGGAGGCAATACGTCGCTCTTCTATCAAGGGCTGTCATATGGTATCTCGCTCGGGCTAACCCCTACCAGCGAGTCGCATCAAGGCTTCTATGCTCTGGTTGCGTGGCATCTGCTGACGACCGACCGTATCATACGAGAGCTCAACAACCTCCCCCTCTCGACACTCTCCAGTCACACGATAGATCTGCAGGCGGGATACACCGCCCGCTCAGCACGACTAGAGCGTTGGGGCGTAGCACTCTACACACTGGGCGACATACGTCGAGGTGCTGTCCATCTCTTCGGTGATCCTAAGGGAAATATCTACCCACGCATAGCCACGGAGCGGTCATACTATGGCCAGACCTTAGAGTTTGGAGCTAAAGGCTTTTGGTATAAGGACGCTCCTCGCACGCCTTGGTCGTGGGGCGTATCCACTTCGCTCGGCTATCGACTACATGAGGAAGACTTGCTACCTCAAGCAGAGCGACTCTTCTACCATCTAGGAGGGACATTGGCTCCGTATGTTAGCTTTCATCGCGGGCAGTACTTTGTCTCTCTGACTCCTACTTATAGTATTTGGTCGCAGACGGGACACCCTTCACTACAGTTAGCACCTCAGCATCAGCCTATACCTACTTATGCTGAGACACTGGAGCGAGCCTTCCAGATAGCTAGTTCCACGCAGATGACCTATGGGCTCTCTATGACTCACGGCTATCAGCTTAGCAGTAGATATGCGCTGTGGCTCTCACTAGACTACCTCCATACGCAGACGAGTCTGTGCGGTAGCAACTACGGAGCCATACGCTGTGGCATCTCATTCTAATGGCAAAACAGACTAATCAAACAATCTAAATATCATCAGTATGCGAAAACAACTACCAGTATTACTTATACTCCTCACGCTCTTCTGTACGGCGAGTGTGACGATAGCACAGACTCCAGACGAAGGCGTCGCAAAGAACTTCCTCTGGTATCGCCTTATTTCCAATAGCGTAGAGCGTCATCAGATACCTCAGCAAGTGGTCGCCTCTATGGATGGCAATCTCTTTGCGAGCAATGCCTTCTATAGTAAGGAGCGCACTGACGCTAGCTCGGTCTTCAACTTTGACGCATCAGACGATGCTGACAAAGCGATCTCCTATGGCGATGACGGCTCGGCGGCCAACGGCAACACCGCCCTCACTATCTATAAGATGACTCCTGAGGGCAAGCTACTCTGGTACATATACAACAGCCGCGGAGAGATAGCAACCAATGTCAACTGTATCACGGCTACTCCCGACGGAGGCTTTGTGACCATCTTGATGGTACGGGATGCTCAGTCCAAGTCTAAGAGCGATACAGACACGCTGCGTCTGGTCCAGGCTGACGGCAAGCCTTACGATGTAGAGATGAAGTCTCTATTTGTCGGAGTTGGCGATGATGCCTCCGCAGGAGCTACGCGTCGCAAGATCATGCCACTCCTTGTCAAGGTTAGTGCTGCGGGACAGATCGAGTATCACAAAGCTTTCGAAGTAGACCACACCCCTATGGCCGATGCAACTCGCTATAGCTACGGGACCCCTACGGGCTGCGACTTCAAGGGCACAACTATAGATCCCGAGGGCAACGTCTATGTCTGTGGCTTCGTCCGCACGGCCATAACCATCGGCGAGACAACCATCAAGGCAAAGAACAATGTCGGGTGGAATGGTGACCAACAGAAACAGATGGGAGACTTCTTCGTCCTCAAGTTTGACAACAAGGGTAACCTCCTCAAGCATCTCACCGAGCAGGGAGACCCTATAGGGCGCTCTATGCTAACGGTCATCAAGTATCAAGACGGCAAGCTCTATGCGGCTGGACGCTTCACAGGAACTAAAGAGAAGACCCCCATAACCATCGATGGCAAGCAACTCATCCCTAGCGATAAGGAGAGCCTTGTCACCCTCTGCCTAGACACAGATCTAAAGGTGTCGTGGATCTCTCAGATTGATATCAAGGCTGTACCCGAGCACACTTCGACGCTTGCTTTTGTCGATGGGATAGCTGTCGGCAAGGACAAGGTCTACATAGCGGGACGTGGTGCTGGAGCTTTTTGCGATGCTGAGGGAAATGTGATCCTCGAGCAAAAAGTCAAGGGACACAGAGGCTATGCTCTAGCAATAGACAAAGCTACAGGCAAGCCCAATGCAGAGTGGCATACGCTCCTCCCAGAGAAGGGATTCTCCAACTGTACGGCTATATCCACTCAGGGAGATCGTGTCATCTTGCATGCCTATGCTCTAGGAGGGCAGACCTATTATCGTGTGCTGGATCTCAACCTCTCTGAGGGCTCTGCACAAGACTACCCTATGGTAAGTAAAGCTATGACCTCATTCGGAGGCGATGTCGTAGCCAATAGCTATGTGGCAGGTGCGCGTTGTCGCAATAGTGCTAAGCTCCTTACGGCCGAGGGCTATAAGGAGATGATATACAAGGATTGGTTTAGCCTCTTTGTTGCCCACAAGCTCCCCTTCCCCTCAGTCTCTGCTAGCTGCAAAGCTATCCACCTATCAGAGGGCAAGGGTACCCTACAAGTCCTCGCGTCTGACCTTAAAGATCCGATCCAGGTGACATGCTCTGGCGAAGGCTTTACGGCACAGCTCAAGGAGCTTCCCGCTACGGGTGGAGCTCTGGAGGTACAGTTTAGGGCGGCAGTCACCAAGACGCCCGAAGAGCGTATCGGCAAGCTCACCCTCACCTCCGGCGGTGCTAGCTACGAGGTCTACCTCTACGCAATGACCGAGACAGAGCAGTACATCAAGGTATCTCAGAGCGAGATCGACTTCACGATGATACCTGTCGGTGAGCATAGGTCTGTCGATCTGACCGTCACACAGAAGAACCTTATGGACGCTATCACCTGTACGATCGAGGGTGAGGGTGCTAAGTACTACTCAGTAGACAAGAGCGAACTAGCCGTCTCCAATGAGCCTGCGACCCTCAAAGTAACCTACACGCCTGACAAGACCATCGCAGCTAATGCCAAGGCTACAGCTCAGCTCGTCCTAACCTCTGGTGATGTCAAGACGATTGTCACACTATCTGGTCAGACCAATACAGCTATTGAGGAGGTTGCAGCAGCCAAGCTCACTATCGCTACCGCTGCTGGTACGCTCTACGTACACAGTGATATGGCTCGTCCAGTAGCTATCTACACGTCAGCTGGTGAGATGGTGGCACAGCAGCTACTCTCTGGTGATATGGAGCTCTCACTACCTGCTGGTATCTACTTCATCCAGACAGATCGTGAGGCCTATCGTGTCTACATCCCCGCTATCTAATCTGTCTCGTTCCTCTTCTCCCTATGTGGAGGAGAGGGACTATCCTCTTTTATAAGCAACTCTGTGAAGCTCGCACTTCACACCCTATTGCCTCAAAACACAATTATCACATCAACATAGTATGAACAATAAACTATCTCTCGTGCTTCTCGCAGCACTACTTTCCTTAGCCCTCATAGGCTGCAACAAGCAAAAGCAAGATCAGACCGCAACCGCAGAGACGGAGGCTCCGACCTATATGGAGGTAGACGCACTCCTCGCCTCTGCCGATAGTCTCGTCGGTCAGACGGTTACTGTGCAGGGCATCTGCACTCATCTTTGCAAACATGGTGCCAAGAAAGCTTTCCTTATGGGCAGTGACGACACCAAGGTGATCCGCGCTGAGGCTAGTGAGGAGATGGGCGCCTTTGCCCAAGAGTGTATCAATAGTATAGTCACCATCACAGGACAGCTTGTCGAGGATCGTATCGATGAGGCTTATCTGCAAAACTGGGAGGAGCAGCTCAAAGCTCAAGCCACCAAAGAGCATGGCGAGGGCAAGGCAGGCTGCGCCAATGAGAAGAAGGCTCGTGGCGAAACGGCCGACACACCAGAGGCTCGTATCGCAGACTTTCGCAAGCAGATCGCTGAGCGCGAAGCTCAGGAGGGCAAGGCATACCTCTCCTTCTACCACATCGATGCTACAAGCTATCAGATAGAGCAGCAGTAACATATCTGAAGCTGAAAGATCTCTATGAGAGTAAACTTTAAGGCAGTAGGTAGGAGCGTGCGTCGCTGGAGTAGATTACTACACCGTGACCTCTCCTACCTACTTGCTGCACTCATATTCATCTATGCCCTGTCGGGTCTCTATATGAATCACCGAGACTCGATCAATCCACACTACATCATCACCCAGCGGGAGTATCAAATCCCGCTAGAAGAGCTGCAAGGTGCTGCACGTCTTGACGCACCCGCCGTTCGCAAGCTCCTAGACAAGATAGACCTGTCGGGTAACTATACCAAGCACTACTACCCAGACGACCACACGCTCAAAGTCTTCCTCAAGGGACGTGCCACCCTACTCCTCGACACCTCAACCGGGGTAGCCGTCTACGAGTCGATCGAGCGACGCCCGCTCATCAGCTCTATGACACAACTGCACTACAACCCAGGGCGCTGGTGGACGATCGTCGCTGATGTACTAGCCATCGGTCTTATCCTCATCACCCTCACGGGACTACTCATCGTGCCGGGGAGACGTGGACTCATAGGCCGTGGAGGCATCCTCCTCTTGATCGGTCTGGCAGTACCACTACTCTTCCTCTTCCTATAAATGTAGGTGGCAGTCCCTGCTACCTAAAGAGTAGCCCACACCCACCCCTTATACCACTTAACTAATATGGACAACTTAATCGAGTGTCACAACTTGACCCACTACTACGGCAAGCGACTGATCTATCGTGATCTCTCCTTTGCCGTGCCTCGTGGTCGCATCCTCGGTCTGCTTGGTAAAAACGGAACAGGCAAGACCACAACGATCAATATCCTCAGTGGCTTCCTCCGCCCCAAGTCGGGTGTCTGTCGCATCCTAGGCGAAGACATAACCCGTATGCCCGACCAGCTCAGACAGGATATCGGGCTGCTCATCGAGGGGCACGTCCAGTATAGCTTTATGACTATACGGCAGATAGAGCGCTTTTACGCTCCCTTTTACCCCAAGTGGCGCAGGGAGGCTTACTACGAGCTGATGGAGCTACTCAAGGTCACCGAGAGCCAGCACCTCAGTCGTATGTCTTGTGGTCAGCGCTCACAGGTCGCTCTCGGACTGCTCCTAGCGCAAAACCCCAAAGTCCTCATCCTCGATGACTTCTCGATGGGACTAGACCCAGGCTATCGCAGGCTCTTTGTGGACTACCTGCATCACTATGCCAAGGAGCAGGGGACCACGATCTTCCTCACCTCCCACATCATCCAGGATATGGAGCGTCTGATCGATGACTGCATCATTATGGACTACGGCTCTATACTCCTGCAGCGACCCGTTGCTGAGATACTAGACGAGGGGCGACTCTACAGATGCACCCTCACAGACGATCGTCCTCTCCCTGAGATCGACGGGCTGTACCACTTCGAGGCGCACCACAGACGTGGGGAGTGCTACTCATTCCTTCCACTGCCAGAGGTCGCCGAGCGACTCACTCAGGCTGGCGTCCCCTACCAAGATCTCACAGCACACGAGACGACGCTCGAGGATGCCTTCATAGGACTCACCGGTAAGTACTAACGCTATCTATATGTTTACCTCTATAATATATAAGGAGTGGCTCAAGCTCCGACTATACGCACTACTATCGACACTTGTCGCACTAGCCATGCCGCTCTACGGCGTGATACGCATACACCGAGCCATCGCCCTACAAGGTGCTGACCATATCTGGCTCGTGATGATACAGAAGGGGGTCGTCTTCGTAGAGAGTATGCGCTACGTACCCCTCATACTAGGCTTGCTCTGCGCCATCGCTCAGTTTGCCCCAGAGCTCTCTCGTCGTAGTCTCAAGCTCACCCTGCACCTGCCTCAGTCACCGCTCCGATCGACCTACCAGATGCTCGCCTGCGGGGTGACGTTACTGCTATGGCATACCCTACTATATATAGGTGTCCTCTTCATCGGACTAAAAGGAGTCCTCGCTTACGAACTCCTCGCCTACGTCCTCTCCGCCACACTGCCGTGGATATTGGCAGGCTTCCTCGGCTACCTCCTCATGAGCTGGATACTCCTAGAGCCCACTTGGCGCAGACGCATCCTCTACACCCTCATCACTGTACTATTGATGCGTCTCTGCTTCATCTCACCCACAGCAGGAGCTTACGCACCCTTCCTACCAACGCTACTTATTTACACCATCCTCTCCTCGACACTCGTGTGGCTCTCCGTGAGCCGCTTCAAAGAGGGGAGACAAGACTAGAATACTATGAAGCGCATAGCCACAATACTCCTATACATCACCATAGCACTACTCATCGTCTGGCAGATCCCCTGGTGGTACAACTACCTCCGAGCCGATGCAAGCCGTGAGCCATTCACTATCTACAGTCAGCTACTAGGCGACTTTATCATCACAGGTCATGATGAGGGAGCGATAACCTACCATAGCGGTAAGGGCGTACAGTATAGTCGTGAGGAGGTCGACAGCTTACTCCCCACCTTCTACTACCGCCAGCTCCTGACTGATGGTCGCCTGCCCGACACGCTCTACGGAGAGGCGGTGACTCCACAGCTCATACAGCGGGGTGGCGTCACCTTTCGCAGCTCGCCACGCACCCTCTCTGCACCTGGTGTAGCTCTCTACCCCCTCCTTGAGAGTGCTTCACGGAGAGTCAAGCTGGAGATGCCCGAAGATCTCTTTCGCATCACCGAGCAGGCGATCGAATTTGTAAATATGCAGAGCAATCAGCTAGACAAGACGAAGAGTGCTAGCTACACGAAGCTCTTTCAGGAGAAAGGCTTTGCCTTCCCCGCACAGCGGGTCGCTGGCAATGCAACTGCACAAAAGGAGTATGACAACGGTTACCTCCTCATAGATCAGCAGGGTAAGCTCTTTCACCTCAAGCAGATGGCGGGCAAGCCCTACCTGCGGGCTATTGACTTGCCCGAGGGCGTAGAGGCTGCCGAAGCATTCGTCTGGGAGCTACCTAGTCGTCGGCACATCGGTCTCGTCTCTACCCGAGACCATCAGCTCTATCTGATCGAGCGTGAGGGCTATCGGTCCTGTCGCCTTGAGATACCCTCGTGGGATCCTCGCCGTGAGGATCTCACCATCATCGGCAACGACCTAGACAGCTACACCCTCAAGGTCTCCACCGCCGATGCCACAAGCTACTATGCGCTAGACGCTGCTGACTATACGCTACTGAGCTCGCTACAACTAGATCACCCTGAGCGGGCTATGCCGGGGCTGCACTTTACTTCGCGCCTAGATGGCTGGGTGAAGCCTCGACTAGACTAACCGCAGGGCCCCTTCTGACTTCTTCAAGAGGGAGGAGCCTCTGTGAGCCTATTCATCTAGGGCTAACGCCTATTTTGTACTGCTGGGTACTCAACTCTGATACGTTATAGTATAGCGTCCCCTATGCCCCGCAGCACTTTCTCTTAGCATAAACTGATCTCCACGTGGCGAATCGCAAATCGCCACGTGGAGAATTTCTTTTTCCCACGTAGGCGAGAATCATTTCCTCCGAAGTTTCATTTGATTCCTCCGAAGTTTTATTTCGTCCCTACGTAGGCATTTTCCTTTTTTCACGTGGAGGTTTGAGAATAGCCACGTGGGGATTGAATTAGAGATTAGAGACGAGTAATGATTTGCAGAGTCTAGGAGGGGACTTGTAATTGTGACTCTTTTTATATACCTTTGTGATGCGGTCTAGGCTGGTGGCTCTAGATATGAGTTGCGAGACTAGAGAAGCATATGTAACACTTAAATATAAACAGATAAAGCAATATGACACACGAACTAATAAAGCTCCCCTATGCAAACGATGCACTTGAGCCTGTAATCAGCGCTGAGACGATCCAGTATCACCACGGCAAGCACCTCAAGGGCTACGTAGATACACTCAATAAGCTACTCCCCGACTCTGACCTTAAGGATGCCTCTCTAGAGGATCTCGTCCGCAAGGCTGAGGGTAAGCTATACAATCAGGCTGGTCAGGTGATGAACCACAATATGTACTTCCTACAGTTTGCCCCCAACGCTGGTGGTCAGCCCGAGGGCAAGCTCGCTGACGCTATCAAGCGTGACTTTGGCAGCTTTGAGGAGTTTCAGAAGGCCTTCAACGATGCCTGCACCTCACTCTTTGGCTCAGGCTGGGCTTGGCTAGCTAGTGACGATCAGGGCAAGCTCTCGATAGAGAAGGAGCCAAACGCTGGCAACCCGCTACGCAAGGGCCTCAAGCCTCTGATGTGCTTCGACGTATGGGAGCACGCTTACTACCTAAGCTATCAGAACCGCCGTGCCGACCACGTCAAGGATCTTTGGTCTATCATCGACTGGAAGGAGGTCGCTCGTCGCTACGAGGCTTAATGGGATAACACTCTAGTGGAGAGATCGGGAGCTAGTGCGTACGACCTTGGCAGGTCTGAGGACCAGCTCTCGATCTTTTCCTATTCTAGACAAGAGATAGCGTATCAATCACTTCAACAAGTATAAGACACTATGAGTTTCGTAACACAAGACAAGCTGGTCATCATCGGTGCTGCTGGTATGATTGGATCAAACATGGCACAGACGGCTGCTATGATGCGCCTCACCCCAAACATCTGTCTCTATGATCCCTACGCTAAGGGTCTCGAGGGCGTCTGGGAGGAGATGCGTCACTGTGGCTTCGATGGGATCAATCTAACCTTTACCTCTGACATCGCAGAGGCGCTACGAGGTGCTAAGTATATCGTATCTTCTGGCGGCGCACCGCGCAAGGAGGGTATGACGCGTGAAGACCTGCTCAAGGGCAACTCCGAGATAGCCGCTGAGCTGGGACGCAACATCAAGCAGTATTGCCCCGATGTAAACCATGTGGTCATCATCTTCAACCCCGCAGACATCACTGGTCTAGTCACGCTGATACACTCTGGCCTGAAGCCTTCACAGGTGACCACTCTTGCTGCGCTCGATAGTACACGTCTGCAGAGCGAGCTGGCTAAGCACTTCGGGCTCCAGCAGAGTCAGGTGACGAATACACGCACCTATGGCGGTCACGGAGAGCAGATGGCTGTCTTCGCCAGCACAGCTCGCATCGATGGCAAGCCACTGACGGAGCTCATCGGCACCGATCGCCTCACGCATGACCAGTGGGCTGCACTCCAGCAGCGTGTCATCAAGGGCGGTGCAAACATTATCGCACTACGTGGTCGCTCTAGCTTCCAGAGCCCAGCCTACGTCTCCATAGAGATGATTCGCGCAGCTATGGGTGGTGAGCCTTTCCGCTGGCCCGCAGGATGCTTCGTCAGTGACCATCGCTACAAGAACGTGATGATGGCGCGCGAGACGACCATAACTCGTGAGGGCGTAACCTATCAGGAGGTAGAGGGTCTACCCGAGGAGGAGGCTGCTCTAGACAAGAGCTACAAGCATCTAGAGGGTATGCGCGAGCAGATCATCGAGATGGGCGTCATACCTCCAGTTGCCGAGTGGCATAAGGTCAATCCCAACCTATAAAGCTTCGTATAGACTGTCTGACCAGACGGTGACTCTATCCTTTCGTATAGAGAGGAGCGGATAAAAAATTAGCGGTCACGTGAAGATGAAAACCTTCATATGACCGCTTTTTTCTAACGAACCCGTATATTCAATTAGTAAATGCAACTCATACCTACAAAAAATGGATCGCACCCT
>URDQ01000036.1 GCA_900546675.1 uncultured Porphyromonas sp. | reverse complement strand
CGCTTGACTGCTATCTCACACCCTTCGCCCGCCAAAAACGTTTAGGACACTATTGGGTTATTCTTCCAAAAAAGAGGGTGATACCTACTATTAGGTAGTCGCTGTGGCAGGTCGCTCGGTCAGCTTTCGCTATCTTTGTGGCGCATGAAATTGTCGGAATTACATAATGGTGACCGAGCTCGTATCCTATCGGTCGGTGGGCATGGAGCCTTTCGCAAGCGTATCCTAGAGATGGGCTTCGTGCAGGGGCAGGTTGTGGAGGTGATCCAAGCGGCTCCGCTACGGGATCCTATCTACTATCGACTGATGGACTACAACGTCTCGCTGCGTCGCAAGGAGGCGGGACTGATCACGGTAGAGCTCATCGACCCGGGCTCCTCTTCGGAAGAGCTACCACCGCTGGCGCATACGTTTGTCTCTGACAAGCATGACGACGCACCGACAGCTACTACTGTATCGGACGACGATGCGACGATCTCCCGATCGATACGGGTAGCGCTCATAGGCAATCCGAATAGTGGCAAGACGACTCTCTTCAACCATGCCAGTGGAGCGCACGAGCGTGTCGGCAACTATAGTGGTGTGACTGTCGAGGCTAAGGAGGCGCACTTCGATCATCAAGGCATTCGCTACGAACTGATCGACCTCCCAGGTACCTATTCGCTATCGCCCTATTCGCCAGAGGAGCTTTACATCCGTGACTACCTGACCAATGAGGAGACGCGTCCCGATGTGGTCATCGATGTACTCGATGCGACCAACCTAGAGCGACAGCTTTACCTCGCTGTGCAGGTCCGCGAGATGGGTATCCCGATGGTTGTCGCACTCAACATGTGGGACGAGTTCGAGCAGAAGAAGAATCAGCTCGATGTGCAGCAGCTCTCCCACCTCCTCGGTACGCCAATGGTACCGACCATCTGTCGCAAGGGTGTCGGCATCTTAGAGCTCTTTGACAAGGTGCGTCAGCTCATCGATGAGGATCTCTATGCCGATCGTCGCTTCCTGCAGATACACTACGGGACAGACCTCGAGCAGAGCATCGCAACCCTGCAGACCAAGCTCATCGAGCATGCCACCTTCCCCGACCACCTATCGCCCCGCTACTTAGCGGTCAAGCTCCTCGAGGGTGACCCGCACACGCAGGGCTTTATCAAGCAGCAACCGAAGGGCGACTTCCTCCTCACTGCCACAGCCTACGAGGAGAACAGACTGCGCAAGAATCACTCCAACGAGGAGGATCTAGAGAACTATATCATCAATCAGCGTTACGGCTTCATCGCTGGAGCGCTCAGAGAGACCTACCGCCCGAACAAGCGTCGCATACGCACCTTAACGGATCGTATAGACAACCTCCTCATACACCCCGTTTGGGGCTATCCGATCTTTCTCGCCTTTCTCTTTATTATGTTTGAGGCGACCTTTGCTCTGGGAGCCTTCCCGATGGACTGGATCGAGCAGGGCGTGGACGCTCTCGGTGCCTGGGTCTACGGTATGATGGCTCCAGGACCTCTGCGAGACCTATTGGTGACGGGCGTCATAGGCGGTGTGGGCGGTGTCCTCGTCTTCCTACCAAACATCCTCATCCTCTACCTCTTCATATCCATTATGGAGGACACGGGCTATATGGCTCGAGCCACCTTCCTTATGGATAAACTGATGCACCATATGGGCCTGCACGGCAAGTCCTTCATACCGCTGATTATGGGCTTCGGGTGCAATGTGCCAGCGGTGATGGCATCTCGTACGATCGAGAGCCGGCAGAGTCGCATCATCACGGTACTGGTCACCTCGCTCATGAGCTGTAGTGCTAGACTACCAGTCTACATACTCATTGCGGGTACCTTCTTTCCACAGCATGCGGGGCTGGTACTCTTCGGGCTGTATGCTCTGGGGGTGCTGCTGGCGTTCCTGATGGCAAAGCTCTTCCGCCGAGTGCTCTTCAAGTCGGAGGACCTCCCCTTCGTCATGGAGCTGCCGCCTTACCGTATCCCGATGGCACGTGCCGTGGGCATACATATGTGGGACAAAGCGCGCGAATACCTCCACAAGATGGGGTCGGTCATCCTCGTTGCCTCGGTCATCATATGGGCGCTGGGCTACTATCCACGTGAGGAGGTGATGGCTCGTGCGGAGGAGCAGATAGCTCAGGTAGAGCAGCAGAGTACCCTCTCGGAGAGCGAGCGCAGCGAGCAGATCGCTGAGATAGAGCGTCAGGCGCATATGGAGCAGCAAGAGGGCTCTTACTTAGGACGCATCGGACAGACGGTGCAGCCAGTCCTAGCTCCGCTCGGCTTCGATTGGAAGCTCAGCGTGGCACTTGTGGCTGGCCTACCAGCCAAAGAGGTGGTCGTCAGCTCCCTCAGCGTCATCTACACGGGCAATGAGACGGTGGACGAGGAGAGCGACGACTTTGCCGTGGGTAGCTCGGCACTCTCCCGACAGATGCGACAGGAGAAAGACCCCGTCACGGGCGAACCGCTCTACACGCCTCTGATAGCCATCTGCTTCCTCATCTTCGTACTCATCTATATGCCTTGCGTTGCCACAGTCGTGGCGGTCTCTAAGGAGCTCAACAGTGCTTGGTGGGGACTCTTTGTGGTTGTCTACACCTGCGTGCTGGCCTGGATCGTTGCGTACCTAGCACGACTGATAGGGCTACTCATTATATAACATAGGTGTCGCTATGGATCTGCAAACAATTGCCGTACTGCTCATACTACTCGCTGCACTGCTCTACATCATTCGTAGCGTGTGGCACCTGATCCGTCGCCCCCGAGGAGCCGCAGGCTGCGCCGGTTGCTCCGCTTGCGATCACAAGCCGATGGCGAAGCCAAAAGGAAAGTCGCAAGCCTAGCGACGAATAAGCTTTCGTTAAAGCAAGACGAGTAGCGATATTATATCGCTACTCGTCATATTGCTATACGTCCTGTCGCTACTCGTGAGCCTTGTGGAGTATAGCTGGTATGGGATTATAGTCGTAACTTTGACCTTACGATGTAATCAGACAGCCTAGCAGGTCAACGACTAGACTGCTCTCTAGTAGCATAAGCAGTGACTAAGCAACGAAGAAAGATAGGTTTGCGCAGTAGCTCTCGTGCGCTGACGATTGTGCTCCTCTTTGGCGTGATCAGTATGCTGGGTGATCTCGTGCATGAGTCCGCTCGCAGTGTCAACGGGCAGTACCTCAGCTTGGTGGGTCTCTCAGCGACACAGGTGGGGCTAGTCTTCGGACTGGGCGAATTCCTAGGCTATGCGTTGCGCCTGCTCTCAGGTGCTTGGCTGGATAAGAGCAAGCGCTACTGGCTCTTCCTCTTCATAGGCTATGGTGTGCATCTGGTGATCCCGCTGATGGGCTTGACCACCTCGTGGGGGTGGCTCTACACTTTTATCCTCCTCGAGCGAATAGGCAAAGCTTTGCGCAGCCCAGCTAAAGACACGATCCTCTCAGCCGTCGCTGAGAATCAGATCGGTCTAGGGTATGCTTTCGGCATCCAGGAGGCACTGGATCAGCTGGGAGCATTCCTGGGGCCTTTGATCTTTACGGCGCTCTTCTACTTCGTCGGGAGCAGTGGCATAGAGGTCTTTCAGCTAGGTTATAAGCTGCTGGTCATCCCCTTTATCATCTTGATGGTGGTCCTCGCCTTAGTGCATCGCAAGTTCGTACGAGAGGAGCTCACCCCACGGGTGGATACCTCCCAAAAGCCTCCTCGCCTACAACCGATCTTCTGGATCTACTCGGCATTTACCTTTTTCGTTGCCTTCGGACTGATCAACTTCAGCTTGATAGGCTATCATCTTAAGACGCAGGAGATAGTCTCTGATGGGATGGTGCCGATCCTGTACGCTGTTGCTATGGCGGTGGATGCTCTCGTTGCGATCTTCATCGGGAAGGGTTACGATCGCCTAAAGCGCAAGCTGGGGCACAAGACGGGTGGCGTGCTGATCCTGCTCATCGTCCCTATCTTGACGGCCTTTGTGCCACTGCTGACCTTGTCTCACTCTGTGAGCATGCTCTGGATCGGTATGGTGCTGATGGGTGTCGTGCTGGGAGCGCACGAGACGGTCATGAGATCTGCTATTGCCGACATTACACCATTCAGTAAGCGTGGCATAGGGTTCGGCATCTTTAACACGATCTATGGTCTGTCGCTACTCTTCGGCTCCTGTCTTATGGGGTGGCTCTACGACTTGGAGCAGCAACCGATCATCGTCGCTATGACGATCCTCTCTGAGGGCGCAGCGGTCGCTCTATACGTCGTCCTCTACAAGCGGATCCAGAGAGAGCGGCTCAGCAACTAGTCTTTTCGTACCTTTGCGCTTACTATGACTGAGAGAGTAGAGCAAGAAAGCAAGCGGGTCTATATCGAGACCTACGGCTGTCAGATGAATGTGGCTGACAGCGAGATCATAGCTGCGCAGATGCAATTGGCGGGCTATCAGCTCACCGACCAGATCGATGAGGCGGACGCCGTACTCATCAATACCTGCTCGGTGCGTGATAATGCGGAGCAACGTATCATACATCGACTGGACAATCTCAATGGGCAGCGTAGACGCTCGGGGCATCCGCAGATCGTCGGTGTGCTCGGCTGTATGGCAGAGCGTGTGCAGGAGACGCTCATACAGGATCATGGTGTGGATCTGGTAGCTGGGCCTGACGCTTATACCGATCTGCCACACTTAATCGCTGCCGCTGAGGCTGGCGAGCCAGCTATTAGCATCGAGCTGTCGAAGAGTGAGACCTACAGCGATGTGATCCCAGTGCGACTCCCAGGCTTGCATATCAGTGGCTTCGTATCAATTATGCGTGGGTGTGACAACTTCTGCACCTACTGCATCGTCCCCTACACGCGAGGTCGTGAGCGCAGTCGTGACCCCGAGAGTATCGTTCGTGAGGTGCAGCGTATGGCGCAGGAAGGTTATCGTGAGGTGACCCTCTTAGGGCAAAACGTCAACTCCTACCACTGGCAGTCAGAGACGGGCGTGAGCTACACGTTCGCTGATCTACTGCGCAAGGTCGCTGAGGCGGTGCCGACGATGCGCATTCGCTTTACCTCGCCTCACCCCAAGGATATGAAAGATGAGACGCTCGAAGTGATGAGCCTCTATCCCAACATCTGTCGCCATATCCACTTCCCGCTGCAGAGCGGTAGCAATCGTATCCTAGAGCGTATGCGCCGGCGCTATACGCGTGAGTGGTACCTAGAGCGTGTGGAGCGTATCCGTGAATATATGCCCGACTGCGGGCTGAGCACCGATGTCTTTTGTGGCTTCTCGGGCGAGACGGAGGAAGACTTTCAGGAGACGCTCGAGGTGATGAGGCTGGCACGGCTGGATAGCGCTTTTATGTTTAAGTACTCTGAGCGTCCCGGTACCTACGCTTCGCGTCATCTCGTTGATGATGTCCCTGAGGAGGTCAAGGTAGAGCGACTCAATCGTATGATCGCACTACAAAACGAACTGAGCCTCGAGAGCAATGAGCGTGACGTGGGCAAGAGCTTTGAGGTACTTATCGAGGGCTACAGCAAGCGCTCTCGTGATGATTTCTTCGGGCGTACCCAGCAAAACAAAGTAATCGTCTTCCCCAAGGAGCATAATCAGATCGGCAAGCTAGTGACCGTACGTGTAGAGCGCGTTACCTCGGCAACGATGATCGGTAGCGAGGTGAAATCCCAGGGATAGCCCTAGAGTCTATCCCAATAAGCCGGTATCAGCGACCTGTCTCGTTACCTTCTTCTGCTCTATGTGAAGAAAAAACACCATTCCAATACCTAGAAGTAGGTATTCTCAGAAGTTTATTGTACCTTTGCACTACCAAAGCATGAGAGATACCCTATGTAGTAACTCAAAGCTGGGGTAACATCACAGATAATCTTAATACTCAACTTAAAACCAATAGAATTATGGCACACGTAATCACTGACAGCTGTGTAGCTTGTGGCACTTGCATCGATGAGTGTCCCGTTGGCGCAATCTCTGAGGGCGATATCTACTCTATCGACGCTGATACTTGCATCGATTGTGGCGCATGCGCTGCTGCTTGTCCTTCAGGCGCTATCGAGGGCTAAGACAGAGACGGAGACGCTAGCCTTAGAGCTACGCTTCCTCCGCACTCTTTAGCTTGTGATCGTCACACACGGTCGCTACACGCTTTAACTAGACAGCAAGCCGTCCCCCATCTGAGTGTTGATGCACTTGGGTGGGGGACGGTCTCATTAGGAGACTCTTTCGGCAGATGCCGTTCTCTATACGCTCCCAAATGGAGACTGTTGCATAAAGGCGAATCGCTGTGTTTCTTTCGGGATTCGGCTTCGGTCACATACGGAGGTATGCTCCCTTCAGCCCTCACCCTCAGCGCCTTGCGCTTCATCCTTTCTGCAAAGTCAGGACAATCTTACAAGCAAGCTTATGCGACTGTTGACTTCTGCAACAGTCGCATAAGACAAGTCCCCGACAGAGAAGCTCTGTCGGGGACTTGTCCGATAGTTTGTTGGGGCTATCTAGTAGCCCCTATGTGTCGAGTCTGCTGCTGAGGCAGCGGGGACTCTGACGGGGCGGGTCTATGCGAGGAAAAGACCTCTGACGACACCGAAGGTTAGGATCGATACGAGTAGTGCTAGGATGGCGTACAGCTCAGGGAAGACGGCCATGACCATCGTTGCTCCGAAGAGGTTGTTGCCCGATCCAATACCCTTGATACCATTGGCGCAGACCTGCGACTGGCGAATAGCTGAGTAGAGACCTACTACACCTAGGCTGAGCCCAGCGGCGAAGATAGCCCACGCAGCACCAGCACCGAGTGCGCCAGCGGTGAGGAGATCCTTGATGAGGGTGTTGGCCATAAAGAAGCCGACGAAGCCGTACAGACCCTGTGAAGAGGGTAGAGCGGAGAGACCGATGTACTGACCGAGGGCATCGGGGTTCTTTTTCATAGATCCGATGGTTGCATTACCTGCGATGGTGACTCCGATAGAGGAGCCGATACCTGTGAGGATGACCATGAGGGCTACGCCTCCGTATGCAATTAGTTCGTTCATGTTATGTATACTGTTATTGATTTGATTATTGCTTGTTTAGTTGACCTTAAAGGGGGTGTAAGGCTTACCGCCACCCTCGAATTCGCTGTTCTTATAGTACTCCACAAAGGTGAGACGTAGCGGGTGTACGAGCGAGCTGATGATAGCTAGTCCGAAGTTGAGTCCGTGTCCGAAGAGTAGGATGAAGACCATCACGAGCCAGTTGAGTCCGATGGGCAGCCCCTCAGACATAGAGACCGCTAGGTTGTTGAAGACCCCTCCCAGCACACCACTCGTCAGTCCGATAGCAAAGAGACGGATGTAGGAGAGCGTGTCTCCGAGTAGTCCCGAGGCGGTGTTGTAGGTTGCCCAGAGTGAGGAGCCAACGTTGAGGAAGATGTTTTTGCCAGGGCTGTTGTAGAAGACCACAATGAGTCCAGCAGCTATCGCCAGTCCGTAGAATATGTTGGTGACGTAGCTCGGTATTCCTGTCGCAGCCATCGGCAGTGCCACGGCCATAATGAGGGCAAAGATGACGATGACCCAAGCGTACGAAGAGAGTGCATACTTGAGTCCTCGCTGCTTCTGTATCTTGACGGCTGCCACGGTCTTAGCAAAGAGGATCTGAATGATACCCAGCACGACCGAGAGGAGCATGAGGTTGTCCTGATTGAGGAAGTAGTCATCTCGCACGCTACCTAGTACGGAGCCATCGTTGGCCCATGGCATGACCATACCGAAGACGGTGCCAAGTAGCGAACCGACCACAACGGTGGTGCCTCCGAGCCACTGCGCTAGAGAGCAAATGTCTTTCGTCGATTGCTCCTTGACCTTGCGCTTGAAGATGGTTGCGAGGATCAAGATGACGAGTCCATAGCCTGCATCTCCAAAGCATAAGCTGAAGAAGAGCATGAAGAAGGGTGCAAAGAGTGGCGTCGAGTCGAGCTCCGAGTAGTTCGGCAGTGAGTACATCCGCGTGATCGGCTCGAAGAGTCGGCTGAAGCGGTTGTTCTGGAGCTTGATGGGGATCTTGTCCTCATCGAGTATCTCCTGCTCAGCATAGTAGCAGGGGAGCTGATCTAGCTCTTGTCGCACCTCGGGGACTATCTTGCTCGGTATCCAACCCTCGAGAAGTATCACCTTGTCATCTGCCTCGCCAGTTGCCTGTAGGAAGGCGTTGCTCATCTGATACTTGTCCTGGAGGAGGAGGTCGTAGCCCTGCAAGTCCTCTAGGTGCTCGTCGATAAACTCCTGTATCTCCGTGTCAATCTGCTCGGCACGCTGCTCGAAAGAGGCTAGTCGCTCAGCCAGTTCGCTGGCCGTGTGGGTCGGAGCTTTAATCTGCTCCGCCTCGATGCGCTCTGTACTCTTGTCACCCACGGTGATGAAGTAGTGATGCGATCGTCGGGTGTCGACGATGATGGCGTTGTGCTCCTCCTCCCAGTGCTCTTGATACTGAGCTGTGGGGATGATGTAGAAGCGTATCGGGTAACCCTCTTGCTGGAGCCGCTCTAGCTGCTGGACGTCATACTCGCCCCACGGCTCCCAGTAGTCATTCTCTCGCTGCTGGCTCTCGATCTGAGAGGCTATCTGGCGGCGATCCTCTAGGAGGGTCTCGATCTGCTGTAGCAGTGCCTCGCCCTCCTCTGCGCTAGCGGGCTTGCGGGGAGCGCCGATGGGCTGCTCCTCAGAACGCTTGCGAGAGAGTGTGCGGATGAGGTCTGCTAGATGACGACGCGCCACAACGATCTCTTTGATCTGTTCGCTCTCACTGGTCGGCTTGTTCTCCTTAATATGCACGACTCCTAGGTCGCGTAGCCTGAGGAGGAAGCTGTCGTAGTCTTGGTGATAGACTAGGAAGAGGTACTTATCTATTTTCTCTATCATTGTGCTAGTCGCTCTTTTTGTTTGGCAGCACGAATCTCTAGATTGGTGCGCATGATCTTTTGCGAAGCCTTGGAGAGACTCTCTTCATCCTCTAGATAACGCTTGATCTTGAGGATAGCATCTTTGTAGCCTGGGATCTGAACCTTCTCAAAGAGGTTGACCTTTTGCGTAGTCTTACGACGAGCATACTCGAGATACTCTAGCTTGAGATTGAGAAACTCTGCCTCGATGCCTAGCGTGGCAAGCGCCTTGAGAAGCTCGACGCCCTGAGCAAACCAGGAGGGATGGCTAAAGAGGCTAAAAGGCTTCACCTCGTAGTCTATATTGTCTAGCACAGGGACGACGACACCAGCTATCTTCTTCGTCGATAGCTTCACATCGGTGACGCTGACTAGCGTAGGGTCAAACTCGTCCCACAGAGCCACCATATCCTGGTAGCCCTGTATGCCCTGCTCTAGCTGCTCATTGAGAGCATCTATCTCACGGCGAGCTTTCTTGACCTCTAGACGGAGGGCGCTCTCCTTGCTCTTGATCGTAGGCAGGGTGCGCTCTCGCATCTTAAGCTGTTTCTGTTGCTGCTGTAGCGAGGTCTTGTTATACTGAAACTTGATCGCCATCTTTCTCCTTAAGCTTTGTCGACCTTACTATCTGTAGGCCAATACTTATCCACAAGACTCTGACGTATGCTCACCTCAGCGGGTGTGAAGTACTTGGCAAAGAGACTCCATGCGTGGTCAAGCATCTCGGTCGTATTGAGGTTGACATCGATAGCTAGGAGGTCGTTGGCATAGTCCTTAGCGAAGTCTAGCGTACGCTGGTCGTAGTCTGTCAGGTCAAAGCCGTTCTCCAGCTTGGTCTGAGCATTAGCCGCATCGGCATAGAGACGTACGCCTGCATTCATTACCTGTGGATGGTCTTCGCGAGTCTTCTTACCGATGACTAGCTGCTTCAGACGAGAGAGCGAGCGGAAGGGGTCTACGATCACCTTACCAATAGAAGAGTCACGGCGCAGGTAGAGCTGACCCTCGGTGATGTAACCCGTATTATCAGGTACAGCGTGCGTGATGTCGCCTCCCGAGAGGGTCGTCACAGCGATGATCGTAATAGAACCTCCGTCGGGGAACTGCACCGCCTTCTCATAGATCTTAGCCAAGTCGGAGTAGAGTGAGCCTGGCATTGAGTCCTTAGAGGGGATCTGGTCCATACGGTTCGAAACGATAGAAAGCGCATCGGCGTAGTTGGTCATATCGGTCAGGAGGACCAGCACCTTCTCATGCTTCTGCACAGCAAAGTACTCGGCAGCTGCTAGAGCCATATCGGGGATCAGCAGACGCTCCACAGAGGGGTCTTCGGTCGTATTGATAAAGCTCACGATACGATCCAATGCGCCCGCATTGCTAAAGGTCTTCTTATAGTAAAGGTAGTCATCGTTCGTCAGACCCATACCACCGAGGATGATCTTGTCGCTCTCAGCACGGAGTGCTACGAGTGCCATCACCTCGTTAAAGGGTTGGTCTGGGTCAGCAAAGAATGGGATCTTCTGTCCCGTCACGAGCGTGTTGTTAAGGTCGATACCTGCGATACCAGTAGCAATCAGCTCGGAGGGCTGATCACGACGTACAGGATTGACCGAGGGACCACCGATCTCTACATCCTCTCCCTCTAGCTGTGGACCGCCATCGATAGGCTCACCGTAAGCGTTGAAGAAGCGTCCAGCCAATTGGTCGCTCACCTTGAGAGCAGGTGCCTCACCGAGGAAGATAACCTCAGCATTGGTTGGGATGCCCTCAGTGCCTGCGAAGACCTGTAGAGTCACCTCGTCATCATTGATTCTAACCACCTGAGCGAGCTTGCCATTGATTGTTGCTAGCTCGTCGTTACCCACCCCCGTAGCGTGAAGCATACAGGTAGCCTTGGTAATGTTGGTGATGCGTGTATATATCTTTTGAAAAGCTTGTGTAGCCATTGTGAGACGTTAGATACTAGAGGTTAGATATTAGAGGTGGCGTGCGTAGACTGCTGCTCGATCAGCTGCTCGTATTGCTGCTGATACTTCTTGAAGTCTTCACTCTGAAACTCCGAGTAGTTCATCTGCTTGAGGTAGTTGATGAGCGTCTTGAAGAAAGTACTCACCTCGTTGAAGTCCTCAAAGTCCAAGTCCGTGTGACAGATCTTGATCACTCTGTCGAGCATATACTTCTGACGCTCTAGAGGCGTGTTGCAGTCAATATCGTCAAAGGCATCCTGCTGTAGGATCACAAAGTCTATCAGCTCAGACTTCCAGAAGATCACGTGGTACTCTACGGGGACTCCGTCATCACCGAGGATATTGATCTGCTCAGCAATTTCCTTGCCACGCTGCATACGAGTCTTGATCTCGTTTACCTTGTCCAGCCAATCAGAGCCTAGGTCTGTTGTGATGTACTCCTTAAGCTCGGGATACTCAATATACTTAGAGTAGCTGTCGATCGGGTTGACAGCTGGGTAACGCTTACTATCAGCGCGCTCCTGCTCTAGAGCGTAGAAGCATCGAGCCACCTTCTTCGTATTCTCCGTGACAGGCTCCTTGAGGTTACCACCTGCTGGAGAGACCGTACCGATGAAAGTCACAGAGCCCGTCTCGCCATTGTTGAGATAGACGAAGCCCGCACGAGCGTAGAAGTTTGCCACGATAGCCGACAAGTCCATCGGGAATGCGTCTGGTCCAGGCAGCTCCTCTAGACGGTTAGACATCTCACGCAGTGCCTGTGCCCAGCGAGAGGTCGAGTCAGCCATGAGGAGTACTTTGAGACCCATCGAGCGGTAGTACTCAGCGATGGTCATAGCGGTGTAGACCGAAGCCTCACGAGCAGCCACAGGCATGTTACTCGTGTTAGCGATAATGATCGTACGCTCCATCAACTTGCGGCCTGTGTGTGGGTCTTCTAGCTCAGGGAACTCGGCAAAGATCTCCACCACCTCATTAGCACGCTCACCACAGGCTGCCATAATGACAATGTCCGCCTCCGCCTGCTTAGAGATAGCGTGCTGGAGGACCGTCTTGCCCGTACCAAAAGGACCAGGGATAAAGCCCGTACCGCCCTCTACGATTGGGTTCAGCGTGTCAATTGTTCGTACGCCCGTCTCTAGGAGCTTGAAGGGGCGAGGCTTCTCGCTGTAGACCTGGATAGGCACCTTGACCGGCCAGCGCTGTATCATCGTGATATCATACTTCTTGCCCTCAGCGTCGACAATCACAGCGATCGTCTCCTCGACAGTGTACTGACCCGCTGGCTTGACACTCTCGACCGTATAGCTTCCCTCCATAACGAAGGGTACCATAATGCGGTGCGGCTGGTGATTTTCGTCCACCTGCCCCAGCCACGAGCCAGCCTGTACCGTGTCGCCCGCCTTAGCAATAGGCTTAAAGTCCCACTTCCTAGTCGTGTCTAGTGGATGGGTGTAGTCTCCTCGCTTGAGGAAGACACCATCCATCTTGTCTAGGTCATGCTGCAGACCATCATAGTTTTTGGAGAGCATACCTGGTCCCAGTGTCACCTCGAGCATGTGCCCAGTGAAAGAGACCTTGTCGCCCACCTTCATACCACGAGTACTCTCGAAGACCTGTACATATACGCTTGCACCGATCACCTTGATCACCTCGCTCATCAGCTCCACCCCGCGTACGGTGATGTAGCATATTTCATTTTGCGATACGGGACCATCGACCTCTACCGTGACAAGGTTAGAGACGATTCCTTTTACCACACCGTTTGTCATTGTATCTATTATTTCTTTTGTTTGCGTTTGAACTCCTCTAGCGAGGTGGTACTCTCATGCTTGAGCTGAGAGACTATCTGACGGAAGACCTGCTCGCCCGTCTCTTCGTTGAGTGATACCCAGCGCTCTAGAATCTCCAGCTCTAGGTAGTAGGCTAGGAGATACTCTATGTCAAAGGGCTTGAAGAAGGTCTGCTCCTCGAGCCAATCCCAGCGAAGCCGGTCTATCAGCTGCTCGCGACGAGCGATGTCCTCCTCACGACTGATATTGACCAACTGCTGTATCTGAGGAAATAGCTCCTCCGTAATGCTAAAGTCCGCAGCCTGCGAAGTGCGCAGATGATGCTGCAGTGTGCCTCCTCCGATGATATACTCCTTAGGGTCAAAGCCCAGCTGCCGACTAGTGTAGGCGGCTAAGATATTCTTGATGTTAAGGTTAAACTCCGCCCACTCAGCTACGAAACGATTTCTCTGATGCATCAGATAGTCGTAGTACATTGCCATAAGCTTATCCTGCTCTAGGCGTAGCTGCCAGATCGTGTAGGGCTCCTCTGCCTGCTGCAGCTCCTCACGCATCTCAGCTCGCTCCTCCTCTAGCTCCTCCTCCAGTTCTGGATCGGGGAGGCGCATCTCGATGTACTCCTTGATGAAGTCGGGGAGGTGCTTCGTGCGGGGACGCTTCGTGCGCTGCTGTACAGCTATGATATAGTCAGCGAGCTCCTGAGCATCGATCGTCTCTAGTGGCTCTTGAGGCTCCAGCTCAATCTCTGAGGGGTCATCCTCCCAGTGGATAGAGTCGTCCGAGAGCCACGCATTGATCGTCTCCAAGATCTGCGGTATCTCCTGCTCCATAAGGAGTAGGTCTAGGAGCTGTCTGTCACGCTTGGTGAGTTCCTGTCGTAGCTCCGCCTGCAGTGCATCCGTCTGTATCGGTAGCTTGCGGTCGTCTACACCAATGTTTGGCAGACCTGCGATGGTAGCGTAGTACTTTGCCATAATGTTGTCGTTATAGCACAGCAAGTGGTGTGCAGAGAGGCTCTGTAGGCACCCTTAACTATACTTTATATATAGCTTGCTTAGAAAAGCTCCTCCACGAGACGAGGACGTAGGAAGCTCTTGAAGAAGTTGACAAACTCCTCCTCACCGAAGTTGACCTTGTACGAGCCATCAGCCGGTGCTACAGAAAAGCCAGCACCCTGAGCCGATCCCGTACGGATCGTTACTTGTCCGCTATCTAGTAGCGCCTTAGCGTTGCCGAGCATATACTTCTCCAGCGCCTCAGCATTGGCTGTCTCGATGACCATCGGCTCACCGACGGTCCACTGCTGTACGATGGCGAGCATCAACTTCTGCATAAAGTCTGCATCAGTCGTCATCGCCTTGACATTGTCACGTACGATGCGATCCGTCAGACTATCCGCAATGGTACTCTGCGTAGAGCTAACCACCTGCTCAGCGTAGAGCTTGAGCTCAGACTGCGTATTTTTGGTTAGATCCGCTGCTTGACGCTGGGCATCACTCACGATGCGCTGTGCCTCGGCCTGTGCGGTAGCGAGCATCTCGTCGCTTTGCTGCTTAGCCTTGGCTAAGATCTGAGCAGCTTCTTGATTTCCCTTTTCTACCCCTTCGTGGTAGATCTTATCGGTGAGTTCCTTAATCTTGGAGTCCATCTATATGTAGTCTATGTTTTTTGCTTGCCTTGTAGAATACACCAGCAGCGAGTCTCTCGCGTAGGTGTATGCTCTTACAATGGCAAAGATAATAATTTGATTTAAGAGCCACAATGGTTTTACCCCCGAAGTTGCGAGAAAAGTTTCTCAGAGATGAAACTTAGTTATCCGTTAGATCGAAAAATATATCTATCTTCGTGGAGGTCGTAAAGGACTTAGCGAACGCTGAACATCTAACTAACCACTTCAATAGCAAAAAACTATGCCTAGAAACATTACTCTATTCACGCTCCTACTTGGAGCCCTCCTCTGTCCCAGCATCACGAAGGGACAAGCCTATCAGCTCTCCAAGATCTCTGGCTCTAGAGACAACAAAGAGGAGATCTATACTTACTACTACTCGGATCGTCTCCTCGACTCGATCACCACCCAGCAGGGTGGGGCGTGGATGCTCAAGGAGGTTCCCGAGTACGATGCCTCTAAGCGACTTGTCAAGCTCGATGAGTGGCAGTTTAGCAACTATAAGAAGCAGTGGTACCTAGCTAATCACTACGACTATAAGTACAATGCCCAGGGTCTCCTCACAGGTTACTCCAAGAGTGTCTATTACGGTGCAGACCTCACGCCACTCGAAGACTACGAGTATAGTTATGACGAGCAGGGACGCAAGAGCTCCGTCGAGGTCTACGACTATAGCCGAGATATGACTATGCGTCGCATAGAGTATAGCTATACTGAGCAAGGGCTACTCAGCCGTCTCTCTGATTACAAGGTGCTATCTTCCGATGGCCTAACCGAGGCCATACGGAGTGACTACAGCTATACCGCAGAGGGGCAGCTCACCGAGGTCAAAGTCTATACCCATCAAGGCTCTACGCTCCAGCTCGATAAGACCAAACGCTATCAGTACGATGCCGATGGTGCTTGCAGCAAAATGGAAGTTTATGAGGTAGGTATTGACTTCCCAACGGTGATCTACAAATACACTTCCGACAAGACGCTACTCCAAGCGGACTGCTTGCCCTATGGCTTCCCGCAGAGCTACTTCCCTGAGACGCCCGTAGATCGCTATGCTCGTCTCTCTGAGCAGATTCTGCTCCTAGACATTAACAAGAAGGAAAATGAGCATGCCAACTATACGTACAGCTATGAGCGGCTGGAAGCACCCGTGACAGACTACACCATCTCGTGGACTACCACGCTCCAGTCTGGCACACCGGGCTACATCGGTATCGCCTCTACAGAGCCCTTTGAGATAGATTGGGGTGATGGTAACTATGTCTCTTATGAGGCTGGCGACTTTGCCCAGATTACTAAGCGCAAGGAGGGTACCATCAAGGGGCAACAGATACGTATCAAGGGCAATCCTCAGGCTATTACAAAGCTCAATCTAGCGCAGCAGGGAGTCTCTCAGATAGATCTCAAAGCCCTAACAGCACTCAAGGAGCTTTACCTCACGGAAAACAAATTATCTGCCATAGACCTTAGCAGTCAGACCGCTCTGCTACAACTTTATATCGATAAGAACGACATTAGTTCGATCGATCTCTCGGCTCAAAAGCAGCTGACACTCCTAAGAGCCAATGGCAACAAGCTCTCGACACTAGAGCTGTCTCACAATCCCCAGTTGAAGAACCTAGTCCTATCTGACAATGAGCTGAGCCAGCTAAATGTCCAGAGTCTTACAAACTTAGAGGAGCTACAAGCGGATAACAATAAGCTGACAGAGCTAGACATTACTAAGAACAATCAGCTCACAGACTTAGACCTAGACTTTAACCAACTCACCTCTTTAGATCTACAGCACAACGCAGAGCTCACTTGGTTATATCTCGAGGGCAATCAGATCGCTCAGGTAGACCTCTCGGCACTAAAGGCTCTCCGCAACCTAAACCTTGCAACCAACGCTCTGACCTCTATTGACCTAAGCCACAATACAAGCCTAATCGAGCTCATACTCAATGGTAACCAGATCGGTCAGTTAGACATTGCTCCTAATACTTCGATCTCCAGACTGCATATCGCCGCCTGTGGATTGAGTACCCTAGACGTCACCAACCAGCAGCGTCTCTCTACCTTAGAGGCTAGCGACAATATGCTGGAGTCAATCGACCTAAAGGTCAATGAGCGACTCAAGATCCTAGAGCTCTCAAGCAATAAGCTACAGACGATAGACCTCTCGAAGAATGTCAAGCTGACGAAGCTCTATCTCGATAATAATCAGTTTGCACAGCTCACTCTCTCGGGGCTACCCAAGCTTATCATTGTATCGCTCCACCACAACCCGCTACCAGCTGATCAGCTCGATGCGATCTACGAAGCTCTGCCAGACCTCAGTGCTATAGCGGTCGACCCTGACATCAAGGATCACAAGAAGCTCCTAGTCTATGCGACTCCAGGGGCAGCCACAGCTCATCACGCCACAGCTACGGAAAAGGGGTGGCTTGTCGAGACCGAGATACCTGAGGGGATCGATATAGTCTCAACCCGTGCTGATGAGCGCATCAAGCTCTATCCTAACCCAGCGACAGATTACCTTTGCATAGAGGGTGCTACGCAGCAGACTCTAGTGGCTCTCTACACATTTGACGGGCAGATCGTCCTACAGACAGAGACAGACGCTCAGGGTGCTGCACGACTACTTCTTGGCGACCTCCCTAGTGGCTACTACTACCTGCAGATCGCAGACCAAACGCACAAAGTAATCGTAACCGAGTAGTTCGATCACTCATAAGCGCCTTCATAAGCGCCTAATGAATCAACAGAGAGGACGTATCATCAGATATGTCCTCTCGTCGTATTTGAGACTGTTGCAAAAGTCAACAGTCTCTATTTAGTCATAGGGTGTACTCACATAGAAGAGCGATGCAACCATACTCACGTGGATATTTTCAAACGCCTCGGTGGAGAAAAAAGATTCCCCACGTGGGCGAGAAACATTTCCTCCGAAGTATCATTTCATTCCTCCGAAGTTTCATTTCTCGCCTACGTGGAGAATTTCCCTTTCTCACGTAGCGATTTGAGGATCTCCACGTGGCGATCCCATATAATAGTCTCTACGAAGTGAAGATGACCCAATGCGCAATAAGAAAGCCCCATACTCAGCTAGTCGGAGTATGGGGCTTCGCTTGCTCTGTAGCTGTTCAGTCGCTTAGCGTATCAGCTTGATCGTTGCTCCTGCGATAGAGAGTAGATAGCTCCCTGCGGGGAGTTCGCAAGAGAGATGCCCAGTCTGATCCGTTACGCCATAAGCTCGGAGTTGTCCTGCGAGGTCGTACAGCTCATAGTTCGTCTGGCTGTATGGTGTCTCTATATCCCAGCCCGTAGCTGTCGGAGTAATCACCCAGACATTAGGACGATCGGTAACGGGAGCGACACCTGTATCTTTCTTAAAGGCGTAAGAGACGAAGACGTTGTTGGTCAAGACGAAGAGGTATCTAGTCCCAGCCTCATCTTCTGCCGTGAGCTTGCTCGTGCTCCACTTGCAGTAATCGGGGATATATCCTTCGTCTGGAACCAGTACGATAGCCCCTCCAGTAGCTTTCTTGATAGGATTTGCAAAGTCCACGTGCTTATCACCGACTGCTATGTAAGCATGTCCGTGCTTTCTTGTCGAGGCGTCAAAAATCTTGGCGGTCTCACACCCTTTGCTACTACCCTCGCTATCAGCGATCCAACCATTTAGCAGAGCTTTGTCATAGGTCGTTGCTCCTGGTGTGGCACTGAGCTGAACTCGATAGAGTCCCTCACTGGTGTCACCTGCGATGGGTAGCTGTATGAGCAGGTCATTGAGATCACAAGCTGTGAAACTGTTGTCTCGTACGTCTAGGCTGTGAAGATTGAGAGCCAGCCCAGCGTAGGGGATGAGCTGTAGTTCGGTGAGCTTATTGCCATTAGCCTTGATGCGCTCTAGGTACTCGCTCTCGAGCTTTGCTTGAGAGAGCTGACAATGCTCAATGTCCAGTACACGTAGCTCCTTATTGGCAGAGAGATCTAGACTCTCGCCAAAGGCATTGCCACTCAGTACCGCTATCTCTAGCTTAGGCAGAGATGCTAGAGCTAGGGCGGTGATCTGATTGTCGTTGCAGTTTAGGACGCTCAGGAGTGGAGTCTGCTCGACAGGTAGCTGCGTGAGCTTATTGTATCCGCAGTACAGCTCCTCTAGCTTGGGGGTAGCGGATAGTGACAGCTCGGCAAGCTTATTGTCCGTGATTTGTAGCTCCTTGAGGTTGGGCAGACGAGAGAGGTCTATCTGCTCGATCTTGTTGCGAGAGAGACGAAGTGTCTCGATTGTTGCAGCATCCTCGAAGGCTACTGCGACGATCTTGCTCCCCGTAGCGTCTACGAGAGTCATGGGACCATAGAGCTTGATCTTAGCCCCAAGGTCTACCGTCTGGGATACGGTAAAAGGTTCATTAGCCTTGGGAATTGTATAGTCGCTAAGCTGACCATCGCCCCAGTCGATCTGCACCTTGGTTTCGGCCTTAGCTGCAGCTATCTGGAGAGACAGATCTATCTCATCAATGTCATAGCCATCCTCATCTTGACCTGGAGACTCCGTAGTCACAGATAGAGACATCGTGGTGGGCTTGTAAGGTAGCGTGATATTATAGGTGTGCAGTCCTCCCTTGTAGAAGGCTAAGTCAGGATAGCCAGCATTAAAGAGCTTGGCACGTACCGTAATCTGGTGCGTGGTAGGGTCTAGCAGTGACTCGTCAATGGTATAGACCCCAGGCTTGTCGCCTGCTACAACCTTGTCTGCAGGGATCGGTTGCCACTTCTTGTCCGCATCCTTATAGTACCAAGTGAAGGTCGTGGGTGTCGGTGCCTGCGCAATACCTTTGGCAGAGGCCATGTTGGAGAGATCGACCGTCATATCTCGATACTGCGAGCGATCTACGTGAGCGAAGTACATCTTCGAGACCTTAAAGTTGTCCAGTGGCGTCTCGTTGAGGTCGGGAAGCATATCGTAGGTGAAGGCGCAAAACTGCAGAGTCACCATCTCTAGATGAGTCAAAGCTTTGCCTCCTATCAATTGACGAGGATACTCCTTAGCACTGAGACCTGTGATAACGAGCTGCTTGAGAAGGGGCGTGTCTGTCAGATCGATCGTACGCAGTGTGGTGCCTTGTAGGGACAGACTCTCCAGAGCTGTGCAACCAGATAGGTCTAGTTCCTTTAGCTGTCTACTGTCAGGGGTGGGTAGTAGCGGGGTAGCCCACTGGAAGGTCTTGAGCAAGCCTCTATTAGGAGGTAAGATGACTCGAGAGACCTCGGCACCATTGAGCGTAATCTCCTCAAGTTTAGGACAAGCGGAGAAGTCTAGCTCTTCGCTCTCCATAAGCGCTGTGTAGTCACAGTTAAAGCGCTCCAAGAGGGGTGCAGCAATCTGTGTGACACCGTAGATAGCTTTGCTACTTGTAAAGCGTAGCGTGACTAGCTGATCTGCCGAGATGGCAATAGTGCGCTGTGTGCTACTGGGCTCCGCAAATGTGTGCTTAAAGGTTTGTAGCTTCTCAGCTTCGGGTTGCTCTAGCGTAGCGGTCTCACCGCCACCTAGGTCTATCTGTGCGGTCGCTCCTTGCTGAGCGAGACGATAGACAAACGTGACCTCTGTCGCATCGGGCTTGGCAAGCAGACGGACTGTCGCCTCTTGCGCCATAGAGGTTAGGATACTCAAGCAGAGTACGGGAAGGAGTAGAAGTCGCTTCATAAAATGTAATATAAAAGTTAGAGAGCGCTAAGGTACAAATTTTTAATCCTCCTATACGACAACGCACCCTCTGAGATTTGACGTAGTGACACGCTACCCGAGAATTGGCTGAAGATCATAGTCACCAAATGGCTCCACGAGT
>URDQ01000035.1 GCA_900546675.1 uncultured Porphyromonas sp. | reverse complement strand
TTATCAGAAGCTCGATGAAACCAATTCAGTTGCATTTGATAGTTGAATCTACACTTTCCGTGAAGATTACCACAACTCAGATATTATTGTTATCTTTGCGAGAGATTCGTGTGAGCCTCTGCTCGCGCTTGAGGGGCTAGGGGCTACGCACACCTATGTATGATGACTAACTTATTTAATTTCACATAGAATGAAAAGAGACCAAGAGATCTTTGATCTGATCGAACAGGAGCATCAGCGCCAGCAAAAGGGCATCGAGCTGATCGCCTCTGAGAACTTTGTCAGCGACCAGGTCATGCAAGCTATGGGTAGCTGTATGACTAATAAGTACGCTGAGGGATACCCCGCTAAGCGTTACTATGGCGGTTGCGAGGTGGTGGACAAGTCTGAGAACCTAGCTATAGAGCGTATCAAGAAGCTCTTTGGCGCTGAGTATGCCAACGTGCAGCCGCACTCAGGTGCTCAAGCTAATATGGCTGTCCTCTTTACCTGCCTCAAGCCTGGTGATACCTTTATGGGTCTAAACCTAGACCATGGTGGTCACCTTTCACACGGTTCGCCTGTCAATAGCTCTGGTACACTCTACCACCCCATCGGCTACAATGTAAGCAAGGAGACGGGTACGGTAGACTATGATGAGATGGAGCAACTAGCTCGCCAGCACAAGCCTAAGCTTATCATCGCTGGTGGCTCGGCTTACTGCCGCGAGTGGGACTATGCACGCTTCCGCAAGGTAGCTGATGAGATCGGCGCTATCTTTATGGTTGATATGGCTCACCCCGCTGGTCTGATTGCTGCTGGTCTGCTCGACAACCCTGTCAAGTATGCTCACATCGTCACCTCTACGACGCACAAGACTCTACGTGGTCCTCGTGGTGGTATCATCCTGATGGGTAAGGACTTTGAGAATCCTTGGGGTCTCAAGACTCCTAAGGGGGTTGTCAAGATGATGTCTCAGCTACTTAACTCGGCTGTCTTCCCTGGCATCCAGGGTGGTCCGCTAGAGCATGTCATCGCAGCTAAGGCTGTCGCCTTTGGTGAGGCTCTCGATCCTTCATTTAAGGAGTATCAGAAGCAGGTGATGAAGAATGCTAAGGCACTTGGCGAAGCTTTTGTCAAGATGGGCTATAACTGTATCTCTGGCGGTACGGACAATCACTGCCTACTCATCGACCTACGCTCTAAGTACCCTGACCTAACGGGTAAGGTGGCTGAGAACGCACTCGTACGTGCTGACATCACGGTCAATAAGAATATGGTACCCTTTGACTCACGCTCTGCATTCCAGACCTCTGGTATCCGTGTGGGTACGCCCGCTATCACGACGCGTGGTGTCAAGGAGGACAAGATGCCATACATCGTCGAGCTCATAGACCGCGTACTACGTGATCCTGAAAACGAGGCTGAGATAGCTAAGGTACGCAAGGAGGTCAACGAGATGATGTCTCCACTACCTATCTTCGCTTGGTAAGATAAACTCTAACGAGAGGCTTCGCCTCTTACAAACCTGATAGAGACTGAATGCAGGGGGAGGACGCACGCTTAGACTTCTAAGAAGCAAACCCTAGCACTCAGTCTCTAACTATTCCCCCCTACTCTATTCGAGCCTATGACGAGCTATGTCACGAGGCTCTCTATACACACACTTAACTGACACACGAGAGATGCCCACACCACCGTTTCAGTACCAGCCGATGTACCCCGTAGGGCCCGATCGGACTGAGTACGAGTTAATCACCTCTGACTACGTTCATACGGTCGACTGCAATGGTCACCAGATGCTCCAAGTCGAGCCAGAGGCGCTACGCATACTTGCCGAGCGAGCTATGCACGATGTAGCCTTCTACCTACGCCCTGCCCATCAGGAGCAGGTTGCATCGATACTATCCGACCCAGAGGCTTCGGACAATGATAAGTTTGTTGCTCTCACCTTCCTCCGCAATGCTGAGGTGAGTGCTTTGGGGCAGCTTCCCTTCTGCCAAGACACGGGTACCGCCATTATCCTAGGTAAGAAAGGGCAAAACGTCTGGACTGGTGCTTGCGATGAGGAGTACCTCTCGCACGGCGTCTACGACACCTACACACGCTACAACCTCCGATACTCGCAAAATGCGCCTCTCGATATGTATCGTGAGGTCAACACGGGGTGTAACCTCCCTGCGCAGATAGACCTTATGGCAACCGAGGGCGATGAGTATAAGTTCCTCTTTATCGCTAAGGGCGGTGGCTCTGCCAATAAGACTTACCTCTATCAGGAGACCAAAGCGTTACTTACGGAGGAGCGCCTCTTCCCCTTCCTGGTTGACAAGATGCGTTCGCTAGGCACCGCTGCTTGTCCTCCTTATCATATAGCTTTCGTCATAGGTGGCACCTCGGCAGAGGCAAACCTCAAGACGGTCAAGCTGGCCAGTGCTAAGTACTACGATGAACTACCGACC
This sequence comes from uncultured Porphyromonas sp., assembly GCA_900546675.1. Taxonomy (GTDB): domain Bacteria; phylum Bacteroidota; class Bacteroidia; order Bacteroidales; family Porphyromonadaceae; genus Porphyromonas. The sequence goes on along the minus strand of URDQ01000035.1, from coordinate 17,802 downwards.
GAGGGCAACGAACTGGGGCATGCCTTCCGAGATCTAGAGATGGAGCAGCGACTCCTAGAGGCGACTCACGAGATTGGTCTAGGAGCGCAGTTTGGCGGTAAGTACTTCGCCCACGACATACGTGTGATCCGTATGCCACGTCACGGAGCTTCCTGTCCCGTGGGACTAGGTGTGAGCTGCTCGGCAGACCGCAACGTACGGGCTAAGATCAATAAGGAGGGACTATGGATCGAGCGACTGGAGAAGCACCCCGCACGACTGATCCCCGAGGCTATGCGCCACGGCACCGAGGGCGAGGTCGTCAAGGTAGACCTCAACCGCCCGATGGACGAGATACGCAAGCAGCTGAGTCAGTACCCTGTCTCTACACGTCTCTCGCTCTCAGGCACCATCGTCGTGGGGCGTGACATAGCCCATGCCAAGCTCAAGGAGCGCCTCGATCGTGGTGAGGAGCTACCTCAGTACATCAAGGATCACCCGATCTACTACGCTGGCCCCGCTAAGACGCCAGAGGGGATGCCTAGTGGTTCTTTCGGGCCCACCACAGCAGGACGTATGGATCCCTACGTAGATCTCTTCCAGAGCCATGGCGGTAGCCTCGTTATGATTGCCAAGGGCAACCGCAGTCAGCAGGTTACCGACGCTTGCAAGGCGCACGGTGGCTTTTACCTCGGGAGCATCGGTGGTCCTGCAGCGATCCTAGCACAGGAGAGCATCAAGCGTGTCGAGTGCCTCGAGTACCCCGAGCTGGGTATGGAGGCGATCTGGCGCATAGAGGTGGAGGACTTCCCCGCTTTCATCTTGGTTGATGACAAGGGCAACGACTTCTTCCAGCAGATCAGACAGTGTGCTGGCTGCTCCCGGGGCTAGACTCACACGATGCTGAGACTTGTCTGCTCCCACAGCGGCTCAGACCACGGAGACGCAGACGGCTGAAATAAACAAAAATAGCGGAGTGATCGGAGTCGCTAAAGACTCGGATCACTCCGTTTACGTACGATCTATCCGACACATCTGATCAGTTCAAAATCTGAAGCGGATATAACTTTACGACCACAACGAGGAGCTATCTAACGATGCTACTCGTAACTTATTCGTAATCCCTTAGATAGCCCTCATTCTTGATTGTCTATTACTCTATACACGCCCCAATCAGATCAGTGTAATAGACTAATCAATAAGCGATTAGCCAAAAATCCTTAGCTGTCAACAACTCTAGGCCGTAACCCTTTGACAACAATACAGATAGACGGGAGAAGAGGTGCTTTTGTCGTTTTGTCCTGTTGCGTGGCATCGTCAAAGTTAGGATCTTTGCAAATGAAAAGTGACCCCTCACAGAGAAGCCTTCTCTTGGGCCACTTGACTATCCTACTGTTGCAAAGGTAACAGTCTCACGTTACATCGACTACTATCATAGAACTGACTACTTAATATGACTGACAGAGAAGCTGCCCTGCGGGCGTGGTCTGAGTGTACAGTCCTGCTCCAAGCGATGATCCAACCAGAGGTCTACAACGCTTGGTTTCCACACATCAAGCCAGTCTCACTCATCGGAGTGGAGATGACGCTCGGTGTGCCTAGTCAGTTTTTCTGTGAGTACATCGAGACACACTTCATCAACGAACTCAAGCAGGTACTCCAGCGTGTCATCGGCCCTAACGTAGTCCTTAAGTACAAGGCGCTGGTAGACAGCGCAGCCTCTCACCGCAAGAATTCGTCCGTGACGCTGCCCACGCAGAGCTATGCAAGCAATGCTTATGGTGCTGCTGGTGCCTATACGATCAATGCCAACGGAGCTGCCGCCGCACTGAAGGCAGAGCCACGCCAGCTACCAGACTTTGACTCGCAGCTCAAGCCTCAGCTGAGCTTTGACACCTACTATCAGGGGGAGTCCAATCGAACCGCCAGCTCCATCGCACGCTCTATTGCTGAGAAGCCTGGACAAGGCGCCCTCAACCCTTGCTTTATCTATGGCCCTTCGGGCGTTGGCAAGACACACCTGTGTCATGCGATCGGACTACGGATCAGAGAGCTGTACCCTGAGCTAAAGGTGCTCTACGTCTCCTCTCATATGTTTGAGATGCAGTACGTCGCTGCGACGAGAGCCAATACGACCAACGACTTTATCAACTTCTACCAGCAGGTAGATGTGCTACTCATTGACGACATACAGGGGCTGATCGCCAAGAAGAAGACGCAGCTCACCTTCTTCCAAGTCTTCAATCACCTCTATATGCTGGGCAAGCAGATCGTCCTGACGAGCGATACGGCACCAGTCAACCTAGCGGGGCTTGAGGAGCGACTTATCTCACGCATAGCGGGTAGCTTGACGATAGAGGTAGAGCGTCCCGACTACGATCTCCGCAGGGAGTACCTCCGCCACAAGAGCGAGGAGAGCGGGAGCATACTACCCCAAGATATGATCGACTACATAGCCCGCACGGTCACCAGTAGCATTCGTGGCTTGCAGGGAGTCTTCTTTTCGCTTATCACCCGTGCAGCGGTCGAGGGTTGCGACATCACCTCCTCTTTTGTCAAGAAGATCGTCAGCCAAACAGTCAAGCAAGAGAAGAAAGAGATCACCGTCTCTATGATTGAGAAGACGGTGTGCGAATACTTTCATGTGCCGATAGAGCTAGTGCGCAGTCGCTCGAGAAAGGCTGATGTAGCTCAGGCGAGACAAATGATTATGTACTTTGCGAAGCGCTACACGGACCAGTCGCTCAGCGCTATCGGTGAACTGCTCGGTGGTCGCTCACACGCCACTGTGCTACACAGTTGCAAGGTGGTAGAGGATCAGGCGCAGGTCTCCACGGCTTACCGCTCTGACCTCAACGCTATCGAGTCGCTGATCAAGTAGTCTCCCAAGATCCTCCCTATGTCACACCCACCCCGTGCTGCTGAGACAAGCTACATAGACCCCACGACAATCATTGACGAGGGGGCTCACATTGGTGCAGGTACGACTATCTGGCACTTCAGCCATATTATGCACGATGCCGTCATCGGGGCGCAGTGTCATCTAGGACAAAACGTCGTCGTCCAGCCAGAGGTTCGTCTAGGCGACCGCTGCCGTGTCCTGAACAATGTGACGCTCTTCACAGGAGTTCATTGCGAAGAGGAGGTTTTCTTAGGACCTTCGTGCGTTTTCACCAACGTGATTAACCCGCGTGCGGCTGTCTCTCGGAAGCACCAGTTTCGCCCCACACATATAGGTCGAGGAGCCTCTATCGGAGCCAATGCGACGATCCTCTGCGGAGTCAAGATTGGCGCTTACGCTATGATTGGCGCAGGCACGGTCGTGATCCGTGATGTGGCGCCCTATGCCCTGGTCGTGGGCAACCCCGCTCGCCAGATCGGTTGGGTAAGCCAAGAGGGGTACAAGCTAGACTTCTCTGAAGGTTTTTCCTGCTATGTCGCGGAGGAGCAGCGCACTTACCACCTAAGCTCCGACGGCAACACTATAACTTGTGACAACCAGTAATCGATATATGACTATGGATAATAAAGCAACCACCCTAACCAAGCAATACATCATCGAGCCTAAGCACAGTGCTGCAGAGGTTGGATCAGGCGATATGCCTGTCCTCGCCACACCTGCGCTGATCGCCTTTATGGAGAACGTAGCGATGCTCCTCGTTCGCAACTATACCGAGGATGGCTCGACGACCGTCGGCACAATGATCACGACCGACCACCAGCATGCGACACCCATCGGAGAGACAATCACAGTCACAGCACAGCTCTCCTCGATAGAGGGGCGCAAGCTCACCTTTGCTCTTGAGGCTACAGACCAAGCAGGCGTTGTGGCTCAGGCTACGCATGAGCGTTTCATCGTATCTCGTCAACGATTCCTAGAGCGTTTAGGCATTAAGGAGTGATTATTTGGCTAGATCCTATTTCGAGGCGCTAGGGAGCAGAGCACTCTAGGGATAGAATATTTTAGCCAAACGAGATAATACACGATAGCCACGTAGAGATTCGTAGATCTCCACGTGGCTATTTTTGATTCTCCACGTAAGCGAGAAACAATTCCTCCGAAGTTTCATTTGATTCTTCCGAAGTTTTATTTCTCGTCCACGTGGAGAATTTTTCTTTTTCACCTAGCGATTTGAAATTTTCCACGTGGAGATCAACATTTTCTGCAGCAAAAGCGTATGGCATCCCCAAAGATCCCATTTTATCAATGTATCCTATGCAAATTTCTCCAGCACCTCAAAAGATAGAAATTAGCTTGATATTTCAGTACCTTTGTACCAAATATCACGACAGACTATAAGCAATGCAAGACGATTCTATCACTTCTCAGATAACTAGTGTCTACGATCCTGCGGGTGTCGAGACTAAGTGGTACCAGTACTGGCTAGACCACAAGCTCTTTGAGGCACATGTGGATCACAGCAAGAAGCCCTACACGATCATTATGCCACCGCCCAACGTGACGGGCGTACTGCATATGGGGCATATGCTCAATAACACGATCCAGGACATACTCATCCGTCGTGCTCGCATATCGGGTTATAACGCTTGCTGGGTGCCAGGCACTGATCACGCCTCGATTGCTACGGAAGCTAAGGTGGTAGAGCAGCTTGCTAAGCAAGGCATTCAGAAGAATCAGCTCACACGAGAGGACTTCCTCAAGCATGCCTGGGAGTGGACCGACAAGTATGGAGGCATCATCCTCAGCCAGTTGCGCAGACTAGGCGTATCGTGCGACTGGAGTCGTACTGCTTTTACCCTAGATGAGGAGCGCTCAGAGTCGGTCATCAATGTCTTCTGCAAGCTCTACGAGGAGGGACTCATCTACCGTGGAGTACGCGTGGTCAACTGGGACCCCAAGGCACAGACGGCACTCTCGGACGAGGAGGTTATCTTCAAGGAGCATCAGGGCAAGCTCTACTACCTCCGCTACTTCATCGAGGGTACAGAGGATTACATCATCGTAGCGACGACGCGCCCCGAGACGATTATGGGCGATACGGCCGTCTGTATCAATCCGACAGATCCGCGCTACCATCATCTGCGTGGCAAGCGGGTCATCGTGCCGCTCGTAGGTCGCTCCGTCCCGATCATCGAGGATGAGTACGTAGACCTAGAGTTCGGTACGGGCTGTCTCAAGGTCACCCCCGCCCACGACATCAACGACTACCAGCTCGGCATCACGCATCAGCTGGAGACGATAGACATCTTCAACAACGACGGCACGCTCAATGAGCACGGCGGTAAGTATGCGGGCAAAGATCGCTTCGTAGTCCGCAAGGAGATCGTCGCAGACCTCAAGGAGGCTGACTTGCTTGACCATGAAGAGGACTACACCAATCGTGTCGGTTACAGCGAGCGCACCGATGTAGCTATCGAGCCAAAGCTATCCATGCAGTGGTTTCTCAAGATGTCTGAGCTAGCCAAACCCGCTCTACAGGCAGTCCTTGAGGATACCGTACAGCTTGTACCCAAGAAGTTTGTCAACACCTATCGCTACTGGCTGGAGAACATCAAGGACTGGTGCATCAGCCGTCAGCTCTGGTGGGGACATCGCATACCAGCCTACTACCTGCCCAACGGACAATTCGTCGTAGCCACTACTGCCGAGGAAGCTTTGGCAAAAGCAAAGCAAGAGACAGGTGACAACAGCCTAACCCTCGAACAGCTCAACCAAGAGTCAGACTGCCTCGACACATGGTTCTCCTCCTGGCTATGGCCTATCAGCCTCTTTGGCAAGATCGACGGTTCAGAGCCTACGGAAGACCTCAAATACTTCTACCCCACCTCCGTACTAGTCACGGGGCCTGACATCCTCTTCTTCTGGGTAGCCCGTATGATTATGGCGGGGTACCACTTTATGGGTGATCGACCCTTTGACAAAGTCTACCTAACGGGTATCGTACGCGACGACAAGGGACGCAAAATGTCTAAGTCGCTCGGCAACTCGCCCGACCCTATCGACCTAATGGACAAGTACGGAGCCGATGGCGTGCGCCTAGGACTTATGATGGCTACCTCTGCCGGCAATGACCTCCTCTACGATGAGAGCCTTGTGGAGCAGGGACGCAACTTCTGCAATAAGATCTGGAATAGCTACCGCTTCCTCAAGACGCAAAGTGTCTCTGACGAGGTCGAGCCAGATGCCGCTAGTCTGGTAGCTATGGAGTGGTTCGAGTCGCTACTCGCATCGACGATGAGCGAGCTAGACGACCTCTTCGACAAGTACCGCATCAGCGATGCCGTCACACTCCTCTACAAGCTCGTCCGAGACGACTTCTCTGGCCTTTACCTAGAGGCTATCAAGCCTGCCTACGGCACCAGTATGAGCCGTAAGGTCTACGAGCGAACGATCCACTACTTCGAGCAGATCTTCATCTTGCTACACCCCTTCATGCCGTTCATCACGGAGGAGCTTTGGCAAGATGTAGCACCTCGCCAGGAGGGTGACTCCATCATGTACGCCCATCTAGACGATACGCTACAGGCTGACAAGCAGCTACTCGCCGATATGGAGCATGCCGTGGATTTGATCACCAAGATACGTAGCATACGCAGTGCGCATCAGATAGCGACCAAGCAGTCACTCACACTCACCACCAGTGGCGAGCACCCCGAGCGTATGAGCGAGCTAGTCATCAAGCTGGCCAATCTCTCTGCTCTCACGAAGGCGGAGGCGCATCAGTCGGAAGAGCATACGGCCGAGCACTTCATCATTGGCACAGTCCCCTACTCTGTCGAGCTGGCGGGTGCCATCGATGTCGAGAAGACCGTAGAGCGTCTGCGTGGCGAGCTAGCGCATCAGGAGAAGTTCCTCGCAGGAGTTCGCAAGAAGCTCTCCAACGAGAAGTTTGTCGCCAACGCCAAGCCCGAAGTTGTCGCCCTCGAGCGCAAGAAAGAGAGCGACGCCCTGCTACGCATCGACGAGGTACAGCAGCAGCTCAAGCAGCTCGGTGTCACCCTCTAAGTAACACTCTGGTCAACCTAGTAACCTGTGGAAATCCCTCTCAGTCATTTTGAAGAGTATATCGACGAACCCATCTTAAAGCGAGGACTCTCGTACTTTAAGAAAGGGTTCGTACACGAGCCTGCAGAGATCCGCCCAGGCGACTACGAAGCAGTCGTGGAGGGGTCAGAAGACTATACCGTAAAGCTATCCATCAGAAATGGTGTTATCACCGAGCACTCGTGCGACTGCCCTTACGATATGGGGGCCGTCTGCAAGCACGTTGTTGCAGTCATCTTTTATCTAGAGCAAGACCAACTAGGGCTTAGCCAGAATCCAACGAAGGGAAGCACAAAAAAGGCAAAAGCCTCATCATCTAAGCCCTCCAAGCGCAAGACTATCGCTCAGCAAGTCGACGATCTGCTCGGCAAAGTGACTCATGACGAGCTAATCCTATTCGTCCGCGAGCAAGCTTCTAAAGACTCTTTATTTAGAGACTTACTGCTTGCCTCCTTTGCTCAGTACAATCCCAACGAGTCAAAAGCGCTATACACCAAGCAGGTCAATACACTCATCAAGGTCGCCCGTGGTAAATACGGATTTCTAGACGCCTCTGGAGCTAAGTATGTAAGCAACGAGCTAAGCTCTATGCTAAGTTTAGCTGAGCATTATATACACAAGGGGAACCACAAGAGTGCCTTCTTCATTTGCACCGCCATAATGGACGAATTGATCTCGGCCTTGGGGTATGCAGACGATATGGACGGTCACTTGACAGATACCATTTACGATGCTTACGACACGCTCACCGCTATAGCACAGGCGGATCCACCTGAAGAGGTGAGGAAACTAATCTTTAAGTATTGCCTGACCTCTTTTAGCAAGCGTTCCTTCTCGGGATGGGATTGGCATCTCAACTTCTTGCATCTTGCTGCTTATATGCTCTGTACGGACAGCGAGATGGAGGAGCTATTCAAGCGAATAGCAGCCATACCGAAATCTAGTGAGTACGAGGTCAAAAAGGCGCAGGAGATCCAATACGATGTCTTACTCAAGAGAAAGGGAGAGTCGGTCGCTCAGAAGTACCTCGAGCAAAACATAGACAATCCAAGCTTCAGAGCGCGAGCTATCCAAGACGCCTTGGATCAAAAAGATTACGAGAGAGCTACCGCCTTAGCCAATGACGGCATAGATCAGAGCTCTGGGTACCCTGGACTAATTATCGACTGGTATGACTGGCTCCTGAAGATTGCCGAAAGCCAAAACGACACCGAGAGAATTATCCTCTATGCTCGATACCTCTTACAGAAAAGCCACAACCCCAAGCGAGACTACTATCAGATACTCAAAGAGATAATACCGGCTGAAGAGTGGACCAACTTCGTTGAGTCGATCGTCCAAGAGGCTATGGAGCGAAAGCCATACTATAGGACCGACTTAGTAGCCTCAATCTTCATACGAGAGGAGTGGTGGAGCAGACTCTTAGACTTAGTAAAGAAAGAGTACACCTTAGACCAGCTAGCAAAGTACGAAAAGCTCCTCGCACAGCATTTCCCCAGCGAGCTAGCAGATCTTTACGCAGAGCGTATCATAAGGTACGTCGAGAACCACGTAGGGAGAAGCCATTATCGCACAGCTTGCAAATATATCCGTAAGATGATCAAGCTCGGAGCTAGAGAGAAGGCTGATGAAGTGATCAGTCAGCTGAGGCAGACTCACTATAGGAAGAAAGCGCTGATGGAGGAGCTAGACAACGTGTAATGTCCGAAAAGGCAAATGGTGAGCGGCGCTAAGCAAAGATCATAGCTTCCTAGCTCGAGAGCTAAGCAACTCTATAAAAAGAGCCCGCTCCATCGGTAGCGTACCCCCATTCACAACGAGAGGACTCAATCGCAGAGTAAAAGCGGTTGAGTCTTTTCGTTTTTGACTCCAGCTTAGGCAGTCAACCTATCGGCTAATCCCTCTTTGAGACTGTTGCATAAAGGCGAATCGCTGTGTTGCTTTCGAGATTCGGCTTCGGTCACATACGGAGGTATGCTCCCTTCAGACCTCACCCTCAGCGCCTTGCACTTCATCCATTCTGCAAAGTCAGGACAATCTTGCAGGCAAGATCGTGAGACTGTTGACTTTTGCAACAGTCTCTCTTTTTGAGTGTGGGAAGAGCCAGATGGGCTGACCTATTCCAATGAAGTGAGACTATAAAAGGAGAGTGTTGCAAAAGTCAACAGTCTCGAAAGATAACACCTCCGTCGGGATGACCGCAGTCGTCCCAACGGAGGTGCTTGAATCAGTGCGATACAATCAGCTCAGCGACCGTACCGTCTGTCAACTTTTACTTTTTGAAGTAGAGCTCCTCAGCCTCAGCCTTGCGACCCATCATATCGAGTGCGATAGCTGTAGGTAGCTTAGCACGACTATCTGACTGAATGGTAGAGAGTACTCGGTATGCTTCCTTAGCATTCTTGTCATACTCAAGGAGCGCATTAGCGTAGTTGAGCTTAGCAACGACATCTTCAGCGTTTTGCTCATAAGCTGTGCGATAGACTGCTACAGGACTCTCACCGCTTGCAACCTTTTGATTGGCTAGCGTGTAGAGCTCACTGAGACTTAGTAGCTTAGAATTGGTTGAGTAGATGTGTGGTAGCTCAGAGACCTCAAAGGGACGTACCCGATAGCTCATCGTAAAGGTCGTGTGACGGAGCTTAGGATAGTAGTTGTCCAGAAGGTTACGATAGACCTTACCACCATCGAGAGCCTTGATATCAGCCTCACGCTGCGTGTCTGTATCGTACTTATCGATGATGTCGAGGATCGTCTGACGCTCAGGTAGGTCACTAGCATCTACAAGCTTACGTAGACCATCCCAATCCTCGCCCTTGCCCTCGGCTACTACTTCGACCTTATTAAAGAGTGCCTTGTGAGTACTCTTGACATAGTTATAGAGGGTCTTGGTACGACGATCAGAGAGCGCTAAGTTGTAGTCAAACGGAGCCTCGGGAGATGCGTAACCATAAATGTAGACCGTGTGTAGCTCAGCACCCTCGATCTTGGTTGCCTTCTTTACGAACTCATCAAGACGTGCTAGCTCAGCAGCATTGTTCTTGAAGTCCTTGCGAAGGTCGTGCTTGTCTACAACGAACTGCACGTTGGCATCAAAGCTCTCAGCATACTCCTTGAAGGCCGTAGCCGCTGGCTCTATATAGTTGTACTTGTAGTCTTCAGGACCAAAGGCTGGCATAGACTGTGGATCACCTTGAGCCACAAGCGTACCCTTAGGACAGTTACCACAGCTGTAAGTCTCTATCTCTAGCTCCATATGCCCACGAGACATCCAGCTCTCGAAGGGGCGCTCATAGACCATATGAGGTAGCTCCTTAATGCCACGTGCATAGACAGAGCCCTCGGGACGTGAATAGATCTCCTTGACTAGTGGATCACTATTGTACAGGTCATGCTGACGCTTGAGGATCTTGTAGCGAGCATTGCCTGCTACATAGATGTTGGGTAGTCTCAGAGACTTACTTCTGTCTGCAGAGACGTAAACAGGAGTAATGCGAATGAGCTGCTGTGAGCGAACATTGGCATAGGGTGCTGCATCTAGATTAATGCAGAGTACATTGCGCTCTATGTCACGTGTGATAGTGCAGTGTTCAGCTGATAGAGCAATCGTCTGAGTCTCGTCTGCCTTGGAGAACTGCTGAGCACATAGCGTTCCTCCGACAGCGAATAGTAGCGTCGAGAGGACTATGAGTAAACGGGATATCTTGATATTCATAATCTTGGTGTCTATGTTGTTATATGTGCTACTGACGATTACTTAAAGAAGAAAACGTAGGAGATAGTTGCCTTCGTAGGTCCTACATAGTTGGCATTGCCCTCATCGACTTTCGTACCACAACGCTGACAGGGGAACTTGTCATAGTTTATGCGCGCATAACCTGCGCCGAGAGAGAACTCAAGAGAAGAGCGTGTCGAGAGCACCCACTGGTAGCCTACACTGAGACCACCTCCATAGAACCACCCCTCGTAGCGGTGATTCTTCATAATAGAGTCTTTATTCTCCAAGACGAATGGGATGTCTATACCTCCTACGTTCATCTGTCCTACATGTCCGTGAAGACCGAGGAACCAACCATTGAAGACATCGCAGAACCAGTAGCGAAGCTCAGGCTGCGCCATCCAGTGAGCCCACTTGGTCTCACTATAGTTAGACTCAGCCACGTCTAGGTTAAAGATGAATGCGTTCCACCCGACTTGAGTATCGAGGGTTAGCTTCTTGCCCATAGCAAACTCTAGCGAGAGGTTAGGCGTAAGGATGGCATCATAAGCTAAGTTATGCTTGAGAGCAACTTGCTGTGCCGTGGCCGCGAATCCAATGGTGAGGACGAGACCGATTGTAATCACTATCTTTCGTATCATAGTAAGTGGTTTGGCTACAAATTCAACTATTTCTGTGGCACAAAGTTACAGAAATCAATCCAAATAAGTCGAGTTATTAGCGAAAAGGACTTAACAAAATCGGTATTTCTTTTGACTTCTTCGATATTTGACCTCCCCCCGAGTGGTTTCAGAGGATAAAAGTCCGAATAAGCAAGGCGACAGCGTACCCCCCCGCTCATCGAGATCGTACGCTGTCGCCTTATTCATAACGTGAGTCGATTGAGTTCTCGACTCCGAGAAGCCTTAGCCGAAGTTATCGAAGTTGATCTGCTCGGGAGCGACTCCTAGGTTGTCCAGCATCGTGATCGCTGCTGCCGACATAGGGCCAGGACCACACATATAGTACTCGATATCCTCAGGAGCCTCGTGATCCTTGAGGTAGTTATCGTAGATAGCTTGGTGGATAAAGCCCGTCAGACCTGTCCAATTGTCCTCAGGCAGTGGTGCCGAGAGTGCAATGTGGAAAGAGAAGTTCGGGAACTCCCGCTCGATAGCACGGAAATCCTCCTCGTAGAAAATCTCACTGCGTGAGCGAGCACCATACCAGAAGGAGACCTTGCGAGTCGTATGCTCCGTGAGGAAGAGGTGTAGTAGCTGAGCTCGTAGTGGAGCCATACCAGCACCTCCACCGATGTAGAGCATCTCAGCATCTGAGTCCTCGTGAATGTGGAAATCTCCGTAAGGGCCACTCATAGTCACCTTGTCACCAGGCTTGAGGCTGAAGATGTAGGAGGAGGCGATACCTGCGGGTACCTTCTGCCAAGTGTGAGTCACACGATCCATAGGAGGAGTAGCGATACGTACGTTGAGCGTGATGATGTTACCCTCGGCAGGATAGTTTGCCATAGAGTAGGCACGGACAGTCTCCTCGGTGTTCTTTGCCGTGAGGCTCCACATATTAAACTTGTCCCAATCACCACGGAACTGCTCCTCGACCTCGTAGTCGCTGTACTTGACTTCGTACTTAGGGATCTTGATCTGAGCGTAGCTACCGCTCTTGAAGTCCATATGCTCACCCTCAGGGAGCTTGACGACAAACTCCTTGATAAAGGTCGCAACATTCTTATTCGAGATGACTTCGCACTCCCACTCCTTGACGCCAAAGACGCTCTCGGGGACAATCACCTTCAGATCCTCCTTTACCTTGGTCTGACAGCCGAGACGCCAGTGTGCCATCTGCTCTTTGCGAGAGAAGAAGCCCTTCTCCGTGGCGAGGATCTCTCCCCCACCCTCTACGACACGACAGCGACACTGTCCGCAGCTACCACTACCACCACAAGCGCTAGATAGGAAGATACCTTCGTTCTGTAGCGTATTCAGGAGCGTACCGCCCATCGGCACCTCTAGATCCTTGACATCATTGACATTGATATGTACGTTGCCAGAGGGGATAAGCTTACTCTTAGCTACTAGGAGCACCACAACGAGGAGCAGCACGACCAAGAGGAAGACTACTACACTCGAGACTATTATTAAGGTCATTTGATCCATATCTGTAGGCGATTAGAGTTTGACACCAGAGAAGCTGAGGAATGCGATACCCATCAGACCCGTGACGATGAGCGTGATACCAAATCCTCTCAGAGGCTTCGGTATGTTGCTATAAGCTAGACGCTCACGGATAGCTGCTAGGCCGACGATAGCTAGTAGCCAGCCGATGCCCGATCCGAAGCCATAGACTGTTGCCATACCCGTATTGATGAAGTCACGCTGCTGCATAAAGAGCGAGCCACCGAGGATCGCACAGTTCACAGCGATGAGCGGTAGGAAGATACCGAGCGAGTTGTATAGCGAGGGGCTGTAACGCTCCACGACCATCTCGACCAGCTGCGTAAAGGAAGCGATGACAGCGATGAAGACGATGAGCGAGAGGAAGCTCAGGTCGACCGTCGCAAACTCCTCCCCGAGCCAGCTCAGCGCTCCCGCCTTAAAGACGTAAGTCTCCAAGAGGTAGTTGATCGGTAGCGTACAGGTGAGGATAAAGGTTACTGCCAGCCCCAATCCCAGTGAGGTCTTGACATCTTTGGATACAGCTAGGTAAGAGCACATACCTAGGTAGTAGGCAAAGATCATATTGTCGACAAAGATCGACTTGAAAAATAGACTTAGATAATCCATTGCTTAGACTTTAATCTGTGTGTGACCAATGTATTATATGGATTGGAGAGCTTACAGCTCCTGTAGATCCTTGTTTTTACTACGCTGTATCCATACGATACAGGCGAGGACGATGAGTGCCATCGGAGGCATGATCATCAAGCCGTGATTGACGTAGCCCATATCGTAGAAGGACTGCGGAATAATCTGATATCCGAGTAGTGACCCTCTACCGAGTAGCTCACGGACGAAGCCGATGATTACCAAGACGAGTCCATAGCCCAGACCATTGCCGATACCATCGAGGAAAGAAGCCTTAGGACCATTTGCCAAGGCAAAAGCCTCTAGACGACCCATCAAGATACAGTTCGTAATGATCAGACCGATGTAGACCGACAGCTCCTTAGAGACATCGTAGACATAAGCCTTTAGTACCTCATTGACGATCGTCACAAGCGCAGCGACCACCACCAGCTGTACGATGATACGGATACGATTAGGTATCGTGTTGCGCAGTAGCGATATGATTACGTTGGCAAAGGCGACAACCACCGTCACCGATAGAGCCATCACAAGAGCGGGCTTGAGCTGAGCGGTGACCGCCAGCGCCGAGCATATACCGAGCACCTGGACGGTGACCGGGTTATTCTTATTGAGAGGTCCTAGGAATACCTCTTTATTACTTATCTTACTCATAGCTTAGATTACTCTCTCTTGATTATTCTACTGCTACTGCTTGACCACTGCGTATCTGCTCTATGTAAGGGAGGTACTCGTGGATAGAGCTCCAGAGCATGTTGTTGACACCATTGCTCGTGAGCGTACCACCTGAGATACCGTCCACATAGTCTTGGTCGGTAAGTGTCCGGCCAGGCTTGACGACAGCGATAGACTTAAACTGCTCGTCACGATAGAGCTGCTTACCGACGAACTCCTGTGAGAAGTGCTTCGTAGCGATCTCGGCACCTAGTCCTGGAGTCTCACCAGCGTGCGAGAAGTCGGTTCCGTAGACAGTCGACCCGTCTGCCTGTACAGCTAGGAATCCCCAGATAGCGCCCCATAGACCAGCACCATCCATCGGGAAGATGTAGAGCTGCTGTCCCTCGACCTCTGCCACATAGACAGGGAGTCCGAGTGAAGGGTCTTGCTGACGGAGCTTAAACTGATTGGCCGTATTCATTTGGAAAGCCTCATTTTGCGCAATCTGATCACCCTCAAAGGTAGCGATCACCTCGCCCTGACCATTGACCAGTAGCTCTTGCTTGATCACCTGCGTATAGGTCGGGATAACCTGATCTTTGGTAGGCTCTAGGTGTACAGCACGTAGTATCTGCTGCATCTTGTCGATACGCTCATTCTCTAGCTGCGGCTTGCGTAGCGCCACTGCGGTGAGCGCTAGAGCTATTGCGACTACGACCACCATAATGGCTGCGTAGAGGATCGTGTAGGTATTACTATCTCTATTCATAGTCGTAAGGAAGATCAATGTTTAGCTGCCGTCGCCCAGCGCTTCTTACGCTTGGAGACGTTTTTGTTTACTACCACATAGTCGATGAGCGGTGCGAAGACGTTCATCAGCAAGATAGCGAGCATCATACCCTCAGGATAACCTGGGTTGAGGACACGTATGAAGACGCACATGACACCTACGAGGAGACCGTAGATCCACTTACCCGTCTCGGTACGTGCCGAGGTGACAGGGTCAGTAGCCATAAAGACAAGACCGAAGGCAAAGCCTCCATAGAGCAGGTGATGCGTGATGTCAAGCTGCATAGCAGCGGTCGTACCGATAGCGTTAAAGAGGAGCGTCATCAGCGCAGCACCGACTACCCCACTCACGATGATCTTGTAGCTTGCCACACCTGTCCAAATCAGTAGGATCGCACCCAGTAGGATCGCAAAGGTCGACACCTCACCGATACTGCCCGGAATAAAGCCCCAGAAAGCATCCCATAGTGAGGAAGGCTCACCAAGCGTATTCACGATCGTGGGGAGCGTGTCGCCAGCCGTAGCCACCTGACCCAAGGGAGTAGCCCCTGAGAAGCCGTCAACAGCTGCCGTAGCCATATCGCCACCACCGCCGAAGCCAAGGATAGGCTTCGTACGGACGAACACCTTGTCGCCTGTCATCGCTGCTGGATAAGCAAAGAAGAGAATAGCACGGGTGACCAGCGCCACGTTAAAGACGTTGTAACCAGTACCTCCGAAGACCTCCTTGGCGAAGATCACCGACATAGCGACAGCCACAGCGATCATCCAAAGTGGCGTACCAATGGGGACGATCATCGGAACCAGCATACCAGTCACAAGGTAACCCTCTTGGATCTCCTCGTGCTTCCACTGTGCTACGGTAAACTCGATACCCAACCCTACCACATAAGAGACGATGATCTTAGGTAGTACGGCTAGGAAGCCAAACCAAAACATCGACCAGAAGCCAGCCGTCTGACCAATAGCAATGAAGTGCTGTAGACCCACATTGTACATACCAAAGAGTAAAGCGGGTATAAGAGCTATCACCACCGTACTCATAACACGCTTGCTATCTATAGCATCATGCACATGCACACCCCCTCGTGGAGCCGCTGTCGTATGCGGCACATAGAGGAAGGTCTCAAACCCGTCAAAGAGCGAGTGAAACGCATGCAACTTACCCCCAGGTTCAAACTTCGGGCGTCGCTTATTGAATCTATCTTTTAGTGACATATAATATAGTAGTCATAGTCCATAGCCTTACGATGACAGAGCTTACCCCTCCCCTCGTCAGGCTACTGGTTTTAGTTCATCTCCTTATATAGTAGGTCTAGACCTTGACGCACGATGTGCTGTAGCTCCATCTTGGAGGTGTCGACGAACTCGCACAGAGCGAAGTCCTCTGGAGCCACCTCGTAGATGCCCAGCTCCTCCATCTTGTCAATGTCAAAAGCTATAATCGCCTTCAGCAGATACTCCGCATGGATATCCAGCGGGAAGACACTCTGCAACTCATGACTCATAATCATAGCACGCTTGCCTCCCTTGAGACGAGCGTCTAGCGTATAGCGCTTGCGAGGCATCAGCCAGCTCAGATAGGTGCGACTCTGGCTAAACTCGCCCAAACGAGGCATAGCCCACCCAAGCAGCTCATCACGGTCAGACCCATCAGGGATCACCGTAATCTGATCACAACTCATCGGCAGGAAGGGACGCTCCTCCGTAAGCTGTGTACCTGTCAGCACATCGCCTGCGATGATACGCATCTTGCCCCCATCCTGCGCAAGCTTACCTAGGCTCTCTAGGCGACAGCCTGGTAGCAGATCCATATAGCCGTGCTCCGCAGCGTGACTACCCGTGATAGCGATACGACGTGTGTAGTCCACATGTCCAGTCATCAAGAGACGACCGATGAGTGCCACATCTGTAGCACGAAGGGTCCAAACCGTCTCCCCCTTATTAATCGGAGCCACGTGGTTGATCAGCACCCCCACATTACCAGCAGGGTGTGGTCCTCGTACCTCTACAGGCACTACCTCTACGGGAAGCGTTAGCGGACTACCCTGTGCGACACCTACGTAGACCTTGCCTGCCGTCAGGCGTGCCAAGGCTCGGAGTCCTATACGTAGCTCCTCCTCACGTCCGTCTAGTAGATAGTCGATCTCAGGAGCTAGTGGAGCGGTCAGATGAGCTGTGACAAATATATCTCGTGGTGCGATCGTAGGATCAGCAATGCGATCGTAAGGCCTCTGACGTATGAGCGTCCATAGGCCAGACTCGAGCAGCAACGCTTGTAGCTTGCTCGCCTCACCCTCGAGTAGACCCTCTACTGCGAAGGCGTGCTGTGTCTGACTCTCATCTGGGCGTATCTCTACGCTCATAATCTTACGCTTAGCACCTCGATTGATCGCAACCAGCTCACCACTGACGGGCGCTGTGACCCATACCTCTGGGTACTGCTTATCGTAGACAATCGGGTCGCCAGCCTCTACGTGATCTCCTACATGCACCTTCATTTTGGGTGTCAGCCCTGGCACATCATCGGGCACCCATGCATAGGTGGACGAAGCTCCGCCAGAAGGAGTGGTCAGGAGGGTACGGGGCGCAGTCCCATGGAGTTTGAGATCCAAGCCTCGCTTGATAGTTATCGTTCTTGCCATGACGATCTCTCTTTAGAATCCAACAATTGATGCAAAAGTACTCATTTTATTTGGGACTAGCTCACTTTAGGTACTCAAATCAGCAAATCGCTCGAGTGACAACACATAGGGACGCACAGCTCGGTTTGATACAACTAGACGAGTAACGATATTGTAGGGACGCTCGGTCTGAGCGTCCGTTGTCGAACGATCTTGACGACGTTTCGC
>URDQ01000034.1 GCA_900546675.1 uncultured Porphyromonas sp. | reverse complement strand
CAGAAGCTCGATGAAACCAATTCAGTTGCATTTGATAGTTGAATCTACACTCTAATATCTAATCTCTAACTTCTAATCTCTTTTTCGTACCTTTGTCCTCTATAACTAAATATACACGCATATAGCATCTTAGTCCTATGAACATATCACACGAGCTTAAGGAAGATCAGGTTCTCTTGAACATCACGCTCACCAGTGACGAAATTAAAGAGCAAGTCACCGATCAGTTGAAGCATCTGCGCAAGACAGCTGAAACGCCAGGATTCCGCCCAGGCAAGACACCAGCAGCACTCATTGAGAAGAAGTACGGTCAGGCTGTACGCTTTAGCGTTATCAACAAGGCCACATCCAATGAGGCTGTCAGCTATCTCAAGGAGCAGGGCATTAAGACGATCGGAGGTCTTCTCTTGGAGCAAGACGACAACAGCTATACGCCTGAGCAGACAGACTACCAGCTACAGATATCCACGGGACTGCTCCCACAGTTCCCCGAGACAATCGATAGCAGCGTGACACTCCCCCACTACACCGTTCAGGTCGACGAAGCCGAGATTGATCAGATGATCAGCAACGCTCAGGAGAGTGCCGGCGAGCGCACCGAGGTCGAGGACGTACAGGAGAAAGATGTCCTCTACGTCTCTGTACAGGAGCTAGACGACAAGGGCGAGCACGCCTCTGAGGGCATCGCGCTTGAGGAGAGCTTCCTTATGCCACAGTATGTGACCAATGAGGAGATTCGTGCGGAGATCCTTAAGGCTCACAAGGATGACACACTCACCATAGACCTACACAAGGCTTATGACGGCAGCGAGGTGGAGATCGCCTCTTTCCTACAGATCAAGCAGGAGGAGGTCAAGGAGCATACGAACGCTTTTGAGATCAAGATCAACCGTATCCTACGTAACACGCCACATGCTATCGACGAGAAGCTCTTTAAGCTGATGCTCGGGCCAACGACCGAGGTGACCAGCGAGGAGGAGCTCAGAGCTGAGCTAAAGCGGATGCAGGAGGAGCGCAACGCATCGATGGCCAGCGACCTCTTTACCACGGTCGTCTCTAAGTATGTCGTCGAGCAGATCCAGGGTCTGCCCTTCTCTGACAAGCACCTCGCACTCCTACTCAACGAAAAGACAGAGGAGGAGACACAAGAGGAGTATGACGAGCGGATCAACCAGGTTATGCCCTACGTACGCTACCAGTGTATGGTCGCCGACCTCAATAAGCAGCTAGGCGTTGAGGTCACCAACGAGCTAGTTCGCAATATCGTCAGAGAGGGTGTCATGAGACAAGTTCAATCAGCTGGTCTCGGTCAGCTACTCTCCAACGATGAATTCATCGATAGCCTCGTCAATAATGCTATGGAGCAAAACAGCGAGCAGCTCTTTGCCGCTAAGGAGCAAGCCAAGGAGCAGGCTCTCGCAGCGAAGGTTAAGGAGCTAGTCACGCTTGACGAGCAGGAGCCACTCTCTATCGAAGAGCTCTACAAGCTTCACGCTGAGCTACAGAAGGAGATCAACACGCTACTCAAGTTTCATGACGAGGAGTCAGAGAGCGAGGAGGTAGCATCAGAAGAGGCTTAGCCTAGCGCCACAGCCTAACATACAGATAGCGGGATCATCTCACGATGGTGAGGTGGTCCCGCTATCTCTTTGTCCCAAAGACTGTACTCAGAGAGATGCCGTGGAGGGAGGAGCGCGAGCCGTATTCCTAGTAGATAGACTGTGCAAAGGTAATACGCCTCCCCCCAGTGCTCTGCGCTCCAGTGTACTCTGTGTCTGTCTGCAGCTTCCAAGCACGCCATAGAGCACAAAAAGAAGCTGCGCCACAAAACGATCAACATCTGCCCAGTCCCAAGTGGCACCACCCGTCAAACTTAGGTTGAAATGGCGTCTTCATCGAGGATCATTTGCGCTGAATAGTGTATCTTTGTGGAGAGGATTTACGGGTGCTTCGTTGCGCCCGAGAGAGTGGCCTGTAGCTCGCTCGTGCCTCTTTACATCTCACGCTCAGTCTTATGAATCACACTCCCGACACTTCCAATAGTTCCTCGGCAGGGACACGTATGTACGTGCCACTGCACGTTCACTCGCACTACTCTATACTAGATGGTATGGCGCCCGTCGAGAAGCTTCTCGACAAGGCGGTCGCCTGCGGTATGCCAGGCATTGCACTCACCGATCATGGAGCTATGTATGGGATCAAGAACTTTACCAACTATGCCAACGATAAGATCAATGGTGACAAGCTCGCCCAGATCAAGTCGCTCCGCAAGCAGATCAAAGAGCTAGAAGCCGATGCGTCCAGCGCTGATGAGATCGCTCGCATCGAGGGGGAGGTCAAGACGCTCGAGCAGAGTCTCTTCAAGGCGATCGTGGGCTGCGAGGTGTACGTGGCGCGCCGGTCGCTCGAGCTGAAAGACAAAGATGCCAAAGATCCCGACAACCCCACCCGCAGCATAGACCGCAGTGGCTACCACCTGATACTCCTAGCCAAAAACCTCCAGGGCTACCGCAACCTCATCAAGATGGTCTCCATAGCGTGGGAGCATGGCGAGTACTACAAGCCACGTATCGACAAGAAGCTACTAGCAGAGCATCATGAGGGGATTATCGCCTCCAGTGCCTGCCTCGGTGGCGAGATCGCGCAGCATATCCTGCACGGGCGTCTCGATGAGGCACGTCAGACGGCTCTATGGTACAAGGAGACCTTTGGCGAGGACTATTATCTAGAGATCATGCTCCACCCGAATAGCGATCCGACAGGTGGTCAAGAGACCTACCACAAGCAGCTACAGGTGGCTCAGGAGGTGATCAAGATGGGACAGGAACTGGGTATCAAGGTCATTGCGACAAACGACACCCACTTCTTGAACGAGGAAGATGCCGAGGCGCACGATCACCTGATCTGCATGACGACCAATTCGCCCATCTCCGACCCCAATCGTATGCGCTACACCAAGCAGGAGTGGCTCAAGTCGCCCGAGGAGATGACAGCGCTCTTTGCTGACTACCCAGACGTGCTAGAAAACACGCTAGAGATCTGTAACAAGGTGGAGTACTACAGCATCGACCACGCTCCGCTGATGCCTCACTTCGAGCTACCCGAGGGCTTTGCCAGCGAAGATGACTATTTGCGCCACCTCACCTACGAGGGTGCCAAAAAGCGCTACGGTGACCCCGTTCCCCCAGAGGTGCAGGAGCGTATCGATATGGAGCTCGGCGTGATACAGAACATGGGTTTCCCAGGTTACTTCCTCGTCGTGCAGGACTTCATCGCAGCAGCCCGACAGCTGGGCGTGCGCGTGGGACCAGGTCGTGGATCCGCAGCGGGCTCTGCGGTCGCTTACTGCTTGTCGATCACGCAGATTGAGCCGATTAAGTACGGCTTGCTCTTCGAGCGCTTTCTCAACCCCGACCGTATCTCCATGCCCGATATCGACATTGACTTTGACGATAAGAACCGCTGGCGTGTCCTCGAGTGGGTGACCAATAAGTATGGCCGCGATCACGTCTCCAACATCATCACACTCACCACGATGGCTACAAAAGGTGCGATCAAAGGGGTGGCGCGTGTCGAGGAGCTACCGCTAGACCAAGCCAATAGGCTCTGCAAGCTTATACCCGATAGAAATCCTGAGGGGGTCAAGCACCTCACGATCGACTGGATGGTGCAAAACAATCAAGAGTTTCGCGAAGCGTCTGTTAGTCAAGACGAGCAACTAGCCAATACGATCCGCTATGCCCGTCAGCTAGAGGGCACTGCTAGTACTACGGGCGTACATGCCTGCGGTGTCATCATCAGCGGACCGCCCGTCAGTGATGTCGTCCCGCTCTCGACCGCCATCGACCCAGACACCAACGAGCGCAAACTGGTAGCGCAGTATGAGGGTAAGGTGATTGAGCCCACAGGACTGATCAAGATGGACTTCCTCGGTCTGCAGACTCTCAGCATCATCAATGATGCCTTGCAAAACATCAAGATGAGCTACGGCATCGACCTAGACATCGATACGATCCCCGTCGACGACCCCAAGACCTTCGAGCTATACTCACGCGGTGACACCGTCGGCACCTTCCAGTTTGAGAGTCCCGGTATGCGCAAGTACCTGCAGCAGCTAGAGCCTACCGAGTTTAAGGATCTAGTCGCTATGAACGCACTCTACCGCCCAGGGCCTATGGACAATATCCCCACCTTCATCGAGCGCAAGCATGGCCGTCAGGAGATCACCTACGACCTACCCGAGATGGAGCCTTACCTCAAGGACACCTACGGCATCACCGTCTATCAGGAGCAGGTGATGATCCTCTCTCGTGTACTAGGCGACTTCACACGAGGCGACAGCGATAGCCTCCGTAAGGCGATGGGTAAGAAAAAGGAAAAGGAGATGGCGAAGTACCGCATCAAGTTTGTCGAAAACGGTGTCGCCAAGGGACATCCACGTGACACCCTCGAGCGCATCTACGACGGGTGGCAGAAGTTTGCCAGCTACGCCTTCAACAAGAGTCACTCCGTCTGCTACGCATGGGTCGCCTACCAGACCGCTTACCTCAAGGCGCACTACCCTGCACAGTTTATGGCAGCACTGCTGACCTGCAACCAGAGCAAGTCTGACAAGCTCGCTAAGTACCTCGAGGAGGTGCAGCACATGGGGCTGGAGGTCAAGGGGCCAGACATCAACGAGAGCTTCACCGCCTTCTCTGCAAACAAAGAGGGCGTCATACGCTTTGGGCTCGGAGGCATCTCACACGTGGGGCTATCAGTAGCTGAGGCTATCATACAGGAGCGCGAGGAGCATGGCCCCTATCAAGACGTGTACGACTTCTTCCAGCGTACCGACCTGAGCAACTGCTCACGACGAGCACTCGAGGCGCTCATACTGTCAGGTGCCTTCGACAACTTTGGCATCGAGCGAGAGGTTTACTTCGCTCCCATCGCTAAGAGTAGCGTGAGCAACCTTTCCTCAGGCAAGGACGAGACCTTCCTCACAGCACTCATGCAGTATGGCAAGATCCTCGAGAGCGAGCGTACGCAGGTGCAGGCCTCCCTCTTTGGCGATAGCGACCCCAGTGTCAAGCTCCCCAAGCCTCTTCCCCCCAAGGATGTGGAGCCGTGGAGCCATCTAGAGCGACTCACCAAGGAGCAGACCTATATAGGCATGTACCTGAGCGCCCACCCACTAGACCCCTACGCCTTCATCATCGAGAACCTCTGCAACTGCCCCGCCTCCGAGCTAGACAAGTTTGCCGAACTAGGACTCACGCAGCTTACCTGCGCTGGGCTGGTCACTAAGGTGCGTCAAGGCATTAGCAAGAGAAACGAGCCTTACGCCATTATTCAAATTGAAGACACCTCGGGGACTGGCGAGATACCGCTCTTTGGTCAGCATTACGTGAATTTCGGTAACTTTGCACAGGAAGGGCTAGCCATCTTAGTGAAGATGAGCGTCGCACCGAGCAAATACGATCCCAAGCGGCTCTATCGCACCGTGCAGAGCATACAGCTCCTCTCAGACATCACAGAGGATGCCTTCAGGAGCATTCAGCTGACGATCGATCTGAGTCAAGGCGAAGACGCTCCCCCAGTTGGATCATACGAAGAGGGCGCTGACGGTGAGGAGGAGATCCTCGATCGCCCCAACACCCTCGAGGGAGCTATCGAGCTGGGCAATGCGATCAAGGATCACCCAGGCAAGACGGAGCTAGAGATAACCTTCTGCTCCTCTATGGTACCCTACACGACCACTATGTATGCACCCAGCATAGAGCCTGGCAAGTGGCTCCTAGAGATCGTCAAGAAGTACCAGATCCAGTGTACCGTGCAGACAGCTAAGTGATAGTCCCTGACCTTATTATATCGAATACATTTCATACTAACTCTAAATACACAAGAACTATGGCAATGGAAAT
Source organism: uncultured Porphyromonas sp. (assembly GCA_900546675.1). Lineage (GTDB taxonomy): Bacteria > Bacteroidota > Bacteroidia > Bacteroidales > Porphyromonadaceae > Porphyromonas. Next base: position 14,395 of record URDQ01000034.1, on the reverse strand, counting down.
AACAGATGCAAATATAGCAGGCCTTATGGCTGAGGGCAAACCGATGATCGTAGACTTTTGGGCTACCTGGTGTGGTCCCTGTCAGATGGTTGGCCCGATGATTGACGAGCTCGCTGAGGAGTTCAACGGCAAGATCATCGTTGGCAAGGTCAACGTCGACGAAAACAGCGACCTGCCTAGTCAGTACGGCATCCGCAACATCCCAACGATCCTCTTCTTCAAGGGCGGTGAGATGGTCAGCAAGCTCGTCGGCGCACAGAGCAAAGCTAAGCTACAGGAGGAGGCACAGAAGCTCCTCGACTAGACACCGCGACAGTCGTCATCGGACAGCGTCCGTCGTAGTACAGCAAGACGAGTAACCCGCTGTAGGGACGCTCGGTCTGAGCGTCCGTTGTAGTACAGCAAGACGAATAACCCGCTGTAGGGACGCTCGGTCTGAGCGTCCGTCGTATCAAAGGTTACAGCGTTGTGGTATTAACGGGAACGGACGCTCAGACCGAGCGTCCCTACAAAGGGTTACACATATCGCTAAAATTTCAGACAGCGTCCGACTTATACACAATAGCCACGTGGGAAATGTCAAATCTCCACGTGGCTATTTTTTATTCTCCACGGAGGCGCCAAAAAATTCTTCGGACTTATCATTTCATTCTTCCGAAGTTTCATTTCTCGCCCACGTGGAGAATGTTTTGTTTCTACGTAGAGATTTCGGATTTCCTCGGTAGCGAGCGAAGGTAGTGACTAGAGTAAATCGGAATGAATCGGAGCGATCAGAGAGAATCAGAGCTGCATCACAGCGAGACGTGTAGTCCGTTGTAATCGTCCTCTCTAACCTCTAATTTCTAACCTCTAATTCTCCCCTTGCACGACTCAAAATAAAGTTTTACCTTTGGGCAGGACGTTACCTATTAGAGGATAGTTCTTCAGAAGAAAAGTAACTAACTGTAATTGCCCAGATGGCTCTGACAGCGTATAGTATCAAGAACTGTGGTACTCCCTACGAGTACCATACCACGAGGTCTCAGAGAGATCACCTCGCTACAGATCATCGCAGCGAGTCCAGCCCTCTGCGCCACGCCACTACACACGCCCGCAGAGCCTTCTCAAAGCCTCTCTGTCGTCACGTCTCACTGACGGACAATATGTTACCCCCCGAAAATCGCACGTATAGACACTCTATAAGCGACTACACAGGGGCAACTAATAATCATCCACATCACACGACCCGCAGGCTGACGCCACAAGCGTCCGCCCCGATGATCGTACCCTATTCGCTTGTGAAGAGTCACTCGCTCCTCACAAGCCCTTTGTTGTATCCCTAGACCACCACTCCCCACGCTATGGCACGATAATTCACAAAGCTAGATCAAGTTACCTCCAATAAGAACGATCTTAAAGGGCAAGGACGCAAAGGGTGCAACTTAGGTAGAAGGCATACCGCAACATCATTTCTTTGGCACATTCACAAACCAAGCAGCATAACAAATGAACAAGCTAATTAAACGCTTAGTGCTAAGTCTCTCACTCGTTGGAGGTATGCTCCTGCCAACACCTAAGACGACGGCACAACAGCTCACAAACAGCAACCCGCAGTTCGTTGAGACTTCTCCGCTCCGTACAGGTCGTGCTGATGACCTCGTCAACCTCCTAAGCTCTCAGTACGTTGCCAAGGATATCAACGACCAAGAGTACGACATCGATGCTATACTCAAATCGGGCAAAGCCATCCTGATTGACTTCTCAACCACTTGGTGTAAATATTGTTGGGAGCTACACAATCTTGGGACTTTGGAGAAACTGTATGCCAAGTTTGGGCCCGAGGGAACGAAACAACTTGAAGTTTTTTGGGTTGAAGCTCAGGGTGCGTCTAAGAGTAAGATTCAAGATCCTAACAAGGACTGGACTAAGGACAGCAACGGCAAGCCTGTACCTTATCCCCTCTTTTCTGATTCAAAGATGGCTTCCTCGCTGGGTATTTACCTGACTGCATACCCTATACTAGTCCTCGTCGGGCCAGGCAATAAGTGGATTGAGTGTAGTGATGAACTCTTGACCTCGGATGTCGACTTCAAAAAGTTTGAATCCCTCTTAGGACTTTTTATAACGAAGGAGGACAAGCCTCAGGAGGTGGCCTTCTCTGGTATGACAGATCTCTATCTAGGTGAGTCTGCCACGCTAACCCTGCACTACACCAGTATCGCACCCATCACCTCTATCGAATACAATGCGCCTGAAGGCCTGAGCGTCACCAAGATCACTGACACACAGTGCAAGGTCACCGCACAGCAGGTCGGCGATTATGAGATCTCTGTAAGCGTAACCAACAAAAACGGTACGACAAGAGAGCGTGTCGCTGTATCCGTCTCTGAACCCATATCCAGCTACCCCTTTTTCGCTCCTATGGACCATAAGGACAAGCTCGACAAGGGATGGCGCTCTGTAGACCATGATGGAGACGGCTTCGCCTTTGACTCAGCGCTAGGACGTGGCTACTATGAGCGCGTTAAACTTTCTCCAGCAGAACCCTCTACGGGTGCTGAGGATAGTAACGACTGTCTCGTCTCTTGGGGTACATTCTTCCCCGTGATTATAGACGACCATAATCGCCTACAGGGCTGCGACATCACTCCTCAGAACGAGCTACGCTCAGCCCCTATGCTCATTGAGAGCCATGCGACCCGACCCACCTTCTCTTGCTATATCAAATCCTTCCTATGGGCTGAAAAGGCGGACGGGCTCAAAGTGATGGTCTTCGAGCCAGGCGGCACTCCCGTAGAGCTACTAGCGCCTCAGACCGCCTCCGAGGAGTGGACGCAAATCCAAGCAGATCTCTCGGCTTACAAGGGTAAGACCATCTACCTCTCACTAATACCTGTCGTTAACGGGCCTAGTGGCATCGCTGTAGACCAGCTCCGCGTGACGATGGACGGATCGACAACAGAGGTCGAGACACCTACACACACGCTCCAGACATCGCTCTATCCCAACCCAGCTACCGACCTCATTACCATCCGAACGGTCGTAGGTAGCACTATCGAGCTCTTCGCCAGCGATGGGACAATCGTAGCTACGACTCAAGCGACTAGTGCTGAGACCACCATCTCTGTCGCACAGCTCCCCGCCGGGCGCTACCTAGCCCGCATCACAGCACCTGATGGTGAGACCATACGACGCCCCATCATCATCCGCTAAGCTCTAGCAAGTAGCACGCTCCATTCATACCGAGTAGAGGGTAGAGCGTACGTATGTACAGTAGATTTTCTGCTGAGAAAAGAGATAATACGTGGCACTAATAATTTAACCCTATCAAATAACCAGTTTATGAAACAGATCATCTATCTAATCGCTACACTGACACTCCTCCTCGGAGTCGCTAGCTGTCAGACAGACTGTCCAGATGTCTCCCCAACGAACATCTCGATAGAACCTAAGTCAATCACAATGCACGTAGGGGATACGCAGGCTCTTCAGATCTCCTATGAGCCTAAGGATGTGACCTTCCCCATCTCTTATGAGAGCCAGTCGCCAGAGATCGCCACCGTGACAGAGCAAGGTGTCGTACAGGCTGTCAAGGAGGGGCAGACTAGCATCATCGTACATATCGGAGACAAGCAGGCTTCCTGTCCTGTATCGGTAGTCGCCAAGGAGGCTCCCGTCGAGACTGTCCTAACGATCACAACGCCTGAGATAACAGTCCAAAAGGGCGAAAAAGCAACTATCGGCTACACCGTCACACCACAGGAGACGACCGTCACCTTTGAGTCTGACACCCCTGACGTAGTCACTGTCAGTGAGACGGGCGAGGTGACTGGTCTCCTTATGGGATATGCTACCATCACACTGACAGCCAATGACAAGAGCGCAACTTGTAGAGTCATCGTAGAGGATGACCCTGCAAATATCAAGCAGGAGATGCCTCTCTTGAAGTTCTCTGCTAAGTACAACAAAGAGCTACACATCACAGACCCAGAGGTCCTAGCCTACGAGAAGGCTCTAGGACGTACGGAGCAAGGCATTGACTTCACCAATCATCAGAACTTCCTAGGCTTTGTCAATACCGACCTCACCACCATCACAGGAGTCCTCTACGGACTACGTGCTAAAGGGGTGGCCGACTACATCGTAGGCTATAGCAAGGAGAATCTAGACGAGTGCCCACGCACGAAGGTAATGCTCAACAAGCTCGGCTTTAAGGACTTCAAGGAGACTGTCGTCGCTGTCGATGATCGCCAGGAGAAAGCTCTAGTAGCTGTCTGCGAGAGCGATCCTGAGGTTTCCGTAACTATATACAATGACCCCAATCCTAAGCTCAAGAGCATACTATATGTACAGTTTGCCAAGCAGCTACCACCCGATCCTATCCAGACCAAGCACGCTATCCTGACCGATGTCAAGGACTTCCCCTCTGTGACAGACTTTGCCACACTCGATCCTGAGAAGATTAAGGCTTTCGAGAGCAATCTCGGACTACGCACTTACGATGATCAAAAGTCCTCCAGTAGCACCCTCTACTTCAACACCAAAGAGGATATGATCGCCAAGAGCAACATAGAGTACGTAAGCTACCTGCTACAGCCACCGCTCTTTCCACCCGTCTTCATCAGCTGTCGCCTACTATGTGTGGGTAGTCAAGATGACCTAGAGTCCGAAGAGATGAAGAGCTATCTCAAGGCCAACGGATTTGACCAGAATTACAAAATCACGGAGTACAAAGAGGTCGAGGTCTACAATGCGCAGGGAGATCAATGCGTCGTCGCCATCAGAGACTACGAGAACCCTCCTATCTGCGTCATGACCATCACGCTCCAGAAAGACTTGCAAAACAAGACTAAAGCTAAGCGAGTGGTACGTTCCTACCCAAAGGTTGTACAGTGCATTAGATAAGTAAGAAGTCTCCTCAGCAATAGAGCTGACTCCTTACTATATAGTAGTAGCATAGCAGGAGAGGCACCCCGCACATATGATCGGGATGCCTCTCCTTATTATATACCACTTCGAATGGCGACGTCGCAAACCGCCTCTTCTAATCTCTAACCTCTAATTCTTCTCTCTTGCGCAAAAGGTAAAAGCCTCTGAGACAAAGCCAGCCGCTCCTCAGCGCCCTACTACCCCACACGTTGTGCAGGGACCTCCACCAATGGGCGTCACCATGCCACGCGCTAGAAGCCATTCGACAGCAACTCCTTCCTCCCACTCAACGCCCACACCGCAACCAACCGCACAGACAGAAGTTGTAGCTCAGGCGGACACCCCCCTGACAGAGACTCCTCAAGCGGAGACCCCCAGCGAGCCTATGGATCAGATAAACCAACCAAAGAGCCCAGAAACAGAGCCGAGCGAGATAAAAGAAGCGCAGATCACTTGTCTACAGGACATATTCAAACGCTCCCAGAAGAAAGCATCACTAAAAGAAGAGAACACAGAAGAAGAGACCACTGTGGAAACCGCTACACCGCAACCGACCACAGAAGCAGATACTGCAACCATAGAGGTCTCAGCTCAGACGGAGCCACCGACGAGCAAGAAGAAGAAAAAAGGCAAGAAGCACCGTAAGGCACAGCATAAGGGGCATCATAAGAACCGCACCGCACAGCCTATCGAGATACACATTCACCTGCATCTGCCTTAACGCATCAAGAGCTAATCAAAGCTCTACACCCCATGGAGGAAGCCGAAAATCCAATCGTACAGAGTAGGCTTAACTTAATGCACACAACAATGATGAGCAAATAATTGCTCAATGGAAAGGTCTATCGCAGGGATGGACTACCAATCCCCGAGATCGTGCTGGAGGCTGCCGACAGACTGATCCAGGCTAAGGGTGGGCGATACTTTACGATCGACGCCACCCCTCAGTTTGTGATCGAGGTCAACCCTGGGGAGTCTAGCGATAGACACGGAGAGAACTCGGCGGAGCTCTTCGCCTCGTGGTTCGTCGACGCCTTCTTTACTAACAATACTAACAACTAAAACGAATAATACTATGGATGAAGATAACAAAGGTGCGTTTGTAGGACACTTTTGGTTGAAATATTTGTCGTTACTTTGTAGCCTCCTACCATAGATAGACGATGCAAGGGTAATATAGCGAGCTATAGAGCCACGCACTCTAGTGTATTCAATGTCTGTCTGTAGCTTGTAAATGTTTCAGCAAGGCACAAAGAAGCGCAATACAATAACTAACTCAAATCTGTAGGACACAAAGTCCATAACTCAAATGCTACCGCCCGCAAACAGCAACCATTACACGTTCCCTCCCGTGAAACTTGGGTTGGGCTATAGTTAGAGGGACTCGATATATGTTTTGCATTCGCTTGCCTTTGACATCGGAAAGGCTTCAGCAGAGCGTGCGTAGGTAGGCAAGGTGGGAGACGCCCGTGAGGTCGGTCCCAGTGAGCGGGAGGAGTCCCGAGCGAAGGCGACCAGCATCGTCTAGTGTGGGAGCGTCTGCTGTGGAGAGGAGAGCTTTGGCTCGCTGTGCCGAGAGGGTGCCAAAGCGATATTGGGCGAGGCTTCCTTGAGGGATGCGCTTGCGGTAGAGGTCGAGGGCGTAGTGTCCCATCGTGTAGCGCAGATTGATCTCGACCCACGGGTGCAGGGCGGTACGGTTGCTGACTCCATCGGGGCGGTAGGTGAGCAGATCAATGCCGACCGGACCACGGTAGTAAGGTGCCACCTCACAGGAGAGGTAAGCTCGGTGTTGCGCCAGAGCTTGTGTGAATTCATTGGGATCGGAGAGGCTGTCGGTGAGTCGCTGGAGCGTCTCCTCGGGAGCTTGGCAGAGACTCTCTAGATAGCGTCCCTGGTCGTCCGTCTCGAAGGCGCATAGACCGACGAACTGCACTGCGCCTGCTTCGTCTATATAGTACTCGGCGCCATAGTCCTGTAGCTTGTCGAGTAGAGGCTCTACGAGGAGGGTGCGATGCCGTCGCAAGAGCTTGCGAAGTGTCTCCTCAAGCTGCCAGTCCAGTCGGTTGATGCGCCAGAGTCCTCTCCCCGAACTGCTATAGGGGAGCTTCACCAGACAGGCCCCTTGGGTCAAAAGCTTCGCTAGCTCCTCTATCTGCGTAATCATCGCTACACGATTGCGCCACGGCACGCTGCTGTACTTCGCAAAGAAGTGCGCACTCGCAGCTCTCGTCCAGCAAGGCTTCAGCTCCAGGGGAAGTTCGCTACACGTCTCTCCACCGCTCAGCCCGTACCGCTTCGCCAGACTATGCGCCAAGCTTCGCTCGTGTCCCCAGAGCGTAAGTTCCGAGTCCCCAACATCACCTTTCGCTATATGACTCAGTTCACGATCAGTCAGATAGGGCGAGAGGCTTTCGCTAAAAGGGTGTACCCACCACGAGTCTCCCTCTAGCCACGCTGGGGATGCCCAGAGCGGCAGGCTCCAAAGGGCGGAGCGCATCTGTCTAATGAGTCGTGGCGGGGTGTAGTGTAGCGGGTCGCCAGCCTCTAGAGCGACCTCGTGGCCGATGTTGCAGACGAGGAGCGGCGTGCGCATAGCCTCAGCGATGACGCAGCTACTTACGACCGAAGTCTGCGGGGATCTCGCCCCAAGCGACCGTGTCCCACTTCAACAGTGGTACCCGAAAGGTGTGCGTCTTCAGCCAATTTGTGGCACGTACGATCAGTTCGTAGGTCTTAGCACTACGTGGATCGGTCGAGTCAAGTCGCGTGCGGCAGCGTTCCTGAGCCACCCAGCCGAGCGCCACCTTGCTGTCGGAGTAGATAGGCAGTGGCGGGAGCTTACCCTGCTCCATAAGCGCCAAGGCATGCACGATGGCCAGGTACTCGCCAATGTTGTTCGTACCCCACGGGATCACTGCCCGAAAGAACTCCGCATGGCTAAAGGTGTAGACACCACGATACTCCGTCACGCCTGGATTGGACGAGCAGGCGCCATCGACAGCTATCGAGTGGTTGAGGAAACCTTTTGGTGCCACCTTGTCACCGATGAGTTGATCAGGTGCTTGCTCCACACTGTGCTGCACTTGTAGCTGGTTGCCCTGTGGCTTAGCGACACGATGCTGTTGTCCCAACTTGCGCCCCTCATCGTAGCCTAGCTCGAAGGCTTCCTGCGCTTGCTCTGCCGTGGGGTAGGACTTATACTTAGCCCCTTGGAAGCCCTCGACCTGCATCTTGCAGTCCTGCCAATCATCATAGATGCCTGGCCGATAACCCTCCCATACGACGTACCACTTGCGTTGCTTGGCTGACATAGAGTTCGTCTTTTCTAGTAAAAGCCACCAGCGTACAGATTGGCGAAGTTGACCTCACCCGTCTGCGTCTCAGCGTCCTCAGGAAGCTCTGCCAGTAGTTGCTGCACCCCCTCGTACAGCTCCGTGCGGTCGCACTCCTTGTATAGTCGGGCCGCATAATCGAGGAGCGCTCGGGTCGGCTGGGGGATCATCTCCATAGCCTGCTCCATCTCATCGGCCGCAGCCTCCTTGCCCCGCAGCTCCTCCACGAGATGCGTCAGGTGCATGTAGCCCTCCACGTTGAAAGGATCCGTCTCCACCACCTGTCGGAAAGCCCGCTCAGCACGCTCCTTGTCGCCCTCGTGGTAAGCGATCAAACCTTCGTAGAGGTAGGCTCGCTCCTCCTCGGGGAACTTCTCAGCCGTCTCCAGAGCAACCGCCAAAGCCTCCTCCCAACGCTCTAGTGCTATCAGCACTTTCACCTTGATGAGCCAGTAGAGTGGCATCTCGTCTGTCAGTTGTAGTGCTTGGTCAATGGTTGCAAGTGCTTGCTCAGACTCGCTTAGAGCCAGCTGTGCCTGAGCTTTCATACGGTATAGCTCAGCTTGCTGTGCCGTCTCCAGCTCCGTCGCTAAGGCGCGCTCAGCGTATGCGATCGTCTCGCTGTGCTGGTCCAGCCCGTTCGAGACCTTGGTCGCCTCGTAGAGTGCCACAGGATAGTCAGGGTACGCCTCTAGTATGGTGGCCAGCTCAGCCATCGAGCCCGCTAAGTCGGGCTTGCGCTGCAAAGCCTGCGCTAGGTAAAGGCGACACTCAGGGTCGTCGATCTCCTCCAGCGAAGTGTGCAGAGCGCGTATCGCAAAGTCCACCTCGCCAATCCTAAGCGCACGAAGCGCATCAAACTTCAGCGTGTTCGCCTTGAGCGTATCTGCCCTAGGCTCAGACACCTGTTCGGTCGCTTGCTCCGCTACCTTCGCTACTTCTTGCGTGGCATCAGTCGTCTCCTGCTCGACCTCTTCGGTTGAGACAGGAGACTTTTTATTTGACTTCTTGAAGCGTGAGAATAGTCCCATAGCTATCGTAGCTTAGCGTCCACTAGCGGCAAAGCTCCTCGATACGCTGTGCGACCGCCTCAGCGGTGAAGCCGAGCTTCTCATCGAGTACCGTGTAGGGAGCGGAGAAGCCGAAGCTCTCCAACCCGTGGATATGCTCCATATCTCCGACCAAGCGGAGGAGCGTCACAGGTAGCCCAGCGGTCAGACCGAAGCGCGTGCCCTCTGCGGGAATCACGCTCTCACGATATGTCTCTGGCTGATCGAAGAAGAGCCCTTCGCTCGGTACCGAGACGATGCGCAGCTTGTGCCCCTTGCCCTTAAGTAGCTCAGCAGCCTGTACTAGCGTACTCACCTCACTACCCGAGGCGATGAGCGTCAGGTCGGGCGTCTCGCCCGCAGGCGTCGTATCGGATACTACGTAAGCACCATGCTTCAACTGGCAAGCTCGCTCATAAGTGGGATTAGGTAAGTCTTGGATATTTTGGCGAGAGAAGATGAGAGCCGTCGGCGTGTGGAGGTTTTCCATCGCCATCTGCCAGGCGACCGTAGCCTCATGCACATCGGCAGGGCGTAGCACCTGTAGGGCACGACGACCCGAGTGGTTGTGCAGATGCTCGAGGAGACGTATCTGCGCCTCCTGCTCGACCGGCTCGTGCGTTGGTCCGTCCTCCCCAACCCTAAAGGAGTCGTGCGACCAGATGAAGATAACCGGCTGCTCCATCAGCCCAGCCATACGAACGACAGGCTTCATATAGTCTGAGAAGACAAAGAAGGTACCGCACGCCGCACGCATACCGCCATGCAGGGTGATACCCACGCAGAGTGCTGCCATCGTAAGCTCCGAGACACCCGCCTGGAGGAACTTACCAGAGAAGTCGCCCGCCTCCAGAGCCTTCGTACCCTTGAGATAGCCGTCCGTCTTGTCCGAGTTAGAGAGGTCGGCAGAGGCAACGATCATATTGTCCACCCGCTTCGCCAGTTCACCCAGCACTGTTGCCGAGGCGGCACGAGTAGCCTGATTAGCCTTCTGAGCGATCTCCTGCCAAGCTACATCGTAGGTAGGCTCTGCAGCAAACCAGCGGTCATAGAGCTTAGCCTGATCAGGGTGCTCCTTCTTGTATTGCTCCTGGATCTTGTACTGACCATCCCAGTAGGCGATCAACTCCTCACGACGCTCAGCGTAGAAGGCTGCCACATCCTCATATATGGTAAAAGGATTGTCCGGGTCAGCACCCAGCGCCTCCATTGTCTTAGCATACGAAGCTCCCGCCTTAGAAATCGGTTGCCCATGCGTTGCGATCAAGTTTGCGAGCGGGTTGCCCTCCTCATCGACCGCCTTGTAAGCCATATTGGTGTAGCCAATGATAAGCGTCGGGGCACCCGTCTCCTCGGAAGTCTCGATAGCATCGCGGAGCACCTGACTCAGCGCTGCAGAGTCATTGCCTGGCACCTCAAATACGTTCCAGCCCCACGCATCATACTTAGCCGCAACGTCCTCAGCCGTGATATCCTCGACACGCGTCGAGAGCTGTATGTCGTTGCAGTCGTAGTACATGATCAGGTTGTCCAGCCCTAGGTCGCCTGCGATGCGTCCTGCGCCCTGACTGATCTCCTCTTGGATACCGCCGTCAGAGATAAATGCGTAGATGCGCTGTGGCATAAGTGTGTCACCAAGACGGTTCTGGAGGAACTTCGCTGCAATGGCTGCGCCCACAGCATAGGTGTGTCCTTGTCCCAGCGGACCACTCGTGTTCTCAATCATGCGGCTACGACAAAGCTCCGGGTGTCCAGGCGTAGGACTGCCCCACGAGCGGAAGGCTGCCAGCTCGTCCATCGTAAAGAATCCTGCCAGCGCCAACTGTGCGTAGAGCATCGGCGACATGTGGCCAGGATCCATAAAGAAGCGATCCCGTGCGGGGTGCTCCGGGTGGCGTGGGTCATAGCGCAGTTGCTCGGAGAAGAGGACCTGGATAAAGTCCGCTCCGCCCATAGCACCACCTGGGTGGCCACTCTTAGCGCGCTCGACCATCGAGATCGCGAGGGCGCGGATATTGTCGGCAGCACGCTCAGCGATGCTCATAGGCTGCTCTTGGGTTGATAAAGTCTGATCAGTCATTTCGTTGCTCATAATGCGATAGTGGTTTTTTACTTAAAGGTGAGACCACGTCTCACGGGTAAAACTTACGACTTCAAAGGTGCGAAATCGGTCGTAAGATATTGCTAGTTAGTTAGTAGCGCTTGTGCGGTGGTAGATCGAGCAACAACGGAGCATCAAATGTGTATAAATTGGGGTGCTGGCGGGGTCGCTCGCTCTGTCCACAAAGGTAGTGAATTTGTGGATAAGGATAGCTCCTCGTGGTGGCGTGCTTGGATACGAGAAGCCCCCACGGGCTGGTCGGCTGGTGGGGGCTGTGCGGTGGTGCTGGCGAGGCTATTGCTCGCCTTTCTCTTTGAGGTCTTTCCAGCGGGCGGTCGTGGTAGGGACAGCGGTGTACAACTCTTGGAAGAGGCGGTAGACCTCGTCGTAGTTGCCCTCGTTGTACGCTTTCGTGATGGCGACCTCTGCCTCCTCCATCCTCTTGTTGGGGATGTAGGCAATTATGCGTTGCTCCTTTTCGTCACCTTGCAGGCGGGCGAGGATACGGAAGTCACGGACTTTGAGGAAGTAGTCGCTGAGCGTGCCGTCTGGCTCTATAATCATCTCACCCCACATCTTGATGCGGTTGTTCTCAAAGTCCTTTTGCTCTGGACCGATACCCAGTGCGCTATTCGGCTTGCCAGTTAGTGGATTTGTAAACAGAAAATTGATAGCCTGCTCCACGACTTCTCGTGGGGTTGGTATCGGGTCGTCTGTGGTGGTTGTGTCGGTTGATGCGGTTACTCTCATATTGTCTTTGACGTTGATGTAGAGCATCGCTCCCTTGTCGAGGAGCTTGCTCTCTGTAGGTGTCTGCTTAGGTGTGCAGGCGGTTAGTAGGATAGCTCCCAGTAGGAGCATCGTGTAGGTTACTCTCTTCATAGCTGTATCGTGTTTGTTGTGTGACGCAAATATATACAATCTAGTTGGAACCTCCTACTCCGTTGTCTTGAAAGCTACGTAGGAGAAGCTGTGCTTAATCGATACGTTGCCCGTTGTGACGATGCGGACGGCAAAGCTGTTAGCTTCTATCGCATCGATGCGGGTTGTGAGGCACTGCGTGTAGTTGCCGTTGGATAGTCCGTATACCTGCAGGACGGGGATGTAGTTCTTGTGTCCGATGCTGTGATACACTCGATAGAAGTCTGCATTGTAGGCTCTGTAGGCAAGTGGAGAGTTTGACCCTTGTTGCTTAGCTCTTGCCCCAAACGAGTTGATACTCGACCCCTTCTCGTCAAATGTCGCTCCGCAGAGTGGCACGCCTGGCACGTCCAGCTCGTCAGCCGTGAGCTTGTCTATTTTGGCGCCGCCTTTGATGCGGACGAGGTAGGGGTTTGGGCGCAAAAGATTCCCGTTACCGTCGGGGTTGTAGCGCTGGCGGTAGTCTACGTCTAGATATCTATCGGGCGACCCGAAGAGCCGTAGCCCGCTCTTGGTCAGTGCGCTCTGCTGTGCGCCTGTGTCGTAGCGTCTGCGGACTTTTAGTCCGTTGATTGTGGCGGTGTAGGGTGATTGTGGGTTGATGATTTGTAGTCGCAGGGTGTGTGTCCCTGCTCTGACGACTCGCTCGTAGGTTAGTCCCGTGGCTTCGTAGGGTGTGCGGACGGGCTCGAGGACTAGTATGCCGTTGCGATACTTCTCTCGATTGGTTATGGTGCCTCGCCACTCGGCTAGTGTCTCTCCGTCTAGTGTGAGGCGGGTGAATGTGTTGTCGAATGTGGCTATGTTGATACGGTCGAGGGTTATGGTGAGTCGTGTGCCGTCGTTGTCAGCGGTTATGGTGCGCTGGTACCCTGTGCTGGTGGGTGTGAGGTTAATGGTGCTGGCTGTTACGGGTGTGTCGTCTAGTCGTGCTTGCTTGATGAAGGTCTCTATGAAGGTGGCTTCCTCGGCTCCTATGGATAGGTAGGGGTCGGTGTGCTCGTCCGTGCGAAAGTCTATTTGGTTGCCTGTGAAGTATAGGCTTCCGATGTGTCCCGTGCCGTTGTGGCAGATAGCTACTTGCTCCCGCTCTTGAGGGGTGCCGAAGCCTGTGATGCCTGCTTTGAGGACTGCGCCTAGTGCGTTACTAGCAAGGTAGGCGGATATGTCTGTACCGTTGCCACTGAGTGCTATGAGGCGTTGGAGTGCTAAGCCCTCTAGCGTGTTGCCTGCGCTCCTCAGTACTTGTAGCGAGTTGGTCAGATAGTCGAGGTCTCGTTTTTGGTCAATCGTGAACGACCGCTTGTCGAGGTCGTCAAAGTGTTTGTCGGTGTCTTGCTTGTGCTTGCCGAGCAGGCTGGTGAGCTTGTGTATCTCGCCCGTGTTGGGGTTGAGGAGGGTGTTGGCGAGGTTTGTGAGGTTGGTGTTGACTGTGTTGACGCTCTCCGCCACGTCCTCGGGGGCGGGCGTCCAGTCTGTGGCGATGGTGCCTCGCTCGAGCTTGATATACTTAGCTTCGACCCGCTTGTTGAACTTGATTTTCCCGTCCTTGTCGCTTCTGAATATGTGGTTGTATAGCTGTATTGACGGCAGCTTTCCGCCCTCACGCAAGTCGAATGTCCACGTGTGCTTGTAAAACTCCCCAAAGACTTCCTTGTTTGGTTCGAAATATTTCAACGTCCCTTGCGAGTCTGCTACTCTAATCGCCCACTCGCTCGCTCCCCACTCCGACTTGTCGCAACGTATCAGCATAGACAAGGTGAGTGTGTCGCCTGCCTTTGCCTGTGGGTAGTCTCTGCCTTTGAACAGCCACTTCTCTGCTTTTTTATCTGACTCAAATACAAAGCCGTAGTCGTCTTCTGTCGTGGGATTACTCAGGCTGGCTCGTGTGACGAGATTGCGACCCTCTCGGGGGGTGTCGGTTGATGTGATGCGTGCGGTGTATTGAAGCATGGGGTTTAGATATTAGAGGTTAGAGGGGGAGAGGTGTAGGGACGCTCGGGGGGCGTCTTGCTTTGACGGGGACGGGGGTGTGTCAATAGTCCATTTGTCGTTTGAGAGAGGGAGGAGGCTGGGAATTT
>URDQ01000033.1 GCA_900546675.1 uncultured Porphyromonas sp. | reverse complement strand
CAGGGGTGGGTGCTTTTATACGCTTCGTGTTGCACTTACTACTGGAAATTGCGTTTTTCTTACAAGTGGCTAATTCCTATTTTTCAGATTCTACTGGTATTGGTTAGAAAGAAATATATGTGTATATTTGCTTTCGAAAAGGCGTAAGTGTTATATCACTACTCTATGGGATAGCAAAAGAGACAACATAGCTAGTCTTACTATAAGACTACTCAATTTAGGCTGTTGTGTTGCTATAGGGATTCGTTTGAGAGTGAGTGGTATAGCGTTGCGTACTTTTGAAAAAAGTCTTCGCTACAAAGATCTAGTCTGTTGTGGGTGATAGACTCTCTCTTGAGATTTGCAGCTTGTTATGAGTTAGGTTTATCTCCTTATGTAGGGCTTAGGCGCTAAAACCAGTTCAACTTTTATGTGAAAACTTATGTCACAACAAACACACGTTATCCACACCTCTTTACTGCTCGGAGTCTTACTCCTACTGACGAGTAGCCTTCACTCTATAGCTCAGACAGACACCCGTATTGTTCTTCATTCTGAGGCAAAAGCAGGGACAACCATTCGTCTGCAAACAGCTACGATAGATGAGGTAACTATTGAAGGGGCCCGTAAGGGAGACTTCTTTGGTGAGTATATCAAGGAGACTGACGATGCTCCCATTATCCTGACGGGTAGCATTTCTCAGCTAGAGTGCTATGGTGATCAGATTACTGCCATAGAGCTTGTATCAGCTCCCAAGTTGATCGTCTTGAACTGCAAAGACAATAAGATATCTTCGCTAGATCTAACTGCGTGTCCTATCTTGGCTAGATTAGATGCGTCTAATAATAATCTCTCCAAAGTCGCTTTTCTTGAAGAGAATAAGTTGGAATTCTTATACTTACAGCAAAATAGACTCACTCAGCTTACTCTACCTTCAAGTCCTTTCTTGCAGCGACTAGAATGTGGCAGTAATCAGTTGACTAAGCTTGATATAGCACTCTGCCCGAAGCTACAAGACTTGTACTGTCAGAAAAATCAATTGACACAGATCTCAATTGAGAACAACAAGCCCTCTGGGGTATACAGCTCTTTGGAAATCAAATACAAGGGAAAGCTATGACGGCATTCATAGAGAGCCTACCACAGGGTAGTGCTAGTGTTCCGATGCTATACATTGTAGATACAAAGGATGCCTCAGAGCAAAACAAGTGTCTTATGGCCGATGTGGACAAAGCTCACGAACGTGGTTGGGCTGTCTATGACCACTTTGGAGGCGCTGAGATAAATGGTCAGATAGGTACACCCTACAAAGGTTTTGACTATGTACCAGAAAAAGCAGAAATAGCCTTGACGCTTCAAACGCAACGGGCTAAAGGAGCAACCATCGTACTGGATCTCACCAAGAGTGGAGATAAGGATTTAGTGATAGAGGGCGTCGCTGAGGCTGGTCCATATGAGGGGAAGCAAACCTACACGTTGACAGATCAAACAATTGTCATACGAGGAGCTTTGGCTAAGATGGACTGCTCAAAGAATGAGCTAACCGCAATACTACCACAACGCTTGGAGACTCTAACAGAGTTTACGTGTGAAGGCAATCTCCTCCACACTATAGATCTTTCTGGAGCTACAGCCCTTAAGACTCTAAGGTGTCAAAACAACCAGCTCAAGTCTATCAATTTAACTAGCTGTACGAGCTTGATACGTGTAGACTGTTGGAATAACCTACTACGAGCATCAGGCGCTTCTGACTTCGTCGCTACGCTGAGAGACGGAGGATCTGACGGTCCGATTATATTTCTTTTTGATTCAGAACTGCCAGCGGGACTAAAAGATGGCAACACCTTCCTCAAGAGCGATATCGCTAATCTGAAAGCTAAAGGATGGACCGTCAAGGATTATATCAATGGAGGCTACTGGGGAATGGGAAAAAGCTATGAAGGTGAGGATCCCACTTACTACTCCATTACGATTAGCCCTTCAGAGCATGGAACGATTACGATCCAAGGTGTCTCCAATCTAGAAAGTGTCTTATATGGCTCCATAGTAGATCTAATAGTGACGCCCGACAAAGGCTATAAGTTAAGCTCTCTAACCGCAGGAGATGTTGATATCACTAAGTCAAGACAAGTGGAGGTCTTGGGGAATGTGACCATAGAGGCTGTTTTTGAAAAGGGCGAGGTTCCCTTACCTGCTGAGTACTTTTCATTTACTAGAGCTGAGCAAGGGGTGGCGACATTTAAAATATCTGCTTCAGATTCCCTTACAGAGGCTCCATCAGTGGTAGGTGCTGAAGTCACCGCATGGAAAAATGGGCAGACGATCGTACGTATGACTGCCGACACAGTTCGAGTCTATGCCGATATATCAGAGCTAGTCATCCCATATGCCCAACTAACTTCTTTAGATGTGTCTCACCTTCCTCATTTGAGCCTTCTCAACTGTATGCTCAATAGTCTTGAGACGATAGATCTATCTGCATCTAGTGAATTAAAGACGCTCAGCTGCGAGATGAATCGCCTTTCTACCCTTGATCTCTCCGCCAATAGCAAGCTTACTTATGTCAACTGCTATGGAAATCAAATTATGGGCTCTCAGATGACGGCAATGATGAGACAATTGCCTAGTCGATCAGCACAGTCTCCAGGTCTCCTCATTCTTATTGACTCCACCTATCCGACCGAAGCTAATCGAGCTGAACTAGAAGATGTGCAGCTAGCTATTGATAAGCACTGGTCTGTCAAAGACCTCAATGGAGATCCAAATGCAATGAAAGACTACACCGCTATAGAATCAATACAAGAGGATCGCTACCACATTTATCCCAATCCTACTGCTGACTATCTATACATCACAGGCACTACACCCCTGGATGTCATAAATCTCTATACACTAGAAGGAGACCAGCTTCTACGCATCGTCTCTGATGGCGATAGATCTATACGCCTAGATATTACGAATATTCCTGATGGAGTCTACTACTTGCAGATTGCACAGCATACTTACCCCATCGTGATCACACATTAGTGTGTGACCAATCTTATAGTAGCACAGTCAACTAAACAAACATTGTATATGAACTATAGACTTCTCCTTACGACTTGTCTTGTATGCTTGATAAGTCTTTGTCCCTTTGCCCCGACGATGGCTCAAAACGCCATCAAGTTAACTACAACCAAGCGAACAAAGGGAAATAGCAACACGAAAAAGTTTAACATCGAGATTTGCGTTACCTCTCCACAAGACGTCATCATAGACTGGGGAGATGGCAGAGTGGATACGACAACAGTAGAGACTACGTCTCTCGAAGATGGTCCGTCTAAGCAGCGTCGCCACTTTCAAGATGGTAAGAATGAGCACACCGTGACCATTCTAGGGCAGATCTCATACCTAAAAGTAAATGGTCAGAAGCTTAAGTCTGTAGATCTAACACAGGCTTCAGATCTAAAGGAGCTCTCTATTACATCCGAAAGCAATCTGACCGCTCTAGATCTCTCAGCATGCCCCGCTCTAAAGAAGCTAACATGCTCCTCTAACGGCTTGACATCACTTCGGCTCCCAAAAGGTCTATCCACTTTGGATTGTAGTGGTAATGCTCTCGGCATAGCAGATCTACCTGATCTATACTCGGGTATGAGTAAAGAGGACTACCTCTTTGGTGCACAGCGACCACACGCTATTGAGTCCAGTCTGATACGGGGGCTCAAGGTGGATCTGACTAGTTACAATAATAGGCGGGGAGTAACAGCCGAGCCTCAACAAACAACATTCACATGGTATGATGCCGATGACAATGAAATTGACCACTCTAAGTATCAAGAAAAAGATGGCTTATTTACCTTCTCAGAACAACCAGCCACGCCTATCTACTGCAAGTATAGCACGCCAGCCTTTCCAGAGGTGCTATTCACTACACTTCCCATAGAACTTCAGTCCACCCCAAGCGAGTTGTATCGTTTTGGCTACAGCTATGGTACACCGTCTGCTCGTGGTAGTGAGAAGGCTGGTGGTAAGTTGTGGTATGCAGCAGGTCCTTTGTTTACAAAGCAAGAGCTAGAGCCATTCGCTGGAGATAAGATAGTGGGTGTGAGAGTATATCTGCATCAAGACTATTTAGGATCTAAGGTATTCATCCGCTCAGGTTTAGATCACTCCAAGGGAAATCTTCTAGAAAAGCTGGTAGACTTAAAGGCTGGGTGGAATGAGATATTTTTTGACAAGGAGGTAGAGGTTCCCCAGGACTCTCTGCTAGCAGCCTACTTCATACGTACTGAGAATAAGAGTGATGTAGTCCTCGCTGGAGATCGATCCGTCTTCAACGTCAACCATCTGTGGGAGATGATACAAGACAGACAAGAAGCTCCTGACCCATCAGCCCCATTTTACGAAACTACTTGGATCAACTCTTCTAAAGATCTCCCAGCAGCTCCCGTACAGGTCTTACTACAAGGAGATGACCCAGCACACTTTGAGAATAGAGTCGCTGTGGTTGGATTTTATCCTCCTTTCTACGCTCCTATTAGTGTACAAGGAGCGTGCGAATTTCCTATTTTGCTCGCCAACAAGGGACTTAACAAGATCGATCAAGTTACAGTCAAGTATTCCTTTGATAGAGGCCCTGAAACGACCATACAGCTACCTGTCAGCTTAGAGCCATATCAGCAGCAGACTGTAGACGGAGATCATCTGCGGATATCCATCCCATATCAAAATACGGAGCGGCATACGCTCTCTCTCCAGTTGACTTCAGTCAATGGTGTCGATGGTCATATATCCAATGCCTCTTGGTCGCAGCTAACCCAAGGTTATCACAAGGATAAAGTCTTCCCAAGGACACCCCTTGTTGAGACTCTTATGTCGGAAGGAGATCCATTTGCCGCAAATGCCGAGAAGAATCTTACCTCTCTACTAGCTAGCAAGAATTGGATTGGACACAACATAGTTCGTATGGACTATCATTTAGGAGTAGGAGATCGCCCAGATGCTTATGAGCTACCCGAGGTCGTCGTTAACGATGCTGTCGGAAGGTTTGCGATCCTAAGTGGTGAGCCGGGTTATACATCGGATCAGGAGACTGTAATCCCTTCAATTATGGTAGATAGGGATATTATGACAAACTATGCCCTTTACCTCTATAAGGGATCGCCATTCTTACCCATTCTAGACAATAACAGTCTAGCCAAGATGTTGATACAAGATGCTATCGATGCTCCGGGCTTTGCAGAGCTTAGTATCATACAGAGTATGTCTGAGACTCCTCAAGCCACACGCTTTAGCATCTCAGGAGTGATCTCCAGAGACTTGTCGGATGTAAGCAACCTAAGTATCACATTACTACTCATTGAGGAGGATTTGGTTGGCACGCAAACTATATTTGACCCCTTCCGACAGGAGATCGTTGAGCAGGAGGGCTTTGTCCATGCACCGACAGTTCGAGCTTTTATTACATCACCTCAAGGCGAGCCCCTAACTGTTGCTGATGATATGAGCTATCAGTATGACTCTCCTGATGTTACATTTCAAGGTATGAATCCTGATAAGTGTAAGGTCGTGGCCTTCATTCACAAAAACAGCCCGAAGGAAAAGCTTAACAATATGGTGCTCAACAGTACAGCAAGCACTGTCGAGGTTCAGAAGATCAATGCAGTATCGCCTCAACCAAACTCTGTAGCTTCTGATATAACCTGCGCAATTGTTCATCGAGCACTGGTTGTGTCTGGAGAGACGCAGAGTGTAGCGCTCTATGATGCACAGGGCAGAGTAGTGCCTACAGAGGAGCTAACTCCTGGACTATATATAGCTAAGGTCGTTGATATGCAAGGCGTCATACACATCTTCAAGCTTTTGTGTCACTAGCTTACATAGGAGTAATAAAGATGAGAAGGCTCAACTGCTGCGTAGGAGCGGTTGAGCCTTCTCATTATTGTTTTTGCGGTCTCTGATCCTCCGATCAGAGGGCAATATCACAAGAGAAGATTAGTCTGCAAGTAGCCTTACAGTCCTATCTTGTGTCGTGTAGAGCGGACTTAGATAAACTGATGAAGTGTCAAATGCTAGAGACCAAGCCGTATACTCTTCCTCTCCAGCGGTGCTAGACCAAAAGTAGCCATCACTGCCCTGCCATCTAGGCTTTCCATAGGAGAATGATCCTGAAGCTGGCAATATGCGGACTATATCGGACTCTGTATTGCTCTCCCAAAACTCTGGCTTAGCTATATCATCAACCGTAACGTTGTCCGCTTTACCATCTAAAGGGCGAGCTGTGATCTTTAGGACCCTTTTGTCGTTGAGAAGCATCGATTCATATCGCCAAGCAGAGACATACTTAGTCCCCTTGAAGCGCAGCGCATGAGCCTTATTGCTACTTACGCTACCGCCACGATAGTCGTTGGACGAGCTTATTGTTTCGCCATGGATTACAACTGTCTCGTACACATCGTTGTGCCTAAATGGAGAGGTAAATGATAGATAGTCATCACCACTAGAAGCTACTGGAACTATTGCCATCCACTCTTCTTTGCTGGGGAGGTGGTACTTCTTGCCAGCGATGGTTACGTTGGTAAACTTCTCTACGGCATCTTCGTAGGAGAAGTAACCACTCACATCGAGGTCTTGTGTCGTGACAAAGTCCGTTCCCTCGGCATTGACGTTGTACTCAGCGAGGTAGGCTAGAGGTAGCGTGACAGCTTGATCGACGGAGAGCGTTGTGAACTCAACTTTCGTGAGGGGACCCCACTTACCGTCAGCGTTCTTTGCCATAGCTACTGCGTAGTAGGTAGTGCCAGGCTTGAGCTTAGCCCAAGTCCACGTGTACTCATCGCTGTGATAGGGCAATTCTTGGCTATCGGGAGTCTCCTGTAGGTACTTGATTATGTTCTCCTCGTTGTAGAGAGACTTCTCGACAATCGTCTCACGATAGGAGGAGGTGTTTTCGTCAGGCGTATTGACGACCGTCGCCTCTGTCTTGGTGATATCCTTAACCTCGATGCTCACATGAGCTGTCTCGGAGGTACCCTTCTTTTCGGTTGTGACGGTAAACTTCTGTATGTCGGAGTACTGGCCATCAGCATCGATGAGGACTACATAAACGGTGTAGCTGGTGCCAGGCTTGAAGTCTGTCATCACGCTCTCCTGCACACCCTCGTGAGGCTCCCGGGTATTAAAGTCTGCTCCAAACTGGACGATGTAGTGCTTTAAGTCGGGGATGCGCATCATCTGCATCATCTGGTCTAGTGTGGGGTCGTCTGTCTCCATATTGAGGAAGAAGTAACCCGTGACATCGTCATTGGGTGTCAGCGTTGCCGTGTAGCCTGTTGTCGTGATGTCTGAGAAGTTGACCTCAATCTTTGGATTGCCTGCGAGCTTGCCATTAGGCACGGTAAACTCGATGCGCTTGACGTTGCCCGCACAGCCTATCTCATCGTACGGGAGGAAGAGCGCTGTATAGGTGTAGCCTCTCTGTAGTCCTGAGAGGTCGTACTCCTTGTTACCCTCTACCTCAAATATTTGGACACCCATACGTTTAGCCATCTCGGGAGTAAAGAGTCGTAGGCACTGCATATCGTTCATATTGGCAATCATATAGCTCTCTGGGATGATTACCTGGATGCGCTGCACGTTGCTACCTACGGAGCCTACACTAAGCTTCATCCAGCCTGTTTTGCCGTTTTCGTGAGCTGCCACGGTAGGATTGAGAGATAGATCTACCTCGTCTGAGAGGAACTTGATGCTATCGATATGCTCTATGCGATAGGGCAGTACCTCTCCACTCTTGGAGTAGATGAGCATACGCTCAGAGTTCTGAGCCATAGCGAGAGAAGGTAGTAGGGCGAGTAGGGCGCCTAGGATAATGTGTAGTATTTGCTTTTTCATTAGAGAGTTATCTTGAGCGTGTTATGTAGATTTGTAGTAGCGATGTATAGTCCGCTAGGCCATTGTGACGCATCTAGGATGCAAGTAGCAGATGTGATGGGGTAGTGAGCGAGGAGTTGTCCCTCGGTAGTGTAGATGTAGAGCATCTGATCACCAGAGGTAAAGCCCTCGATGTGAATCTCCTGTCCCACCTTGTAGTAGCTCAAGCTAGCTGTCGGAGCTAGTAGAGGCGACGTGATGTGTGTCGTGTTTTCCTTACGATCCTTAGCAAAGAAGAGCTTGTCGATGTCGCTCATAGTCACCATCTCGGGTGTAAAGTGCTGGCTGGCATCGTTGCGCTCTACCTTGATAGCGCCAGATGTAAAGGTGATCTTGCTGATCTTGGTCAGATCGTAGCACAGCTCCTTACTCTCGGTCGTCTTGACCACCAGTGTCGTGGGTAGCGTCTGAGCGACAGCCACTTGGGGTAGCAATAAGAGCCAGAGCAGAGGAACGAGTGCGAGTCCTTTTGTTACTCTTTTCATAGCTGATTGTGAATTGAATTGATTGTAGTTACTTGAAGCGTGAATCACTTGAGTGGTCAGGCTTCTAGTTCTTTTGTGTTTGGCAAATATAGTATTTTTTAGAGATCTGGCATCTTATATAGATTTTTCTCAACTTCGCAAATATCACGAGGGCTAATTTCTATTTTGAGGTGCTAGAAGGCAACAGTGACACTGATAGGCTCGGGTCTTTTGGGAGGTCGGACCCTAGACTCACGTCTCTAACCTCTAACACGATAGCCACGTGGAGATTTGCAAATCTCCACGTGGGAATTGACGATTTCCCACGTAGGCGAGAAATAAAACTTCGGAGGAATGGAATGAAACTTCGGAGGAAATGTTTTGCGCCTACGTGGAGAATAAAAATTAGCCACGTAGGGAAAAGTCAAATCTCCACGTGGCTATCTTATTTTGTAGTCTCAGATGATTGGAATAGACCAGCCCCGACTCCTTCCAGCATCTCAAAATAGAAATTAGCGGAGTTGAGAGTTGGGGCGTTTTTCTGCTGTTCGAGTTTATTCGTATCTTTGAGAGAATATCTTTCGGACTATCCCTATGAATAGACTCGATATGGCTCTAGTGACGGCAACTTTGCGCCAGTTTAGGCTCCGTCCTTGCGCTGGTTTGCTCTCCTATGGTAGGTGTGCATGCCTCTCTCTCGTTGCGCTTCTGCTGGCGCTACCTGCAGTGGCTCAGCTCTCGGCGCCTCTCCCCGCCACCATAGTGACAGATCTAGGGGAGCGCTATACTACACTACGTCATACCTCAGAGGCTTATCCGCTGCAGGCGACCTCTCGCACGCAGTCTGCTAGCACACTTCGGCAGCAAGAGGAAATGGCACCCTCGGGCTTGCGACTCTTAGAGCTACCTGCGATAGAGTATCGTCAGCTACCCGAGAGTCAGCTGTGGGGCGAATGGATCACGACCACTTCGGGCGAGTGTGCGTGGAGTGGTAGCTTGCAGCTTGAAGAGGCGGGCTGGAACACCCTTTACTTTGATCAGTATCAGCTGGGGCACGACGATATGCTTGTCATTGCAAATGAGGAGGGTGAGGTGCGAGGCGCTTTTACCGAGTCAAACAATGTCTCGTCTCATAGCCTTACCACTGCTCCGCTTTATGGTGAGCGACTCATCGTCTATTACTATCCTGCTAGTGGTGAGCGCAAAGCTCTACCATGGCGGTTGTCGACCATTACGACCGCTCTGCTTACAGCAGTAGGGGAGGAGCTACCGCCTGCAGTCGGAGGTCATCGAGGATCTGGCGCTCTATGGTTCGTCGTAAAGGGGCTTGAGTGTGCAGAGGCAACGGTGCGGCACCCCGAGGTGGAGCGCATCGCTCGTAGCGAACTCCTACTAGTGGTGCGGGGTCGGTTCTTTTCGTCAGGCACGCTGATCAATAACAGCCGACTAAATGGGGATCCGCTTGTCTTGACAGCAGCTCACTGTCTCAATGCTAGCTATCAGTGCAGAGACCTCGACTATGTGCGTCAGAGTGCAGAGCAGACGGTTTTTTACTTCAACTACTTTAGTCCCACGGGCGAGCCTCTAGTCAATGGTATCGAGGAGCAAACGCTAGCGGGAGCCGAGTTGGTCGCTTATAATGAGGAGCACGATATGTGTCTGCTCCGTATCACGGGCGTTCAGCCCGCTACTCCTCAGGGGCAGTGTCCTATCCCTCAGAGTTACCGACCCTACCTAGCGGGGTGGAATGCTGAGCGCGACTTCCCTGCGCCAGTCATCGGCATTCATTACCCGCAAGCCTCTGTGCGACGCTATAACCGCTCGGACGATAAGCCCGCTCTAGAGAGCTACAATATTGCATCAGTGCCAGTTCGCTGGGTTAATTCGCATCTACATATCAATAGGTGGGATGTCGGGACGACAGCGGGTGGCTCCTCGGGGTCGGGACTCTTCGACAGAGCGCATCGGCTCGTTGGTGCCCTCTCGGGAGGCAACTCCTACTGCTCCACTCCGTACAATGATTATTACTACGCTCTGAGCGAAGTCTTCACGGGCTACCCTGATGATAAGTGCCTGCAACCTCATCTCGCACCGACGAGTGAGCAGACTACTTTAGAGGGGCTAGATCCTTTTGCAGACAATCCCCCGATACGTCTCTCGCACCAGCTCTATAGTCTGATGCGTGATAGTGTAGCCATTCGCACCCTCGATGCAACTGTCGGGGGCATCGCTGTGCGCTATGACATAGACACTTCTGTGCAGTATCTAGGCTCCGTACTAGTTATGGGGGCTATGCAAGAGTGGACGCCTGTGACCCTCGCTATCTATGACGATAAGGGGGGGAAGCCAGGCGATAAGCTCTACGAGCAGACGCTCCCGAAGCCTTCGTATCTACTCGTGAATGATGCGGGACAAAGTCCGCAGGAGCGAACACTCTCGGATGCTTTCCAAGCATTCTTCCCCGCAAAAGAAGACACACCACTGACACTCTCCGCTGGTGCTTACTATATAGCACTCGAGGGGAGTGAGGGCAAGTCCCTGTCAGCGCCACTGCTT
Source organism: uncultured Porphyromonas sp. (assembly GCA_900546675.1). GTDB lineage: Bacteria > Bacteroidota > Bacteroidia > Bacteroidales > Porphyromonadaceae > Porphyromonas. The sequence continues at coordinate 9,644 of URDQ01000033.1, read as the reverse complement.
ATGAGCAAAGCGCAACTACACACCACTCCCTATGCGTGGCACCTAGTTGGCTCTAGCTGGGAGCCTGCGCAAGCTGGGGGGGCTCCTTACCTAGGTCACTACTGGATAGACCCTATCATCTTGGGTAAGCTTAAGCCGGGAGGTACATCTGCTCTAGAGTCTGCAGATGAGCCACGTGTGATGCTTGTGGGGGAGCGTCTCTACCTCCTGTTGCCAGACTCCTGGCTGGCTGGAGATGCCTCAGCAGAGGTAGCGCTATACAGTGCTGCTGGGCAGCGCATCTTGTCGCTTCCGTTGACAGGCACTCGCTCGTCGCTATCCCTTGCCGACTATGCGCTGCAGTCTGGCGTCTACATCGTACATCTTAGGGGCGCTGGCGAGCGGTACAGCTGCAAGCTCATTCGTCCATAATTACTTAACAAGACAGTTTACTTACACACTTAATATATGCGTACAATATCCTCTACAGCCATCACAGACTTGGTGGAGAAACTTTGCATAGAGGCTTGTGTCGATCTATCGCCCGACATTGAGGCTGCTATGCAGCAGGGTGCAGAGCGAGATCGCTCGCCTCTAGCACGAAACGTACTTAGTACGATCATCGAAAACGTCCATATAGCGCGCAGTGAGCGTGCCCCGATGTGTCAAGATACGGGTATGACCGTCATCTTCGTCGATATGGGACAAGATCTGCACGTCGAGGGTGATCTGATCGAAGACGCTATCAACGAGGGCGTCCGCAGAGGCTACACCCACGGCTACCTGCGCAAGTCTGTCGTGAGCGATCCGATACATCGACAGAACACAGGCGACAACACCCCCGCCGTCATCCACTACCGCATCGTACCCGGAGACCAAATGCACATCACGGTAGCGCCCAAGGGCTTCGGCAGTGAAAATAAGAGTGCGCTCTCGATGCTTACCCCCAGCCAAGGGGTAGCGGGCATCAAGCAGTTTGTCCTCGATACCATCTCCCACGCTGGGGGCAATCCCTGTCCGCCGATTATCGTCGGCATCGGCATCGGTGGTACGATGGAGCGGTCTGCTGAGCTTGCTAAGCGTGCTCTACTACGTCCTATCGGTGAGCGTCATACCGATCCCGCAGTGGCTGAGATCGAGGAGGAGCTACTCCAAGAGATCAATAAGATGGGCATCGGACCAGCGGGCTTCGGTGGAGACACCACCGCCTTGGCTGTCGCCATCAATACGGGTGCAACACATATCGCTGGACTACCTGTGGCGGTCAATATCAGTTGCCACGCCACACGTCACGCAGAGGGTGTACTATAAACAACTAGAGACATGGAAGAGAAGAAGATACTCAGAGCCCCCTTTACGACAGAGATGATTACTCCGCTCAGAGCGGGAGATATGTGCTACATCTCGGGGACTATCTATACAGCACGTGATGCAGCGCATCTGCGTCTTGTCGAGATGCTCGAGCGAGGCGAGGAGATGCCCTTTGACTTCGCTGGTCAGGTCGTTTACTATGCTGGGCCTTGCCCCGCTAAGCCTGGACAGCCTATAGGCTCCGTGGGTCCCACTACGGGAGGACGTATGGATGCTTATTCACCTAGGCTTATAGCCCAGGGGCTGCGTGTGATGATCGGTAAGGGCTTGCGTAGCCCAGAGGTCGTTGATGCGATCAAGAAGTACCAGGGTGTTTACTTCGCCGCCATCGGTGGAGCAGCCGCTCTGATGGGCAAGTGCGTCAAGGAGGCTGAGGTGATCGCCTTCGATGACTTAGGACCCGAAGCAATCCGCAAGCTACGTGTCGAGGAGCTCCCGGTCATCGTAGCTGTAGACAGCCTCGGAGGAGACGTCTACTCGCTCGGTCGCTCGCAGTACGCTCGCCGATAGCGCTGCCGTCAGCCCTAAAAAAGCAGAGGACAGTCGGCTCGTATCTAGCGAAAGGGCATCCGTTGTCGAACCAGCAATACGAGTAACCCTTTGTAGGGACGCACGGTCTGTGCGTCCGTTGTAGAACGGAAGTTACAGCAACGTAGTTTTAACGGGGACGGACGCACAGACCGTGCGTCCCTACAAAGGTTTACTCGTATCGATTTGATACGACGGACGCTGTAGCCTTTGACACAACGGACGCCCTCTCGCTAGATACGAGCCGTGCGTCTCCACGTGGGAAATATCGATTCGCCACGTGGCTATCGCCAATAATCTCGTTTGACAGCAATCCGCTACCCCAACATATCACTTATTCAGATCGAGCGAGATGCCAAGGCGGACGACGGGCGGATTGATCGGGTAGTGCGCTGCGGAGAAGCGCTCCGAAGGTGAGATAAAGAGGTCGCCGAGATTGTAGTACTCGACAAAGAAGCGCGCCCGCTTGAGCTGGAAGCTGACGAAGGCGTTCAAGTGGGGGAAGTTGCCATACTTCGTCTCCGTCTGATTGACAAACTGCATAACTGCAGGCTCATAGTAAGGCGCGTAGTATCGTGTGTGCCAGCGACAGTCCACGCCCAGCATGATGCGTAAGACACGAGCATATAGGAAGTCTGTGTAGACGGTTCCGTAGAGGCTGAGCGTAGGCAGAGGTACTACCTCCTGACGTGTGGAGAGCTGGTAGAGGGCTTGTAGTCTCCAGGCGAGCCAGCCCCACTTATAGTCGTGCTGCAGGCGTGCCGAGAGGATCTGTATCGGGTCAGCACACTGCTCGACGAGTCCTTGCGAAGTCCAGTAGAGCTGGTTCTGCAAGGTGGCGGTCTCGACGCTTAGCGAGGTGCCCAGCTTGTCGAGTGAGAGTCGCCCTCCGAAGGCTAGCCGACGCTCATAGCCGAAGTCTCTGTCCCAGCGGTGGAAGGTGCCGTGAAAGTGCCGTATGAAGTAATCCGGACGACGATTCTCGAAGTTGCCCCAGGCACGCAGTCCTACGGGGAAGCTCCAGAGACGGAACGAAGTACTGATACCGCCTTGCGCCAAGATGGATCCGATGTTTTCGCCTAGGAGGGTACTCTCAAGCTGTGCATTGAAGTTGAGCAAGTGTCCCGAGGTACGCGCTATGCGTCCGCCCACGACCACGTCCATAGTGCTGTGCCCAGGTCGCTCCTGATAGAGGGAGTCGGGGGTGTAGTAGTATTTGTTTTCCAGCCGCACATAAGCCTCTAGGCCAAACTTGACCCATGGTCTGAAGCCCTCACGGAGCGAGAGGACAAAGCTATTGTCCAGCTGCCACCGTCGGGTACTATCCTCAGGCAATACGTAGAGCGAGTCGAGCGCACCCGAGGGACCTTTGTGCATATAGGAGTAGTGGTTGGGGTAGTGCTCCCAGGTAGCTTGGTTGCGATTCACATACTGGTGGATGCCTTGCCTGAAGCTCAAGATATGCCCTACACTAGCTATCGGCACGAAGCGCACCGTATCGGCTTCGGTGCGACGCTCGCCAAAGATGGTCAGCGAGTCACTGGCACTGCGAGGACGATAGGAGCCGAAGTTGTAGCGATGCGAGAGGAAGAAGTGAGCATCGTCGATACCATTCCAGACACGCTCTGCCTGACGAACGGGTATCTCGTGGCTCTCCAGATTGCGCCGGCCAGAGTTGCCTCGTGTAGGGTCATTGACATAGCCATCCTCGAGGATACCTCCATTCTCAGTGATGCGTGCGAAGTTGCCCCCGCCCGAGAGGTACGCCTCGTAGCGGTCTAGTGTCAGCGTCGCAAAGAGCCGATAGTCACAGCTCTTGGTGCGGTTACCTATGTAGTAGCCTGGCGAGTAAGTGTAGTTGAAGTCGGCTCCCATCGCTAGCCGCTTGCTGAGGTTGAAGGCGATCGTCCCGTCAAACTGCTCTTCGCGTCTCTGGGCATCTCCATTGCGCTGATAGAAGAGCTTGGAGAAAGGGGTCTTCGTGCGATAGAAGAGTCTGTTAGACTCGTCCCATACGAAGCCCGAGAGCGTCTGGTCGAAGAGGAAGCGATGCTGCGGGCGCAGACGGTTGAAGTAGTCCATATCGACCCACGGAGAGCGCAAGTTCCCTAGGTAAGCCATCACGATGGAGCGGCTCTCCGCTTTGACCTGATCATGAAAGAGCGTACTCAGCGTGTCAGGACGTGCCGCATAGAGCGCTCCCGTGTAGGGATTGATCAGATAGCTGTGGAGCGTCTCACCACGATAGATGAGTTCGTGGGGATCTTTGTCAAAGCCGGGTAGCGGGATGTCGTAATCGTAGCGCGACTGCGCCTTGACGGCTGTCGCCAGGAGGCTCCACAAGACAAGGAGGCTGAGAAGGTGTCGGACTAGCTTGCTCATAGCTCAGGTGCAGTGATCAGTATCCCCCTATCGATGGGTAGGACACGGTAAGGGAGGAGGGGGCTTTGGGCAGGTCCTTGGATAGGCATTCCCCCGCCATAGACGATGCTAAAGCGACTATGACACTTCGGACAGACCGCCTCGAGTTTCTCATTGACCACCAGAGAGTTCGTCGGGTCCAGCTCCTTAGGGCAGGCAAGGTCGTAGGCGTAGTAGTAATCGGCCGTGCCACTCCCTGCGAAGCCGTGAATGACCAGGATGCCTCCGAAGCCGATGGCTGAGGTCGCAGTGGAGGGCTTGGTGATGCGTAGGTAGCCCGCAGGGGCTGTGAGCGCACGTCCCTCGGCACTGGCGAAGTCTATCGGATAGTGTATAGGACGCAGGGGCGTGGCGTACTGCACCTCGCCTTGACACCCCAGTAGTAGGAGCGTCATGAGCGATAAAAACATTATGCGGATACCCTTCATCCTTGTTCTGATCCTAGCGTTAGACTATGCGTCGTAACGCATCTGCCCCAACATATTGGCAATGTACTGCACAGCCTCCTCTAGGTGAGGTTTTACCATGCCAGCGACAAAGGGGTTGAGCTTAGCATCTAGCGAGACGACTAAGGTGCTACCTCCCGTCTCCTGAGGGGTGATCCGTATGGAAACATTGGCGGGCATCATATCGTGCTCGATCTGGTAGCGCACCTCCTCGGAGGGGATACGCTCCGAGACAACGAGTGCGAGATTTGCGGGGAACTTCATCACCTGCGCCTGCACCTCGCAGCGATCGCTAGTGAGTGAGGAGACCGTGACTTGCTTCTCCTCAAGGAGCTGTTGTACCTCCTCGAGATTGGTCAGGTCGCTGATCTTACGATAGATCGCCTCACAACTATACGTAGAGGCGACGGGCTGGCTTTGTATCGTCATAGGAATGGGATGTATAAGCTTAAAGGTGTCGTCAATGCTATCGTCCCCACTGGCTCGGGTTTTCACGCCACTGAGCAAGCATCTCTAAGTCACGCTCAGAGGCGTAACCAGCAGAGACCGCCTGACGAATCACTTCGTTGTAATCGGTCAGAGTCCGCATCTCCACGCCTGCCTTGGCAAAAAGCTCCTCAGCCTCAGCGAAGCCATGCGTATAGACAGCCATGAGTCCCTCGACCTGTGCGCCTGCGGCTTGTAGCGCCTCGACAGCCTTCATACTGCTACCGCCCGTAGAGATCAGATCCTCGATGACTACGACACGAGCTCCCTCGGGTAGATAGCCCTCGATGAGGTTTTGCTTGCCATGATCCTTAGCGGAGGAGCGTACATAGACGAAGGGCAGCCCCAGCTCATCTGCCACCAAGGCTCCCCACGAGATAGCTCCCGTGGCCACACCAGCCACCACCTCAGCATCGGGGTAGCGGTCGCTCACCTGGATGGCAAAGGCCTGCTTGATGTAGCTGCGATGCTCGGGGTAAGAGAGCGTCTTGCGGTTGTCACAGTAAATAGGGCTAAGCCACCCAGAGGCCCACGTAAAGGGTGCGTCTGGACGAAGCTCGACAGCCTGGATAGCGAGCAAACGATGAGCTACCGACTGCGCGATAGTGCACTGCTGATCTGAAACTTTTGATGTCATAAGAGGATAAGTATCTTAGATATGGCACAAAGGTACGAATTTAGAGGTTAGAAGTTAGAGATTAGAAGTTAGAGATTAGAGGGCATCTTCACACCACCGCCTCAAAAGCAGTCGGAGCCTACCCACACGATCGTGGATAGGCTCCGACTTTGGTTTTACCTTGCTCTACCTTGAGAGCGAGCAGAGGTGTGCTTACTTCTTAGCTGCTGCGAGCTTCTTCTGATGCTGCTTATTGCGTACTAGGTAAGCAATAGGCGACGCGACGAAGAGCGTACAGAAGATACCATAGACGATACCGATGAGTAGCGCAAAGGTAAAGCTACGCATAGAGGCACCTCCGAGGATAAAGATGATGAAGACCACTAGGAAGGTCGAGAAGGTCGTCTGTACGGTACGAGCTAGCGTGCTATTGAGTGCTTCATTCATCACCAGCTTCTCATCTCTGTTCGGATAGTTGTGTAGTGTCTCGCGAACACGATCGAAGACAACGACCACGTCGTTGATCGAGTATCCGATGATCGCTAGTAGCGCTGCGATGAAGTTTTGATCCAGCTCCATCGTGAAGGGCATGATCTGCCAGAGCAATATGTAGCTCGCCACGATGAGTAGCGTGGTGGTAGCCACAGAAGCAAAGGCACCTAGCGAGAAGGCCCAGTTGCGGAAGCGGAGCAAGATGTAGAGTCCCATAAAGATCAGGGAGAGGATCACCGCGATGATAGCCTGACGAGAGATGTCCTTAGACATACTCGGGCTGACACGCTGTGAGCTGACGACATAGTTGTCGACAAACTCCTGCTGGGTCGTACCCTGTGGGAGGAACTTCTGTACTCCCTCGAAGATCTTACCGATGACGAGTAGCTCCTCGTCTTCACTCTCCTGAGCCATACCGAGACCATAGTTGGTCGAGATACGAACCTGATTGCCTTCCGTACCGATAGAGGTCACGAGGACACGCTCCTCTAGGGGCTGCATAAGTGCCTCACGTACCTCAGTCGAAGAGACTTGCTGCTCGAAGGCAACGATATAGTTACGACCACCTGAGAACTCGATACCTCTATTGAGACCCCATACGAACGAGCCAATGAGACCAAGTACGAGGATAGAGCCAAAGATGATGAAGCCCTTGTTGCGGTTCTCGAGGATCTTGTACGTGGGGTTGTTTAGCAGGTTGCGTGTGAGGGGGGTCGTATAGGTGACCTTGTCCATACGTCCCTTCTTATCGAGAGCCTCGACCACGATACGTGTCAAGAAGACAGCCGTGATAAAGGAAGCGATGACACCGATGATGAGCGTCGTAGCGAAGCCACGGATAGGACCTGTACCAAAGGCATAGAGTACACCGCCCGTGATGACGGTCGTGAGGTTGGAGTCAAAGATTGCTGAGAAGGCATTGCCGTAACCGTCCTGTATAGCACGTGTCATAGACTTGCCAGCACGTAGCTCCTCCTTGATACGCTCGAAGATCAGAATGTTAGCATCCACCGCCATACCGAGCGTCAGCACAAGTCCCGCAATACCGGACAGCGTCAAGACACTGTGAAAAGAGGCCAAGACACCGAGCGTGAAGAAGCTGTTGAGGATCAGAGCACCATCGGCGATGAGACCTGGGATGAGACCGTAAGCGAGGCACATATAGATCATCAGCAGGATGATCGCAATGATAAAGGAGATGATACCAGCCTTGATAGACTCGCTACCGAGGGTCGGGCCGACGACACTCTCCTGCTCGATCTCGACAGAAGCCTCCATACGTCCCGAGTTGAGGACGTTAGCAAGGTCGGTCGTCTCATCGACAGTAAAGGCTCCAGAGATCTCAGAGCGTCCGCCCGTGATTTCGTTATTGACATTAGGTGCCGAGTAGACGACACCATCGAGGACGATAGCGATGTTTCGGCCTATGTTGTCACCCGTCAGGCGAGCCCACTTACGAGCCCCCTCATCGTTCATAGTCATCGTGACGACGGGACGGTTCTGACCTAGGTCGTTGCGTACCTCACTACGTGCCGAGGTGACCACTTCACCACCTAGATCGGGGAGCGCATTGCGGTTACCACGGATAGCGTATAGCTCGTAAATGTCTGTCTCCTTACCTGTCTGTGGGTTTTTGACAGGTGAGTTGCCCCATAGCAGCATCAGATCCTCACGGATCACCTTCTGCTTGTGCGCCTCCTCGAGCATCTCATCGATCTTGTCTAGATCCGCACGACGAGCATAGCCCACGATGGTACCACGATTGGTCAGGTTGAGCTTGCTAAAGAGGACATCCTCTACATCTGTGGCAGCTGGTGTCTCTACGGCTGTCGAGTCAGCCTCGCTAGCGGTCGTATCAGCAGGCGTCAGGTTGTTTCCGTTTGCCATAGCTGTGAGACGGTTGTTAGCATCGACGAGGTCGCTAACGATCTCATCGTAGGTGTAGGTGCGCCAGAACTGTAGGTTAGCGCTGCGCTGTAGTAGCTCACGGACACGCTGTGGCTCTGTGACACCTGGCAGCTCGACAAGGATACGCCCCTGTCCCTCGATGCGCTGTACGTTTGGAGCGACCACACCAAAGCGGTCGATACGGGTCTTGAGTACGTTGATAGCAGCATCGATAGCACTGCTGTACTTCTCCTGAAGCACCTTGATAACCTCCTGATCGCTAGACTTAGGGGAGATGACATCACGAAGCGGCCCATTGCTAAAGATGACAGCGAGCGAGCCTGAGGGTTCGAGCTCTTTGTAAGCCTTTACAAAAGTCCCAACGAAGTCATTACCGCCCTCTTTGGCTGCCTTATCGATCGCCTCGATGAAAGCGGGAGACTGGTTATGTCCCGAGAGGTTGCGTAGGAGGTCACGTCCATTGACCTTGAGGACGACGTTCATACCGCCCTTGAGGTCTAGTCCGAGTCCTATCTGCTGGTTACGGGCTTTCTTGAGCGTGTAGCCAAACCACACCTTCTCGTTGGCCATTGAGTCGAGATACGCTTTGCCATCCTCGCCAGCTGCGGTCATCGCCAGCGCCTTCTGATCATAGTGCCTTACCACCGGGGTAAAGGAGATGTAGAAAGCGCAGATGATCGTCAGTAGAGAGGCGAAGAGGATCACAAATCCTTTGTTCTGCATGAGTATATTTGATATATCGTTATTATTTCACGTAGTCTAGATTGCCACAAAGTTACGCTAAAATATACTATTGACAAACAGATACCGCTCCGATCGTCCAAAAAACTATTCGGCGCCACACTGCAAAAGCTCCCAAACGTGGCTATGGGATAACGCAACAACGGCTGCGCCTACCTTATCGTGGACGTAGCCGTTGTCCTTGTTGCGGGTCGTATTCCGTGCGTTAAAGGGTCGATAGACTTATCTTTTCCAGCTGCAGGACAACCCGCTCACTCGCTCTTGCCTTATTGAGTCCATCCTGGCTTTGTATGTTCATCAGCACATAGGCGGGTATGTCTAGAGCCGCCTCTATGAGGATAGCCATCTCAGGAGTCAAGGCTCGCTTGCCCTTGATTACATTATTCAATATAGAGCGGTGTATCCCCGTAATGTCAGACAGCTCACTCTGCTTCATATCACGTGCCTCCAGCTCATCTCGTATTACCTCTCCCACCTGAGTAGACTCAAAGGGGACAGCTTGATTCAAACTAAACTTAGCCATAGTGATGCGATATTTCGATTAAACGACGCTAGCTAAGGTACAACAACTTCAAGAATTAGCAATAGTGATAATCTCTCATGTAGATTCAACTATCAAATGCAACTGAATTGGTTTCATCGAGCTTCTGATAAAA
>URDQ01000032.1 GCA_900546675.1 uncultured Porphyromonas sp. | reverse complement strand
GAGCATCTGACTGTTAATCAGGGGGTCCTTGGTTCAAGTCCAAGAGGGAGCGCAAGGGTGAATCATCAGTGAGGCTACTAAGTCTCGGACTGCTTCCTTAGCTCAGTTGGTTAGAGCATCTGACTGTTAATCAGGGGGTCCTTGGTTCAAGTCCAAGAGGGAGCGCAAGGGTGAATCATCAGTGAGGCTACTAAGTCTCGGACTGCTTCCTTAGCTCAGTTGGTTAGAGCATCTGACTGTTAATCAGGGGGTCCTTGGTTCAAGTCCAAGAGGGAGCGCAACGTTGCTACACTGAGTTGTTTTGTTTTTTTGGGGCTTGAAGGTTAGTTGTTGTCTTTTGAGCCTTCATATTTGTGGTTAAACGAGAAATCTCCTTCCGAATATCCGTAGTAGTGGATTCGGGAGGAGATTCTTTTCATCTGATCTCGTAGGCTACTGCCCTACGATACAATCTCTACGATACGATAAGGACAATGAGTGCGATGATGATCCCGATGGCAACGAGTAGGAACAGGAGCATGGTGAGTCGCTTCTCCAGAGACCACTGAGCTGGGAGGGGTAGTCTAGTGACCCACAGCGTGAGACGTGTCGTAGGCTCGTCGCTTTGGTCGGGTAGGACGAGCTCGCCACTGTCGATAAGCTCTTGTATCTGTGGACGGGCACTCTCAGGCACCTCAACGATGAAGCCGCCTACGTCAACGAATGCGCTGAGCATCCGAGCGCTGTAACTATTGCGTATGGTAGCGGGTATACTATGCTCAGAGAGCAGATCGAGGAGATCGAGCGCCTCCTCTTCGACCTGATAGGAGGCTAGTTGTACCATTCGGTCATCGTTCATAGCTGTAAAGGCGTTAAGAATAAGAATACTATTGATATAAGGGACTACTTACTATGCCAAGTGAGGAGCTTAGCTCTAGGGGTCTTATAGGCTGATAACTATTTCATCGTTATTCATTAGTTGAGGGATTTGGCTATACTCCCTACTTTGTGCTTTAAGAGACTCAGCCAAATATAGTAGGTTGATGACGTTAATGGCTGCGCCTTTAGTATTTGTTCGGCGGTAGATGTTATCTAGCTTATCTTTGTATTGGCTTACAAACTTGGAGGAGACAAAGAGGTAATAGAACGAGTTTATGTCGCTTCCAAAGTGCTTCCACCACCTGTTCGAGTTCCTCTTAGAGTCTCGTTGGTTGTTTTCCTCGATATACCGTGTCATTTCATCTGCATGACTAATGGGTAAGCTGTATCCGTCTTTGTAAGCTTTGGTGTCTAATATGATTCCGTATTGATTGAGGTAATAAGCTATTCCATCAGGCTTTCGTGAGCCTCCGAGGTGTAGTCCTTCGAAGTTTAATTCATTTACGAGCAAGTCTAAGGTTAGTATCTCAAGGTCTCTATTGGACTGACTGGTATAGGCATGCTCAATGAGCAGGAGGTACTTGTGATCTATGTGTAGTAACTTAGGTCTGACTAGTTCTTTTAACTCTAGTATAGAGGACTTTGCGACGACTTTATCCTCCATAGGTATTTCTAGCTTTAGAATATCGTCAGGACACTTATACTCTCCATTGCTATATCGTTGCACAGTGATCCCCATTGCCTCGATAATATGCAAATCTTCAGCTACAGAGTCCACAGATTCGATGATCCCGTTGTCTTTAAGTACTGCACATAAGCTCTCAAGGTTGGCTCTTTTTTTGAGCAAAGTCTCGATTATATAAGCTCTGCGTGTACGTTTGTAGTCTCGATCCTGTCCTTTTGTGGCAAGCATATGCCAATAGACTATCTTAGGGACTTTCTTATGTGAAGACTTGCCAAGTAGACGATTAAACGCTTTTATGCCCTTTAAGGAGAGCTTATAGCTTTGCATATTAGGCTCAGTATAGCTCTTATCCCCTACATTTACAGTGATCGCTTTTTTGATGCTTTGTATTAGCCCTAGTTTTTCCAACCAGCTACAAATCATACGCGCATACTTGTCGCTAGATCCCTCTGTATTGGCTCTGAGATTTTTTTGTTCCTCTTTCGTGTGAGCGCTAGCTAAAGCTTGTACGTATAGGTCTTGCGGTATGGAGGTAAACCCAGGCTCTCCAAGCCCTCCCAGTCTGCTGCCTATTTCAAACTTTGTCAGTGACTCCTCCCCAGCATCATTGAGTAATGTCATCACTCTCGTGGTAGGTGGATAAGCAAGGAGTGCCGTCGTGAGCACATCTTGTCTCTCTGCACCTTCTTCACTCCTGACAAAGTCCTCTCCTAAGGGGGTAATAAATAGCGTATCATCGTGATGATTATAGCCCAAAAAACCGATAGAGACAGCCCAGCGGAGGAAGCCATCTGTAGTCCAGTCGTCAGAGTAGGGACGTCCTTGCTGCGTGACTATAGCTGCTTGTGCTATCCCAGTACATAGGGCATCTTGTCTCTTGCCTTTAGATGGCTTTCCCTTGCCTTTCATTAACGTATAACTAGCGACAACACCCTCTGGTGCCGAAAGGGCTTCCAGCATCTCATTGAGTAAAGCTTTATCCTGTACTAATGCCTCTAGCTCCCCTCTTACAAGCTTTTTGTGCATATAGCTGTCATAAGCAAAAACAGCGACTACGTCCCTTAGCTTGTCAAAGTCGGAGGGGTTTTGCACCCACCCAAATGTTCTACTTGCTTTCATAATAGGTCAGTAATTTGTAATCAGCACTTCTTGAGTTTTACCTTTGTTCTTTTTTTGGTAGCTACTATTGGAGTAGTCCATATTAAGGTAGTGGATGTTGTATTTTTCGGCCCATGCTTCTAATTCGATGTTGCTGTGACCATTGTTTGTGAAGACGTTAGACATTGCAAACTTGACTCCTCGCTTATCTAAGTCGTCTAGAATAGAGAAGAGAGAGAGATCATCTTGGACAGTCCAGCCCTCGAAGCCCCTTTTGCCATCATTGTAAGAACCAACAGAGGCTCTATAAGGAGGATCTGCATAGACGAAGTCTTCGGGTCCTATCTGGGAATAGTCAAAGTCCTTAAAGTGAAGACTCTCAAACTCGATGTTTTGCAATCTACTATACATTCCCACCAAACGGTTTTCGATGGTCCGATTGAAGCTACTCCTATTAGTGCCTGCGGGATTATTATAGTCTAAGTTGCTATTGAAGCGAAACTGGTAGTTGAATGAATAGGAGACAAGGACGAAAAGAAGCAGCGGGTGCTTGTTTTGGTTGTAGTAATCACGAAAAGCGTAGTATGCTTCTCTATCTCCTTTAGACAGCTTATGCTTACTTATTATATCATAAATCTCACGCCTGACTTCAAATGGATTCGTCTCCTTGAGATACTGAAATATCTCAATCACAAAGTGGTTAATATCATTAGCCACTTTCCTCTCAGCCACAGCATTTATCGAGACATCTAAACCTCCACAAAACAGATCATACAGTGTGACAATATCCTTCGGGAAGCGTGGTAGAATTTGCCCCAAGAGACGGTACTTATTCCCTATGTAATTAAAAGGAGACTTGATGATCATTTGAAATCTCAAATTATTTCTTTGCCACAAAGTAGAGGCGTTCAGAGAGGTTGTTGTTGTGCTTGGTGCTTGCATTCTTATAACGATTGTACTGAATGGCTTTATACTTAAAGGATCTCTCACTCCCATAGCTCAGTAAGAGCTCCTTAATCTCTTGGTGTGATAGAAGCCCCTCGGAGTTATAACTGAAGATAATGTATCGTGCGTGCGTGCGCTCGATCAACCTCTTAGTCTCATCATACACTTTACTCTTAGAGCAAAAGAGACTCCGCTCATTAGTATAGTCTCTAAGTCCAGTCTTACCCTTAATCTCGGGGTAGTCATATCGTGCAATAGTCTCTAAGATATGGTAGTTGGGAAGGTATTGACGCTGGTTATAGGGAGGGTCGTAGTAGGCTAAATCCACGTCTATGCTATCAACAATATCTAGGGAGTCTCTATTATATACTATATGATGGGTGCTTCGATCCATACTTAGAGGGGCTTCAAGAGGTAAGTACTCTAGAGTGAGAGGCTTTAGGGCTCGAGGATCCCAATGCTTGAGGAAGGCTCCATAGACTCCCGTTGTATTGCTTACAAAAGGTACAGCCTCTAGAAGGATTGCTAGCAGATGAAAATACTCATCATCACTCAAATATCCCTTGTCCCTCCACTGTTCGATAGTAAGGCGTATGAGATCTATCTTGCGTGCATTCGACTCTGTAAAGTACATACGCCCACCACGAGGGCTGTAGTTTTGATACATAAAGAGAGCCTTTGTGTCATTGTCTAAATCAGCTTTGAGGTCAGTTACACCATTGAGGTGTCGAACTGGGTCACTAATGCCAATCTTGCGAAGTCCCTCAAACTTAAGGGGGACCGATATTGAGGTCGTCCCACGCAGTAAGACGTAACTAAAATACATTAGATCATTGGAGTAGGTGCTAAGTCCAGCACGCTTAAAAAGTCGTGTCACTACGCCCGACCCACTAAACAGGTCTGATGCACTTCTGACCCCCTTAGTATAGGTCTCTATCATCTCCATAATATTCGGAAAGATGAGCGACTTGCCTCCAATAAATCTCATAGACTCCCTTTTTACTCCCCAAAGATATGGAATTATTACAACTTGGTTGTCTTATCCCAATCTGTATGATTGAGTCGTAGATTGGGGCTGTCTGTTGTCGATGTACTACTGATTTGGATAGTCGTGCTATCTCAGCACAACTCTCTTGAAGGATTGGCTTTGACATAGAAGTCCTCTGACGACTGTTGACAGCCGTAGAGAACAGAACTCTTGTGGTAGTATAGTACCTTTGTTGTACTTCCTTTGCCGTGAAAGCTAATTGAAGCAAGAAAGCAGTGTGTCGTACAGTGCAGGCTGAGGAAGCCAGTGGCGCAGGTCGCGCCCCTCGTGGAGCGCCTGACGGATGGCTGTGGAGGAGATCTCTATCTGAGGGGCTTCGCTGAGCAATCGTATCTGAGCTGTGGGGTACTGCTTGACTAGCTGGGAGAGGTCGTAGCCTCTCCGCGGATAGACTACGAGCGGTAGACGATCCATAAGCTCTCTATGGCGATACCACTGAGAGAGCGAGGCTAGGCTATCAGCTCCGATGATGAGACTGAAGGAGCAGTGCGGGTAATGCTCCTCTAGAGCGGTGAGCGTATCTAGCGTGTAGTGTGGCTCAGGCAGCATAGACTCGATTGTACACAGCTCGTAGCGGGGATCGGACTGAATAGCCTGCTCGATCATGCGACAGCGCAGCTTGTATGGTAGCGTGGCGTCATGCTCTTTGAGCGGGTTTTGCGGGGTAGGCATAAACCATATCTGAGTTAGTCCCGACAGCTCTGGATAAGCAAGGATATAGTCGCAGAGAGCGAGGTGCCCGATGTGTAGCGGGTCAAAGCTCCCACCGAAGAGACCAACCGTCCCGCTAACGTCTGACCTCGTAGGACGCAGATGGCTCAGATCGAGAGTTTTGTCCCTAGAGTCTTTACCTTCAGTAGTCATAGTCTGATCGATAAAAAGGTGGGGGGAGCGACCCCTTGGCTACTCAATCCAAAGGGTCTCTATGCGGGAGTGGTCTAGCTGCTGTCTGATCTGCAGCTGATGGACGACACGCTTGATCGCTCTGACTCTCGTGCTACCACGATAGATGCAGTAAAGGCTACGCTCTACGCTACTAGAGAGGAGATAAGCGGTCGGATCCTCCGTGAGTGCTGGAGGAGCGATGATCGTGAGCTGATGCTGTGTCTGTAGCTGCTGTAGTTGCTGCTGGAAGGCGCTAGAGCTTACTAGACCAGGTGTGAGCGTCGTGTGGTAGACGGCACTAGGCGTCTCGCTAACGGCCTGCTGCTCTGCTAAGTCTAAGTACCACACAGCGCAAGATACGCCTCTCTGCTGTAGGGCTTTCTGCAGCTCCGATATGAGTTGGTCGTGATAGTTCGTCCTATTGGGTGTAGCGAGCTGTATGGTGCGTGGCTCTCCTTGCGGAGGCGTGAGGAGGGTGCATAGCTCCTCGAGATTGGGGTAGAAGGTCTGCTTGCCCTTACGATCTCGCTGTAGGTCTAGTGTGAGACGACGACGTAGGAGGCTGGGTAACTCGGAGAGATAGTAGATGACACCTCGTATAGCCCAGTAGATGTACATAATGAGTAGTGGCAGGAGTAGACCCAAGAGTCCTAGACCAACGATGATGAATAGGTCTGACTCTAGATCTTTAGTTATGCGAGGCTCATCGATAAGCCTAAACGGCGAAAGCCCTGCGGGGGGTACAGTTCCTGCGAATTGTCCTAGCGAGTCAGTCACACCTTCATCACTCAGCTGCTCGACCCATCCTAAGCTATCTGTGACGAGGTACATCTGGTAGAGGAGATCTAGACAGCGACGCTCGGAGCGATCGGAGAGCATCTCGACACGCATGACTGAGGAGAGCGGTAGATCCGCCTTTTTCATCGACACTTGCATCTCTGTCTCATAGACGGATCGTATGTCCTGGAGCGTAGAGTAGGAGAGTGCTATCTTCTTATGCTTCTGATCGATGTGATAGGGGAAGTGCTGCTTGGGATTGTCCAAGGTTATGGTGACACGTCCCACAGGAGTCTCTTGAGTAGAGCCTACAGGGATGACCACATCGTATGGCTCGTTAATAGAGACCCCCTGCGCAGTCCCCAAGAATCCGCTCAGCATAACCTGCTTCGGGTGGACAGGGTCATCAAGCTTAGCGACACAATGCACCTTGTCTGTCGGGAGCAGATCGTCAAAGTGTACGATGATAGGCGTCTGATTGTAGTAGTCACGCACTCCCCAGGGAGTCTTGACAGAGTAGTCTACCTGAAAGTTGATACGCTTGCCCGCCTCTACGACCGCTGTCGTCGTATTGAGCAGTGTAGCGATGTACTCAGGAGTCCAGGGTGAGGTCTTGAACGCTGAGTCGCTCAGAGTCATCATCGGGTTTGTCAGCTCGTGAGGCTCTCGTGAGGAGAGCTGCATGTAGTACGTCTGGCGCCCTAGAGGACGATGGTCAGCAACGATCTTGCCGAGTACGACGAAGAGTACGAAAGAGAGCACGAACCAGTACCACTGCTTGAGGATCAGACTGAAAATCTGCGAGAAGGTCGGCCTTGAGCCTTCGTCAGAGCGTATAGGCTCGTTGTGGACAGCTCTATTGGGGAGCGATGATTGGGTCATAATGTATGGCTATATGGTGCAAAGATAAGAAAGTCCGCCCGATATCGTTAGGAAGCCAGCCAGCGTCAGTGCGATCGAGGAAAGGATGGACTAGAGATTGGGGTCAAAGCTAGTGAATCGCCTGTCGAGACGAAGAGCAGGTAGGAGACGCCGGACGAAAGTTGAGTACGCATCGCCTGAGATGCCTCATATCCGAGAGCCATAAAGGCTGTCGCCAAGGCATCAGCCTCAGCGCAGGTAGGGGCGATCACCGAGGCACTCAGTATGTCGGTCTCCGCAGGGTAGCCGTTCAGAGCGGAGATGGTGTGTCCGTAGATCCTTCCGTCCGTTGCGACCTTGTAGTTGCGGTAGTTGCCCGAGGTAGCTAGCCCTCCTCGCTCACCTGGCAAGTCGATGATTTCCTGTAGCTCTTGATTCAGTCCTAGCGAGTCTAGCTCTGGCTTAGAGATGCCTACGCGCCACGCAGCGCCCCGAGGGTTGCGCCCCGAGTAAGCTATCTCACCACCTATCTCCACGAGGTAGTTGGTCACACCCGCCCTGCGTAGCTTGTCGCCTACCAAGTCAGAAGCATAGCCCTTGGCAACGGAGGCGAAGTCTAGCTCCATAGAGGGGCTCGCCTTGGTCAGCTCAGTAGGTGTGCAGGAGACTTTGTCCATACCGACTAGCTCCAGCAAACTATCCACCTGTGGCTGCGTGAGCGGATAGCCCGCCTCGAAGCCAAAGCCCCACGCATTGACCAGCGGAGCAATGGTCACATCGTAGGCTCCGCCCGACTGCTCGTAGACACTCCGAGCTACGCTGTAGATAGCGTAGAAGGTGCTATCCACCGTCATCGACAAGTTGTTATTGACCGCATAGATCATAGAGGTCGAGTCAAAGGGGTTCGCCACTTGGTTGACCTCTTGTAGTGCCTCATCGATCTGATCAGACAAGTCCTCGTCAGCCTGATAGGTAACCCGATAGAGCGTGCCGAAGATGAGTCCCTCGGCACTTCGATAAGGCGCCTCCTCGTGGCATCCACTCAGGAGGATGAGCGAGAGCAGTAGTAAGGTGATAGTGCGACGCATAGTGATGCGACGAGCTTAGATGAAGGTGACCAACTCCTCCATCGACTTGCGACGAGGATTGCCCTCTTTGCCAGCAAAAGCAGGATCAGGATGCCCCACCGCTAAGATGAGGATTGGCTCCTCATGCTCAGGTATCTGGAGCAGTTCACGGCATATCTCCTGGTCGAAGGCTGCTACGGTCGTAGCGCCTAGGCCCATATCCTCCGCCTTGAGGAGCATATGCGTCAGCGCTATCGAAGTATCTACATAGGTGAGGTCGCAATGGGGACGCTGCCACGCCTTGTTGTGGTCACCGATGATGACAATATAGCTCGGAGCGTGATAAAACCAAGGCTGCTGACTGACTGCGTGGAGCTTCGTGCGCTCCTCCTCGGAGAGTACTACGACAAATCGTAGGGGCTGGAAGTTCTTTGCTGAGGGGGCTAGCCGCCCAGCCTCCAAGATCCGCATAAGCTCAGCACGAGTCATCGGCTTTGTTGCGTCAAAATGGCGTACCGTGCGCCTTGTTGATATGATTTGGTCTAAAGTCTTAGTCATAGTTCTGCTGCTATATTATAGTTGTCACGATTGGGGTCGCGGCGCGAGATCATCTCTCCGATGAAGCCTGCACAGAAGAGCTGCACGCCGATGATCATCGCTGAGAGAGAGATGTAGAAGTAGACCCGATCCGTCACGAGCGGTGCGGGGGTGCCACTCCTGAGTGCGGAGAGCTTGATCGAGAGGACCACGATGAGCGCAATGAAGCCTATGAGAAACATGAGCGACCCCCAGAAGCCGAAGAAGTGCATCGGCTTGCGTCCGAAACGATGGGTGAACCAGAGCGTCAGGAGGTCGAGGTATCCGTTGAAGAAGCGGTCTAGCCCAAACTTCGAGTGCCCATACTTACGAGGAGCGTGGTGTACCACCTGCTCGCCAATCTTGGCGAAGCCTGCGTTCTTTGCCAAGTATGGGATGTAGCGGTGCATATCGTTGTAGAGTTCAATGCTATGCACCACCTCTGCTCGGTATGCCTTGAGTCCGCAGTTGAAGTCGTGTAGGTTCTTAATCCCTGAGACCCGCCTAGCTGTGGCGTTAAAGAGCTTCGTGGGGATTGTCTTGGAGAGCGGATCGTAGCGCTTCTTCTTCCACCCGCTCACGAGGTCGTATCCCTCATGGACGATCATATTATACATCCCTTCGATCTCCTCGGGAGCGTCTTGCAGGTCAGCATCCATCGTGAAGACCACCCGTCCCTGAGCCTTAGCGAAGCCACATTGCAACGCTGGCGACTTACCGTAATTGCGACGAAACTTGATCGCATGCACCGCTTCATCCTTGGCGGCCAATTGCTCGATCACTTGCCACGAGCCATCGCTACTGCCATCGTCGACGAAAATAATTTCGTAGCTCAGTCCCACCTCAGCGGTGTGAGCTACGATACGCTCGTATAGCTCAGGAAGGCTCTCAGCCTCGTTGAGCAAGGGGATAACCACCGAGATGTCGGGACACGCCGTGGCGATAGGTGCGAGAGAGTTGTGATCAGTCATGAGGTCTACTTCTAGTACTACTGCACAAAGATACTAATTTGCTACCTACGAGCGACCGCCACAACTGGGCTAACACATCATAATTCTATTCCCTAAGACGAAGCGTTGAGGTGCTTTAAGCTTGTCTTTAAGACGTTGAATGATAGTTAAGCCTATCTTGTTTATGACGTGCATGTCCTGAGCTACGTCGCTAGCTCTCTTGGTAGAGTAGTCCTCCCTGAAACATATTCCGCATGTAGTATAGCTCGTTTCTACATGGGCTTTTAAATTGTCGATTATAGTGCGTTGAGGATTAAATTGTTAATCGTCAAAATCGCCATTTACCACGGATTTTAGGGCAGCACGAATATCGGGTTCTTCATCTATATCTTCTTGTAAGATAATCGTTTTGAAATCTTTGTCTAACACATAACGATAGTTTCCTATAGTGGAGTTACCGCCACTCGTTCTGCATCTAAATCTATGTGTCGCTTCCCATCCTATGACCTTTGCTGTATCAAGTTTAGCAATCTGTTCTTTTAGTTGATCTGCAATACTCTTGCAAACCTCGAGGGCGTTGGTAGCCTTTTCAAGATTTTCTCTGCATTCTTCCTTGTACTTATAGTATTGACTATCTGAATACGATGAAGAATAAGATGAGGGTCTTCCCCAAATATTCATATACGCCTCTGCCTCGTCGAATTTTCTGAAATACTCGTTTACTTCTTTCATTCCGTAAACCAATGCTGCAGCTTTCTTCCAACATACAGAGTCATTGAACATCGTCATCTTTGCCTCAGTCACAGTTGTTTCTATTGGCTGATAGCTCTCAAAATCATACAAGGTTTTGGACAATTCATTTTTAATGAGCTCCGCTGCCTTTTCTTCTTTTGACTGGCAGCTTATCAGCATGACAATGGAGATAATGCCCATTATCAAGAATTGGACTTTTGCTTTCATAATCCTGTATTGCTAATTTGACTACTAGATGATATCGGGAATCATACTATGAACCCGCTTTGTGTCAAAGGTACAAAATTACATTGAGACATGGGATATATTCAGGGCTGACGTAGATTCAGCTATCCTACGGGAGGGCCACTTTGTCGAGGATACCCGTCAGGTAGGCTATCGCTAGTCCGTAGTTGGTCATGGGCACCTGCTGAGCCGTGGCGAGGTCTTGGCGGGAAACGAGCATACGTCGGTTGAACATACAGGCGCCGCAGTGGATGACGAGGTCGTAGGGCATGAGATCCTCAGGAAAGTCTCGCCCAGACACATGTTCGATGGAGAGCGTCTCGCCGATGCGCTTACGTAGGAGACGGGGCAGCTTGACCGTGCCAATGTCCTCGCCCTCAGGAGCGTGGGTGCAAGCCTCTGCTATGAGCAGACGACTGGAGGGTGTGAGCTGACCAATGGCATTAGCGCCTGCGACCAGTCGCTCGAGGTCTCCACGCTGAGCACTCATGAGGATAGAGAAAGAGGTGAGCTGACAACCCTCGGGGACTAGTGGCTCGACTATGGCAAAGACTTGCGAGTCGGTGATGATGAGCTGTGGCGGAGCTGCCAGCTGTGCTAGGGCTGCTGGAAGCTGCTCTGGCGTGACGCATAGCGCTTGGCAACCTCTATCTAGTAGCGCACGAATGGTCTGCACCTGTGGTAAGATGAGTCGTCCTGCGGGGGCTGAGCTGTCTTGTGGCATCACGAGGAGTACGAGGTCGCCCGCTTCGCAGAGATTACCTAGGAGCGAAGGTGCTGGCTCGGATCCGTTGCGTAGCGTCCGCTTGATCGTCTCGAGTAAGGTGTCGAGGCTTGCGTCATCGTCCTGACGAAGCGTAAGCGGAGTTTGCCCGAAGCATTGAGAGATCTCCTCTTGTCGCTCTAGCCAAGAGCTTTGCTCAGGCAGATCGGCGCGAGCGATGATCGGGAGTGTCGGCACATTAGCCTTTCGCAAAGCTACTATGGTGGGCGTGTCGAGAGACTCCTCACGACTGAGTAGGTAGAGGACTAAGTCAGCTGATCGCAGTGCTTGCTGCGTGACCCGCTGCCGCTCGGCTCCGAGGGTGGTGTCGTCGTCTAGTCCTGGGGTGTCGACCAATAGGACGGGCCCTACGCTGGGCAGCTCGAAGAGCTTCTCCACGCTGTCGGTCGTGGTGCCAGCTTGGTCAGACACGAGCGACCGCTCTTGTCGTAGCAAGCGGTTGAAGAGCGTAGACTTGCCACTATTGACCTGCCCTACGAGGAGTAGTCGCTTACGTTCGCTGGTGCCTTTTGCACTTGGTGCCATACCCTTTGTACATTAAAAGCGGAAGTCACGCTCTCCTGCCTTGATCTGCTGGAGACGCTGCTGAGCAATGGCTCGGACTCGCTCGTTGGGGATCGTGGGGAGTTGCTGCGAAATCATCTCTAGTCCCAGCTCACGGGTCGCAGGTGAAGCATAATCCTCGAGGTACTCCTGCAGTGTCAGAAGCGCGTTGGGCCCGCAGCAGTTGGAGATCTGACCACTCTTGCAGAGCGACATAAAGCGGTCGCCAGTGCGTCCCTCGCGATAGCAAGCGGTGCAGAAGCTCGGTATGTGTCCTTGCTGGAGGAGCCAGTAGACCACCTCGTCGAGTGTGCGTGGATCGCTCACCTCAAACTGCTCTGAGTGGGCTGCCTCTGTTGTCTGCGCATAGCCTCCCACGGAGGTGCGGGAGCCTCCGCTGATTTGTGACACGCCTACGTGGAGTGCTCGCTGTCGTACCGCCTCACGCTCACGGGTCGAGACGATGATGCCTGTGTAGGGTACCGCCAGTCGGGCCACTGCGATGATATGGAGGAAGGTGTCGTCAGGGATTGCCTCGGGGAAGGAGTCGAGCGAGATGTCGTCGGCTGGGCAGATGCGCGGTACGCTGATCGTGTGAGGACCTACGCCAAAGGTTGCCTCCAAATGCTCCGCATGCATCATCAGTCCGACGAAGTCATAGCGATAAGTACTCAAGCCAAAGAGTACTCCCAGACCTACATCGTCAATGCCCCCCTGCATCGCTCTATCCATCGACTCGGTATGATAGGCGTAGTCACTCTTAGGACCTCTCGGGTGTAGCTCCTCGTAGTGCTCTTTGTGGTAAGTCTCCTGGAAGAGGATGTAGGTGCCGATGCCTGCCTCGTGAAGCATACGATACTCCTCGACGGTTGTTGCGGCGATATTGACATTGACACGACGGATAGCCCCATTCTTATGGTGTATGGAGTAGATCGTCTGGATCGACTCGAGGATATACTCGATCGGATTGTTGCGAGGATCTTCGCCCGCCTCGAGGGCGAGACGCTTGTGTCCCATATCTTGCAGGGCAATGACCTCTTGTCGTATCTGCTCCTGGGTCAGCTTGTGGCGAGGAATGGTGCGGTTCTTAGCGTGGTAAGGACAGTAGACGCAACCATTGATACAATAGTTAGAGAGGTAGAGCGGAGCAAAGAGTACGATGCGCTTACCATAGAAGCGTAGCTTGATCTGCTCAGCCAGTTGTGCCACTCGTTGTCGTGTTGCTGGATCCTCAGCGAGGAGGAGTACGGCAGCCTCTCGGTGATCTAGTCCTCGCATCTCCGCAGCCTTGCGTAGGATATCGGATATCACCTTCTCATCATCTTTGTGTTGCTCCGCATAGCGGAGGGTGTCGATGATTTCATCATGATTGATGAAGTCACAGGCATCGTGCGATTGCTTATTGTAACTCATACTTTTACTTTCTCAGCTAGTGGGAGAGTCTCCACGCCCCCAGTCTATTTGGTAACCTATCGTGTCAAGCTGTGCTTGTAAGAGGGCGACACCCTCGGCAGCCTCAGAGCCTGAGTAGGCTTTGTTGTTATAGAGAGCGTAGTCGGCTCTATGGTTTAATGGAGATAGATTGGGCATCACCACATTACATCCTGCTCGTATGGCTGCTAGTCGCCCCTCAGGGTGGAGCGTGGCGACAGCTGTCGTGGCGGGGATTAGCGCTCGGGGGTTGAGCAACCGACAGAGTGCTAGGAAGCGAAGTGTCATAGACAAGCTCCCCGCAGGGTATGCCCCCAGAGGCGTCTCTTCATGAGGTATGAAAGGACCGACACCGATCATCTCCGGCTGCAACCGACGAATGAAGTCTAAGTCTTGCGCTAAGTGTGCCGTGGTCTGACCTGGCGAACCGACCATAATGCCCGTCCCCACTTGGTAGCCGATCTGCTTGAGATCCCGCAGGGCTTGTAGCCGATGCTCTTGTGCCATCGTGCTGGGGTGCAAGCTCTGATAATGCTCCTTGTCGTAAGTCTCGTGGCGTAGCAGGTAGCGGTTGGCACCAGCGCGAAAAAGTGCCTCGTACTCCTCATACTCCATCTCTCCGAGTGAGAGTGTGATGGCACACTCGGGATAGCTAGAGCGGATGCTACGCACGAGCGAGAGCAGGCGCTCTCCTCGCCAATAGAGATCCTCGCCACCCTGTAGTACGAAGGTGCGAAAGCCGATTTCGTACCCTCTCGCACAGGCCGACATCACCTCATCGGCAGTAAGCCGATAGCGGGTGATATGCTCATTGGTAGCGCGTATGCCACAGTAGTAGCAGTCGTTACGACAGATGTTTGAGATCTCGATAAGACCCCGCAGATAGATCCTCCGTCCGAAATGCTGCTGCGCAATAGCCTCGGCACGCACCTGAAGCTCATGCTCGAGGTGCGTGTCGCTGCTGTCTAATAGAGCTTTCAGCTCAGGGATGGAGGCTGTGGCTACTTGGTCTAGCGTATCACTCCTTCTCTTTGTAGTTGGCATAGGTGAGGTCGATCTTCTCCACCTCCTTGAGTAGCTGGCGGCGACCAGCGAGTATGTCGTTGAAGGCACTTGGTCCCGTCACGCAACCTCCGAGACAAGCCATCACCTCGACAAACTGTGTCTCGGCCTTGCCACGCTTGCCGTAAGCCTTGAGCTTGGCAACAGCCTTCTTGTCTAGTCCTGCGATCTCCTCAGCGGTGAGACTACCTACGAAGTCTTTGTACTCCTCCGTATTGCTCAGATAGGAGATGACAGCATCCTTGACACCGCCATTACGAGCGAAGGCGTGTGCCTCACGTACCGACTCGACGGCAGGCTTGTAGCCCTCTACCGTGTTGATGTCTATCTCTAGTCCCTCTAGAATAGAGCCAAGCTCCTCAAAGGTAACCACCATATCGACATCCACATTGGGACGCTGTATCTCCTTACGCTTAGCTACGCAGGGACCGAAGAAGACGATCTTGCTATCGGGATAAAGCTTGCGAGCACGCTCTGCCGTGTAGACCATCGGCGAGTGTGAGCTAGAGACAAAAGGCTTGAGCCCAGGCGCATGCTTGTCCACCAGCTCATAGAAAGAAGGACAGCACGAAGTGGTCATAAAGGCTTGACCAGCCTCGATCTTCTCCACAAGCTCCTTACCCTCATGACTCACAGTGTCCATAGCACCCTGAGCCACCTCGATGACATCGTGGAAGCCTATCTTCTTGATCGCACCATAGACCTGCTCACGGGTTGCCTTAAACTGACCTAGGATCGCAGGAGCCACGATAGCTACGACTTGCTCGCCACGCTCTATGGCACCTAGTACGTCAAAGACTTGCGAGATCTCAAAGATCGCACCAAAAGGACAAGCATTCAGACAAGAGCCACAGTAGATGCACTTAGACTCGTCAATATGCTCGATGCCGTCCTCGTCCTTGCTGATGGCACCCACAGGACACGACTCCTCGCAAGGCACTGGTATGTAGACGATCGCATGATAGGGGCAGTTCTTGTGGCACTGACCGCAGCTGATGCAGACATCGTGATCGATCAGAGCCTGACCGTTCTTCTTGAATGAGATACAGCTCTTCGGGCAGTTGCTCGAGCAGGCACGGCTCACACAGCCACGGCAGAGGTTGGAAACCTCATAGTTGATCTGTACGCACGAGGTGCAGGCCTCATCGATGACGCAGAGCACATTCTCCTTCGTCGGCTGTGGGCGATGCAGTGCCGTGTGAGCATACTCAGACAGCGGGGTCAGCTCATCCTGCTCATCCAGCATATCAAAGCCTAGGAGAGGAAACATCTTATATTTCCATACGGCACGCTCCTTATGAGGGCAACAACGTCCCAGCACATTGCGCTTCTTACGAGGACTCAGCTCCAGGGGAATCCGATCTATCGATTTAATCAATTGGTCTTGACGCCACCTAGCCACCATAGTGGAGAGGAGCTTATGGCGCACGATCATTACATTGTTTATATAGGTCATACGATCAAGTGATATGTTAGCTTTTGACCCTCACATCGGGCGGGGTTCAAACTCTCCACAAAGATACGACTAATATCTCAATCAATCACTATATATTGCTAGCTCCGCATGACAAAATACCCTATTCTTGCTAGTCGCTCGTGACTGAGCGACTAGAGCTATCGCACAAGGCAACAGTTTCGTATGGTGACACCATACATTGATAGACGAAAAAACAAGAAGAGCCTCTCCCTCACGGGTGAAGCTCTTCTTTTTTGTTCGAAAAGATGATATGTCTAAAAGAATTCGTGGGCCCAATAGGATTCGAACCTATGACCCTCTGTTTGTAAGACAGATGCTCTAAACCAGCTGAGCTATGGGCCCTTTCAGATATCTTAGCTCTCCGAGATACTCTAGCGACAGTGCAAGTGTGATAGGCAGTTGTCCTACAAGGATTCGAACCTTGACAAACAGGACCAGAATCTGTTGTGCTACCATTACACCATAGGACAATCTGTATCAACTTCCTGTCGATTAGCTCGTCACCATCGTGTGTGACACCCAATCACAGAGTCCCTCGTGGAGAGAGAAGTAAATGCGTCGTATCACGATATCGTAGTAAGGTGGAATTTGAACCTTCGTCCGCCCCCTGCGGGAGTTGTTGTCCCACAAGGATTCGAACCTTGACTGACAGAACCAAAACCTGTAGTGCTAGCCATTACACCATGGGACAAATCCTTTTACTACCGACAGACACCTCTGTCATCGTTTGTGAGTGCAAAGGTAGAAAGAAAAAACCAAACCACCAAACATTTCGCAGAAAAAATTTTTCCTCACCCATCACGCTCACCCGTTACAACCAAACAAACGAACGGATATAGAGACGCTAGAATCGTCTTACAAGAGAACCCGCTGGGTCACTCCGTCGATGATTGTGATGCACAGATAGTGCTGTGTCTCATCGCTTAGCTGTATCTCTGAGAGCTGCGAGAGTTGCGTAGCGGTAGCTACGAGTACTCCTGACATATCATATAAGTAGAGGGAGAAGTCGGTCGGTGTGTACTCACTCGGGTAGAGGGCAAGGCGCTCGCCTGAGCGAATGACACGTGTCTGTGCCACCTCTAGCACGTTCGAGACCCCATTATCCCTGCCAGGCCATACATCTAGTAGATCCACTTTCCACCCCTTCGTGACAGCTTGCTGTGCGTTGGGCGTCTGGGAGAGTGGATTTCTTCTTATGAGAAGCCACTTCTTCCACCAGGCTGTACGCTCGCTCGCCTCTATTGCGTGGATATCTGGTAGCGCCTTCAGGATAGCATCTAGAGCTGAGTCCGACAGTTTGCACCCGTCTACAAATAGAGAGAAGAGCTTCGGTACGGGACGTATGTCTAGCTCCTGTATCGGATTGTCTGTGAGCCACAAGAGGTATAGCTCAGGGCTATGAGATAGGTCTAGCTGTGAGAGCTTATTGTAAGAGAGCAGGAGCTCTTTGATCCCCTTGACGGGAGATAGGTCTAACTGTGACAATTGGTTGCCCTCGGCAAAAAGGTAGTCCAGTTGTCCCACAGGCGTAAGATCCAATTGCTGAAGCTGGTTGTTACTACACCGGAAGTCTTTGAGCATGGGGATGCCCGCAAGGCTGATGGAGGTCAAGTCGTTGTCCTGAACCTCTAGTCTGTCTAGCTGAGGCAAGAGAGGTAGCGAGAGGCTCGTTAGCTCATTGTTATTGAGGAATATCTGTCTCAGCTCGTCCTTAGACCCCCAAGTGATGGATACACCAGGGATGTTGGAGAGATTGAGTACTCTAAGGTCGCTGTGCGGTGTTAGATCCCACGTAGTGATACGAGTATCGTGAGCAAAGAGCTGCTGGAGCGCCCCGTTTTGTGAGAGGTCTAGCTGAGTCAAGGGATTGCCCTCACAATGTAGCACGGTCAGCTGCTTAAAGTGCCGCAGATCTAGTGCAGAGATCTCATTGTACTCACAGCGTAGCGCTATAAGGCTCTGCACAGGAGACAGGTCAAGCTCCTTAAGCTGGTTGTTTTGGCAGACCAACATATCTAGGAGAGGGGCATTCTTCAGGTCAAGCTCCGAGAGCCGATTAGCAGCCACATTGAGCTCCATCAGCCGAAAGCAAGCGGTGACATCTAGTCGGCTGAGAAGATTGTTCTGACAGTAGAGGAACTTCAGCCCCCGTAGCTGAGAGAGGTCTAGGCTGTCCACCTGCTGACTCCTCTGCTCATTGCCTATATAAAGGGATAGAATACCCTCAGGAGCCTCACTCCAGATGCGTATCCACCCATCACCATGCACCTCGCCTCGTATGCCATCGATGCCGTAATTGTCCGACTCATAGTCGACCCGCTTGCCATCACCCCAGTCTACAGCTATCGGCTGGCGACTATGGATCCCGAGGGTGAAGATGCTCCCCTCAGGTAGCGTCGTGTGTATCGTGATGGCTGGTGTATCCTGAGCCAGCGCTCCCGCCATAGTGAGGAGTAAGAGGCTCAGTAGGAAGAGTGTCGTACGTCTCATAGATTATCTCTTCTGATGATTACTCTTTGGGTAGAAACTCTCCACGAGGGGCAAACTCTAGGACTACAATCTTGTCCACTTCAATCCCTAGGTCTCCACCCGTGCCAGCCATAATCATAAGGTCGTATTGGTCACCCTTGCTACAGAGGAATGTACCCTCCTCGCCAACGACGGGAGCTGTATAGCCAATCTTAGTGAGACTCGCTACGAAGCTCTCCGTGAGCGAGACCTTGCCGTCTGCCTCTTGAAACACCTCATCGTAGTTGTCCAAAACAGCCCAGTACTCATTCAGCTCTCCAGCACCATCCTCTGAGACGAAGTAGATACGCATAATAATTGGAGACTGATTGACTCGGTACACATACATATACTCTTCACCTTGAGAACTTGACAGATCGTTGTCAAGGGTTGTCCCCGCAGCTGCTTCATAGGTAGCTATCTGCTCTTTGTTAGAGCCAAAGGGTACGGGGCTCTCAGGGATTGCAAAGCTTGCGCCAGAGGTAGAGAGCTGTAGGGTTGCCACCTTCGTCGTCTGCTTACCTTCTGCCGATATACCGAAGACGAGCAAGACATACTCCGTATTAGGCTTCAAGTCAGAGATCGTAATCGACTGCACGCCTCTGAGGGTACTCTCAGGCTTGCTCCAGTCGACATCGTCAAACATCTCCGCATTGAAGATGATATCAGCGACAGCGTTTTCGTCAGAGTCATACTCAGCGTACTGATCCTTCGTAAAGTACCCCCAAAAGTAAGCGGTGCTCAGGTTAGAGGGCGTAACCTGTATGGTCAGGGACTGAGAGGTCTGCTCTGTAGCAAGTAGCTCAAAGGTGGTATCATCTATCGGTGTGAGAGCCGAGGTAGTCACCACCTGCTTGTGCAGCGGAGTCGTCACACGTCCAGTCTCATCGAGCCCGAAGACGCAGATGTAGTACTCAGTCTCGCTATACAGATCCTCCTCGGTATGCGTGGCAGCTCCCTGCTTGAGGATCTCTTTTAGATAGTCGGTGAACTCCTTTCCGTTGGCTTTCGCCATCGTACGTAGTATCTGGATCTGGTTCTCTAGATAAGCCTTTTCATTAGCAAAAGTCTTGTCGTAGTGCGCCTTATTGGTCAGCCCTACGTAGTAAGTCGTCTTACTATCTGATGGTACGACAGACAAGGTGACAGACGAAGCAGTCGCTGACACATCCTTGATCTCAAAAGTTGTGTTCACCGGCGTCTCCATCGTTGTAAAGCTTATGCTGTCCACCTCAGCGATGTCAAACGTCCTCTTGACAATCTGCTGATTCTGATCGTGAGAGTAGATGACCAGCTGCTTGGGCGTGTCGTTTTGAGCCGATAGGGAGTAACTCATCGTTAGGAGGGTCAGCAGACCGCCTAGCAGGGATCGAAGTAACGAGCGTGTCATAAGTATGTTTAGTAGTTTAGTGTGTGAGGCGTAGAGGAGAGGTGCCCATTCTAGCGCATCAATCTCCCTTGTTATGGTCACAAAGATACGTTTTTTTAGTGTAGTCACCTACGATTACTTTGGGATAGTCCGACTTGCCTCCGATTCCTACCGAGCAAATCAAAAATCGCCACGGAGGAAAAAAACATTCTTCACGTGGGCGAGAAATAAAACTTCGGAGGAATCAAACGATAAGTCCGAAGAAATGATTCGCCCCCACGTGGAGAATAAAAAACAGCCACGTGGAGAATTGACATTTCCCACGTGGCTATCGGGTTAGAGAGATTAGAAATTAGAGTTTAGAAGTTAGAGGTTAGAAATTAGAGACGAGTAACCCTTTGTAGGGGCAGACGGCGAGTATCGAGTGAGAAGGTGTCCGTTGCATCAAAGCGAGACGTGTAACCCGCTGTAGGGACGCACGGTCTGTGCGTCCGTTGTCGAACGACAAGATGTGTAAGTCCCCGTCAAAACCACGACGCTGTAACCTTTGATACAACTTGCTGGTTCGGGGACGGACGCCCTCTCGCTAGACACTAGCCGTGCGTCCCTACACAGGGTTACACGTCTTGCTGTACTACAACGGACACGCAGGTCCGCCCCTACATAAATCACATCAACACGACAAATCCAGCCATCAAATGCTGTAATACGCACATTCCAGTGTCAAGTGCAACACACTTACAAATGTAGGAAAAAAACTTCAT
>URDQ01000031.1 GCA_900546675.1 uncultured Porphyromonas sp. | reverse complement strand
GGTGAGGTCTGAAGGGAGCATACCTTCGTATGTGACCGAAGCCGAATCCCGAAAGTAACACAGCGATTCGCCTTTATGCAACAGTCTCTCCATAGCTATACAAACGAACCAGCGACTGAGAGGGGCTGCGTACAACCTCCTTAGTCGCTGGTTCTAATCTCTCTCTATTACTATGTCTGTATCTCTAGATGGTAAGTCTCGCTCTGTGCGACAAATGTTTGACCGCATCGCTGGGCACTATGACTCGATGAATCGCCTCATGACGGGCGGTATGGATCTGGCCTGGCGCTGGCAGGTCATAGAGCACCTAGCGGACTATGCGCCTCGTCAAGTGGCTGACCTAGCCTGCGGTACGGGGGATATGATCTTGATGCTCTCACGATACTTGCCGTCGGTGCGTGAGATCGTTGGCGTAGACCTCTCGGAGGGTATGCTGGCGGTGGCTGCTGAGCGTATTAGGCGAGCTACATATGCAGTGCCTGTTGTGACGTTATCGGCGGAGAACTGTCAGGAACTCTCTCTAGCCACGCAGTCGGTCGATGCGGTGACCTGCACTCTAGGGATTAGAAACTTTTCGGACCCGCTACAAGGCTTGCGAGAGATGCACCGTATCCTCAGACCTGGGGGCCCTCTCGCTATATTGGAGCTGAGCGAGCCTCGTCCGGGACTATTGCGACAGGGGTATAACATCTACGCCAAGCGGTTGATCCCATGGCTCGGACAGCTATGCGCTCACGACCGCTCTGCTTACAGCTATCTCCCAGCCTCTATTACAGCGATGCCACAGAGAGAGGAGATGACGGCACTGATCCGTAGAGCTGGCTTTAGAGAGGTACAATATAAAGAAATGCCCCTAGGGATCTGCGTCTTATATACCGCAGAAGCCTAGAGGCATAAAGGAATAAGAGTATGCAACGTATTTACGCACTGATAGGTAAGCCCTTGGGGCATTCGCTCTCGGCAGACTACTTCAACGATCTTTTTGACTCGCAGGGGATCGATGCTCGCTACATACTACAAGAGCTGGTTGATCTCTCGGAGCTGAGACCTTGGCTGGAGTCTACTCCCGCTATCGTGGGGCTTAATGTGACGAGTCCCTACAAGGTGGAGGTGTGCAACTATCTTGACGAGATAGACACCGAGGCTAAGTATGTGGGAGCTGTCAATACGATTGTCGTGGATCGCACGGGAGGACGGATGCGTCTCTTGGGCTACAATACGGATGTGCAAGGTGTCGTGGAGAGTCTGCAACCGCTACTTACGCCCGAACGACAGCATGCACTCGTCCTCGGTACGGGTGGCGCAGCACAGGCGGTAGCACAGGCTCTCAAGCGTCTCGGTCGCGACTGTACGCTAGTCAGTAGAGATCCGCAAGCTCCGCATATCTTGTCCTACGATGCGCTGACTCCTGAGCTGATAGCGGATAAGTGGATCCTCATCAATGCGACCCCTATCGGTATGGAGCCACACATTATGGAGCGTCCGCAGATTCCCTACGAGGCGATTACGCCACAGCATGTCTGTATGGATCTGATCTACAATCCTGAGGAGACACGCTTCCTCAAGGCTTGCCGTGAGCAAGGCGCTACGACGATCAATGGTCTGAAGATGCTCCTTGTGCAGGCTCGCTATGCTTGGCACATTTGGAACAAAAAAGCATAGAGGCTACGCCATACTATCTGCTTCGTCAGAAGAAGAGGGTAGGGAGCTTCCTTCGATTGACGTCGTATTCGCAACAACTGCTTCGGTAGCGGCTACCTCTTCCTGAGCTTTGCGCTCTTCCTCCAGTTGCTGATGGTACTCGTCTTCGCGGATTTGCCTGGTGATTGCGATGCAGACACCGATAGCTATGGAAGTGGCGACGAGCGACGAGCCTCCACGACTGATGAGCGGTAGCGTCTGACCCGTATTGGGTGAGATACCTGTGACGACGCACATATGTATGATCGCCTGCGTGGTGTACATAATACCTACACCGAGCAGGAAGATGCGCTGCCAGCTGCGCTGCGATCGAGTTGCCCAGCGAGAGAGCTTGAAGAATAAGAGGATATAAAGTAGTGGCACCCAGATCATACCGATGAGACCTGTCTCCTCGATGATGATCGCATAGATAAAGTCGGAGTAAGCCTCGGGCAGGATGTCGCGCTCTACGCTATTGCCTGGGAATACTCCCGTACCATTGCTTCGTGCGATGGCGATGCGTGCATGTTGCTCCTGAAAGTTGTCTTCGTTGATGACATACTTACTAGAGTCGGACTTAGAGGTAAAGTCTTCGATACGTCCCTTCCAGCGTGCGGTACTACTGTTTTGCATCACAACGCTATCGGGCAGTAATAAGAGACAAGCCAAGAGTAGCGCTATGAGCCCTGCGCCGATGCCCCCAACGAGGAGGAGACTCTTGGAGAAGCCTGTCTGGACGAGTCCTATGCCGAGGACGAATACGGTGATGATGATACCCATCGAGAGACTCTCCTTGGCAACGAAGAGGAGTCCGATAGCCGTAAGACCGCAGAAGAGGTAAAAGCGCTGATTGTTGTTGAGTTCACGTATAGAGAGGACTGCGGAGGCGAGAAAGATGACGCCAACCTTGTAGAACTCGGAGGGCTGCACACCCATGAGCGTACGCTTCGCCTCATTGGTCTCTGTACCTAAGAGTGGAGTTGCGATAACGGCAGCAAGTGACAAGATGTAAGCCCAAATAGCTCCTGAGCGTATCAAGGAGCGGTTCATTCGTGAGCAAATCCACGCAACAATCACCGATGCGATGATATGCTTGAGATGACCCGTAAAGGGAGCGTACAAGCTCTCCCCACGGTAAGCTAGTGTGCTGGTTGCACTATAGATAAAGAGCAGCGACGTGGCTAGGAAGGCAAAGTAGAGGAACCAGAGTGAGCGGTCGCCTGTAATGCGTGGCTTGCGTGGGGTCATCTCTACCTCGGCAGCGTGCTGAGTGCTTCCTTCGGACGGCTCTGCGCTCTCGCTATCAATCGGTGTCGTCTCCTCACGGGGTGAGAAGTCGAAGATGTCCGAATGCGTGGTGGTATTATCTTGGCTAGTATTGTATTCGTCTTGTGGTATCATAGAGAGTCGGATAGGCTAGAGCTATTTATCGGTATCTCATTGTTTCTGAGCGATGGCGAGTACCTCTGCTCTGAACTGGTCGCCACGATCTTCATAACAGGTGAAAAGGTCAAAGCTGGCGCAGGCTGGCGACAGCAATACGGTCTCTCCAGCCTTGGCCATCTGGTGAGCAGTGGCGATAGCGTCACGCATCGAGGTGACCTCCTCGTGGCGAGGTATGACACTGTCGAAGCTGCGGTGGAGCTTGGCGGAGTCGGTCGTTAGGTAGATCATTCCGACCACCTTTTCTTTGACTAGATCCATCAGATCGTTGTAGTCATTGCCTTTGTCAGTGCCGCCTAGTATGAGGATCGTCGGCTTGCGCATACTCTCGAGGGCATACCAAGTGCTGTTGATGTTGGTTGCCTTGGAGTCGTTGATGTAGTCTACGCCACCGATGCTGGCGATATACTCTAGGCGGTGTGGCACATTGGTAAAGGTCTCTAGAGAGGCTCGTATGATCTCGGGCTTGACACCTAAGGCTTGTGCTGCACAACCAACGGCTAGAGCGTTCTGCACGTTGTGCTTGCCCGAGAGGGCTAGAGCACTCTCAGACAACTCAACGATAGGCTCCTGAAGGGCAAAGCGTAGCTGTCCGTTGTGACTAGAAGCCACGACCGCATCGTCTGAAGAGGCTTCGGTAGAGAAGAAGATCCGGCGTCCCGCTCCCATACCAGGCTCCTTGAGTAGTCGCTGTGTCCAGTCGTCTTCGATCCAAGAGATGAAGTAGTCGGTAGGCTCTTGGTTTTGCGTGATGCGCATCTTAGCCCGTGCATATAGCTCCATCTGGTGGTCGTAGCGATCTAGATGATCGGGCGTGATATTGAGCAGGATCGCTATGTGTGCTCTGAACTGGTACATATGATCCAGCTGAAAGCTACTCAGCTCGATCACATAGTAGGTATGTGGAGCGAGCGCCACCTGACGAGCTAGACTCGTCCCCACATTACCCGCCATAGAGACGTCTAGTCCCGCATTGTGGAGCGTATGGTAGAGCCAGTTGGTCGTAGTGGTCTTGCCGTTGCTCCCAGTGATAGCGATCATCACGCTATCGCCAGCGTAGCGATAGGCGAACTCGATCTCACTGATGATCGGTGTCTGCTGCTCCGTGAGTTGTCGTATGAGGGGTGCGCTGTCTGGGATACCAGGACTCTTGATCACCTCCTGGGCAGATAAGATACGTGAGAAGGTGTGTCCACCCTCCTCGTAGGGGATGCTGTACTGCTCCAGCTCTGCTTTGTATTGTGGCTTGATCTGTCCCGAGTCAGAGACGAAGACTGGCAGCCCTTGCTGCTGAGCGAGGATAGCAGCTCCGACGCCACTCTCTCCAGCTCCTAGGATGATATATTCGTTGCGTTGCATATCTGTGAGATCGTTGTGAGTATATGAGTTATCGCATCTTAAGCGTGATGACCGTCAGGACAGCTAGTAGGATAGCTATAAGCCAAAAGCGGACGGTGATCTTAGCCTCTCGGATAGGAGCTAGAGGTCTCTGGATCAGTGCATCGATACCGCTATTGCCCGCTTTCTGAAAGTGGTGGTGCAATGGCGACATCTTGAAGACCCGTCGGCCCGTCCCCGTGCGTCGCTTGGTAATCTTAAAGTATGCTTGCTGTATCAGCGAGGATAGTCCCTCGATGATAAAGAGGAAGCAGAGGATCGGTAGGAGTAGCTCCTTGCGAATGAGAATAGCCATCACGGCGATGATGCTGCCGATGGCGAGACTGCCCGTATCGCCCATGAAGACCTGTGCTGGATAAGCGTTGTACCAGAGGAAGCCAAAGAGAGCTCCCACGAAGGCTGCGCCAAAGATCACCAGCTCCTCAGCGCCTGGGATAAACATGATACTAAAGTACTGAGCGAGCGCTATATGTGAGGAGACATAGGCGAGTACCGCTAGTGCAACTCCCACTGGAGCGGCCGTCCCCGCTGCTAGACCATCTAGACCATCCGTCAGGTTGACACAGTTAGAGATAAAGGTCACAATGAGGATGATGATGATTGAGAAGACGATCCAACCGACCAGTTCGCGGTTGGGCGTAGAGGCGGGGATTAGCGAGAGATAGTCGAAGTTGTTGTTCTTGACAAAAGGGATAGTCGTCTGCGTATTCTTCGCTGCTTGACTAGCGAAGGTCACCTGCTCGATGCGCCCGTTATTGATCACCTCTTGATTTTCTCGAATGATAATCTCTGGACTCAAGTAGAAGGTGAGTGCCACGACAATGCCTAGGAGTACCTGTCCGATGATTTTGTAGCGTCCGTGGAGCCCCGCTTTGTTTTTCTTAAAGACCTTGATATAGTCATCGATAAAACCCAAGGCACCCATCGTAATGGTCGTGAAGAGCATCAGTTGTATATAGACATTGTCTAGCCGAGCTAAGAGAAGCGTCGGGACGATGATCGCTATAATGATGATGATACCGCCCATCGTTGGGGTGCCTTTCTTCATAGCCTCACCCTCTAGCCCTAGCGTGCGAACCACTTCGCCTATCTGCATACGATGTAGCCAGTGGATGATGCGCCGACCGATGATCGTACTGAAGATGAGTGCTAGGATAAAGCTGACACCAGCCCGAAAGGTGACATACTGAGCTAGTCGCCAGCCAGGGACGTCGTTAGCTTGTAGCCAGTCGTAGAGGTGATAAAGCATAGTATGATGGGTAAGTTGATAAGGTTATAAGGTCTCTAAGTAAAAGGTGAGGACAAAGGTATTCTATCTATGCATGCTCCTCTCTTGCGAAGATCTCTAAAGCGATCTCTTTGTCGTCGAAGTGATGCTTGACACCTTCGATCTCTTGATAGGTCTCATGTCCCTTGCCAGCTATGACCACTAGATCGCCACGCTGCGCAGCTGCGCAAGCATCAGTGATCGCTTGGCGACGAGAGACGTTGGTGTAGACCTCATCACGCTCCGCCTGAGGGATACCCTCGAGCATCTGATCAATGATCGTATGCGGATCCTCGGAGCGTGGATTGTCTGAGGTGAGGTATAGATGGTCGCACATATTGAAGGCGATACGTCCCATCTCAGGGCGCTTGCCCATGTCCCGATCACCGCCAGCGCCGACCACGACGTAGACCTGTGAGGCGTTTAGTTCGGAGACCGTCTTGAGAAGATTCTCCAGAGCGTCAGGCGTGTGTGCATAGTCCACCACAACGTGGTAGCCTCTCGGAGAGGCGAGCAGGTCAAAGCGACCATTCACATGCTCCAAACTAGAGATGCCACGCAGTATCAAGCTCTTGTCTAGATCAGGTAGGAGGAGACGAGCCACACCGTAGACGGCCGTCACGTTGTAAGCGTTGTAGCTCCCGACGAGCTTGATCTCCACCTCTTCGTTGTCCAGCAGTAGGGTAGAGCCGTCTACATACTGTCCCAGCAATTGAGCCATATAGTCCGCATGGCTACGCATCGCATAGGTGTGCAGGTGTGCGGCGCAGTTTTGCACCATCACACTCCCATTACGGTCGTCCGCATTGACTAGAGCGTGAGCCTCTGGTGAGAGATGGTCAAAGAGCGACTTCTTAGCGGCAATGTAAGCCTGCATCGTGCCGTGGTAGTCTAGGTGGTCACGCGTCAGATTGGTAAAGAGAGCTAGTGCAAAGGGCAACCCATAGACCCGCTGCTGTACCAAAGCGTGCGAAGAGACTTCCATAAAGAGATAGCGACAACCCGCATCGACCATATCGCGCATCACACGATGTAGCTCGAGAGCGTCGGGCGTCGTATGGGTGGCGGGATACTCCTTGTCGCCGATACGTATGCAGACCGTGCTAAAGAGCGCTGCTCGCATGCCGAGCCAGCTCCACAGCTGATAGCATAGCGTAGCAGTGGTCGTCTTGCCATTGGTCCCCGTGACACCTACGATCGTGAGTTGTCGCTCTGGACGATCATAGTAGACGGAGGCTAAGACAGCTATCGCCTTTGCCGTGTCGGTCACCGTGAGCCACACCACCTCGTCAGAGAGGATCTCAGGTCGAGGGTGCTCTGTGACGATGATACGACAGCCCGCTGCAAGCGCCTTCGGGATGTAGTCGGCACCATCCACATGCACACCACGTAGTGCTACGAAGATACACCCCTCCGACACACGACGTGAGTCTTGCTCGATAGAGGTCACTTGACACTGTTCCGCAGAGACATCGCCTGTGTGTGCTTGGCTCAGTAGATGCTCTTCGGTGAGTGCTACTATATAATTATTGAGTGGTTTGAGATTCATATCTATATAAGGGAGTATTCCACTTTACTGTCTATGATTATTGCCTAGATGGAGGACTACCTTCTCTCCTGGGTGGATAGGCGTACCGATAGGGATGCTCTGCGCTATGACCCGTCCATAGCCGACCAACTGCACCTCCAGCCCCTGCAAGCTAATCTGATAGACCGCTTCACTGGGGGCTAAGCCCACAAGCCGAGGCATCACCCCTTTGGAGTAGTGGGCTAGGGGGTGCAACTCCACTCCCTCACGTCCATACTGAGGTGCGACCAGTTGGTCAGAACCCATCTTGCTCGAGCTTTCAGATTTAACCTCCGGGATCTTGTAAGCCTTGACAAAGCTCTCGACACGCTTCTTCTCACCGCCAGCTAGATCCAAATGCTTCAAACGCTCACTAGCTGGGTGCGGGGTGATCGTGTCTAGGAGGATAGGATTAGAGAGCGTGTAGATCTCCTCAGCGATACGCTTCACGCCACGACCAGCTACGATACCTCCTGAAGCACGACCTACGCCGTGAGGATTGACCACAAAGATGAAGCAACTGTACTTAGGGCGATCTGAGGGGAAATATCCGCAAAACGAAGTCATGTAGACTACACTACCCGTACGATAACCTCCGCTACCGTGGTTGCTCATCAGAGCCGTACCCGTCTTGCCACTGATAGAGATCAGGTCAGAGTGTACAGGTCCTTTAGCAGTTCCTCGTATGACTACATTGTCTAGCATCGAGCGTATCGAGTCGAGCGTAGCCGGCTTACAGATATTCTCGTGTAGCACTTGAGGTTGATACTCTTGGATTACCTTGCCCTCAGCATCCTCTACACGATCCACTAGATAGGGGCGCATGATACGTCCACCATTGGCGATGCCGTTGTAGAAGTTGAGCGTATTGATTGCCGGCACCGAGATACCATAGCCACGGCTGATGCCTGGGATCGTCGAGTTACCGTAGCTCTTGTCCTCAGGCCGTATGATCGTTGGCGTAGCAACCCCCTCAAGCCCTACGTCCAGTCGCTCCAGCAGCCCATAGTTGCTCAGGTGCTGATAGATCCCATCGGGGTGCTCCACATACCCTTTGATAGCAATCTTAGCTAGGACGATATTACTCGAGTACCATAGACCCTGAGCAACCGAGATACGTCCATAGCCTCCACGATTAGCATTGTGATCACGTATATTGTAGCCTCCATACTTAAAGACACCATTGCCCGTATCGATCGTATCGGTTGGCGTACAGACCCCATCGTCTAGGGCAGCCATCATAAAGGGAGTCTTCATCGTAGAGCCAGGCTCATTGAGCGCACTGAGGGCATAGTTAGCACCCTCGTAGTAAGACTGAGAGCCTTTTGTGAGATTGGCTAGCGCCACGATACGCCCCGTCTCCACCTCCATCAGGATAGCCCCTCCGTAGTCCGCCTCAAACTGGGTCATCTGCTCATAGAGCGCACGGTGTACGATCTGCTGCAGATTCATATCTAGGGTCGTGTACACATTGTAGCCAGCCCGAGGAGACTGCAACGTATTCTGTCGTGTAGAGCCCGCCAAGTACTGTCTCACAGCCAGTCCAGGCTCACCCCGCAATAGGGTGTCAAAGCTCTGCTCCAGACCGTACTCGCCCTGCGTGAGATCTCCCTTGACCTCTTTGTAGACACTACCTATGGTACGTCTCGCCAGCTCGCCATAAGGTCTGTCGCGGAGTGCACGCTCTTCGTGCGTCAGCCCATTCCTGAGCGGGCCACGGCGACGCACCATACGCCCCTTGCGCTCTACCGTCATCATCAGTGGATAAGTCTGCTTGAGTCGCTGGTACTCCACATGGCTCACCTCGTAGGGATATATAGATACGTAGCGATAGCCTGGCTGCTTATACTGCGCCTTGCGGTAACCCTCACGAAGTCGCTTGCGCAGTGCTTGATAAGTGGCTTGCTCCCCCTTCTCCCAGAGACTCATTTGGTAGGCTAGCGAGTCTAGCTGCTTGTAGAGCGAGTCTGGCTCCATCTGCTGGATAGACTCTGCACCAAAGTCTAGGTAAAGCTTGTAGGCAGGCTTGCTAATAGCTACGATGTGTCCGTCTGACGAAATAATGTTGCCTCGTAGAGGTGAGATCGTCACCGTGTCTGGGCGGTGAAAGTTTTGAGCCATCTTGCGCCACGTAGGTCCCTCGACGAAGATGATGCCGATCACCTTAATAAAGATCCATAGAATCATCAAGATAGCTAGGAAGCCTAAAGTGCGGTAGCGAGCTATGATAGGGCTATGTTTCGACATAGAGCGTGTGTACGTTAGAGAGGGTAGAGATTATTTCTTGTCATCACGATAGAGGATGATCGACTGCTGCGAAGGAGCCTCAAGGTCTGACCCCATCGCCTGGAGTTGCTGCTCGAAGTTGCCCCCGATACTACGACGCGTTAGTTCGCTGACGCTCTCCATATGTTTGTAGGTCAAGTCCTTGACTCGTGTCTCTAGCTTGTCTATCTGACGTCGTTTGGCAATGATCTGATAGTTGCTTGTGACATGTATCAGCCCCATCAGGAGGATCGCGATAAAGGCTGGTATATACTTCCTAAAGGCTGGTAGCTCCAGCGCATCGCCACCTAGCCAGAACCACAGACCACGTGAAGAGCGCTTACGAGTAGGCTGGTCAGACTCATCAATGAGTTCATCATCGGCATCTTCCTCCTCTAGCTCTTCTAGAGCGTCTAGCTCCTCTAGAGTACTCGGCTCCTCTAGGGATGTGAATACAGGTGTAGAGGTCTCGCTTGTCAGCTCATCATCTGCAGAGTCCATAGCAGCGGGAGCGAAGTCGCTCGAAGTGTCCGTCTCAGTGCTTTCAGAAGAGTCCTCTTCGTCTTCATCTAGGAGGTCTCCCAGCAAAAGCCTCGGCTGAGGCTCCGTCCCAGCCTCTTCATCAGTAGCTACTGGTACAGGCTCCTGTAGCTCCTCCTCTAGGTTATCGTCAAAGTATGTCTCGTCTATCTTAACCATCCTCTCTTCTCACTCAAATATCCTCACGACGCTCCGCAACACGTAGCTTAGCACTACGAGCACGATTATTATCCGCTATCTCATCCGCCGAGGGTGTGATAGCTTTTTTTGTAATCACACGTAGAGGCGCCGGTGTCGACAGGGGCATACCTGCCAAAGCCTCATTCGGCTGCTCGAAGCTCCCTAGACGGAAGAAATCCTTGACCATACGATCCTCTAGAGAGTGGTAAGAGATGATCGCTATGCGTCCTCCAGGCTTGAGGAGACGCACCGAGTCGCTCAGCAATTGACGCAGAGCACCCAGCTCATCATTGACCTCAATGCGTAGTGCCTGGAAGATACGGCTCAGCTTATTGCGTAGCTGAGGTCCTCCCTTAGGTAGGACTGGCGTCAGCACCTCCATAAGAGCGGCGATAGTAGGGTAGCCCACGGCACGATGCGACACAAGTAGTGCTGCGATGCGACGAGCATCATGGAGCTCACCATAATAATATAGTATGTCGGCCAGCTGCTCCTCGCTATAGCTCAGCAGTATGTCACGAGCCGTAACACCCGACCGGCTATTCATACGCATATCGGGCATCGCCTCCTCATAGCGAAAGCTAAAGCCCCGCTCCTCACTGTCGAAATGATGTGACGAGACCCCTAGATCTGCCAAGATCCCATCCACCTCTCCTGCGACTCCCCAATAGTCGAGCCACTGCCCTAGGTGGCGAAAGTTTGTCGCCACAAAATGATAGCGACTATCCGTAGGGGCATTGACAGCCGCATCAGGATCTTGATCGAGACCGATGCAGCTACCCTCGGGCGAGAGTCGCTCGAGGAGCGCACGTGAGTGCCCCCCGCCACCCATCGTGACATCTACGTAGAGACCCGTGGGTGATGTGACCAATAAGTCGAGAGAGTCCTCACAGAGGACAGCCGTATGATAGAGCTTAGCGGACAAGGAGTGAAAAGGTGATAGTGAGATAAACGTTTGACAGAGAGCTCTGTGCGCTTCTAGCGAAGAGGATTTGATCGTCTTACTCACAGAGCTACTGCAAAGGTAATCAAATTAGAGATTAGAGGTTAGAGATTAGAGATCCGATTATTCCGATTCTCTTCGATCACTCTGATCGTTCCGATAGTTCTAGTCACTCGCCAATCGCTTTCCACGTAGGGATTTCATTTTCTACGTGGCCATCGCCTAATAATCTCGTTTGGCTAAAAATAGGCTAATCATAGCTCTCCGCCAGCTCTTCAAAATAGGAATCAGCTAATCCGAGCTGATTCCTTGCGAAGCTTCGTGGAGACGGGAGAGATTTGGTTCCCCCACTTTTTTGTACTACCTTTGTTTCCGAAAGGTTAAGGTAGACTCCCTTCGGCAATGTTGAAGGCTCTATGTAGGGTGGTGCCTATATGGAGACAAGCGTCAGAGGGCATTCTATCGGTTGCTATAATAGGTTATGTCAGAGACACACCGCCATAGTTGCTAGCGTGACGTGGTGGGTGAGTATGACTATTCAAACTATCAATGTATAACTAACGCTAAAGAAGAGTTTTATGAAAAGATTGGCTCTATTCTTTCTGATGCTAACGGCCAGCATAGGATGGGCTGTAGCGCAGAATAGGACCATCACAGGTACTGTAACCTCGGGAGAGGATAAAGAGCCGGTGATGTTTGCGAACGTGGTCGTGGAGGGCAATACCTCTATCGGTACCACGACAGACGTAGATGGTAAGTTTACACTCAGTGTACCTGCCTCTGCTAAGAAGCTGACCTTCTCCTATGTAGGTCTTAAGACGATCTCAGTACCCATCACTAAGGTGATGAACGTCGTCATGACGACCGATGATCAGACCCTTGATCAGGTTGTCGTAGTAGGTTACGGTTCAGGACAGAAGCTCAGCACGATCTCAGGCTCTATGGCTCGTGTATCTGGTGAGCAGATCGCTGAGAAGCCTGTAGCTAACGTGATGGACGCTCTACAGGGTAAGGTCGCTGGTATGAACGTTACCACATCTTCTGGTGACCCTAACGCTGTTGCTAGCGTAAGTATCCACGGTCAAGGCTCACTAACTGCAGGTACTGCTCCTCTATACATCGTAGATGGTATGCAGACTGACCTCAGTACCGTTATGGCAATGAACTCTAACGATATCGAGAGTATGAACGTCCTTATGGATGCTTCCTCAACCTCTATCTATGGTGCTCGTGCTGCTAATGGTGTCGTTGTCATCACGACCAAGAGGGGTAAGCGCTCTGAGGAGGGTATCGGACATATCACTGTCAATGCACAGTATGGTGTCTCAATGATTGGTAATAGAAAGCCTTTCGAGCAGATGATGACTGGTGATGAGCTTCTTGAATTCCAAGCTCAGAACGGATACCTCAAGCCTTATGACTGGGGAAATGCTCCTTACACCAAGGTAAACCTACTAGATCAGCTAGCTGCAAACTCTAGAAACAAAGTCGAGTCTTATGCTTGGCCGTTTAACCCCTATAAGACGGATGAGTTCTATAACCCAGACGCTGAGGACTTCGATCTAAGCAAGTACTATAATCCAAACGATTACAACTTCGACTGGCTTAACTACTACATGGGTAAGAAGGCTCCTTCTTATCAGGCCGACATCTCTATGAGTGGTGGTAGCAACCGTACGCAGTACTACATCTCTATGGGTACACTCTCTCAGGAGGGTATCGCACGCGGTCGTAATGCCTTCACACGCTACAATGGTCGTGTAGGTGTAGATACAAAGGTTAAGGATTGGCTCAAGGTAGGTGTCAACGTATTTGGTGCCTATACGAAGCAAGACGCTGCTGACTTTGAGCAGTCAAACTACATAAACAGAGGTACTCTAGGAGCTTTCATGCAGCCTCGCTACCTCACTCCATACGATAGCACAGGACAGCTACGTCGTTATTTCTACTCTGATGCGCTAGGAAGCTATACAATTCCCATCGAGCGAGAGGAAGAGTACTTCAAGGCTTTAGACCACACCTATCAAGCTAACATAGCTTCTTACGCTGAGGTAACTCCAATCAAGGGACTTATCCTTAAGACACAGGCTGGTCTTGACCTAAGCCATAACGTCTACAGTGCAGGCTTCAAGACAGGTGCCTACTGGATGACAGACAAGAGAGGATCTCGTACAGAGTATCGTGGACTAGGCACTAACTTTACCTGGACCAACACTGCAGAGTATCGCTTCTCTTTTGCTGATCTACACAAGATGACCATCCTGCTAGGACAGGAGTGGGTGCAGGCTCGCTCTAACTCAATCCAAGCCTCTGTGCGTGGTATTGAAGACGACGACTTCAACCTGCTAGGTAATGGTAGCAATGAGCCTTCAGACCTGAGACTTCCATCTCAGCGCAAGGGCGGGTACAACTACCTCTCATTCTTCGGACGTGTCAACTACTCGTTTGACAACTACCTACACCTCGACCTATCACTACGTAGTGATGCTTCTTCAAGATTTGGTGCTGATCGTCGCACAGGTCTCTTCTACTCAGTAGGTGCTACCTATGACATCTATCGTGCACATCTAGAGCACGTCAAGTGGCTCAACACGCTACGTCTACGTGCTAGCTGGGGTACTACGGGTAACTCCTCTATCCCATCGCTCTCCTTTATGGCACTAGCAGATCAGGTCAACTATCGTGGAGCTTTCGGACTAGGCTCTGGTACTATTGGAAACCCCGATCTAGGTTGGGAGAAGCAGTCT
The DNA here is from genome assembly GCA_900546675.1 of uncultured Porphyromonas sp. Classification (GTDB taxonomy): domain Bacteria; phylum Bacteroidota; class Bacteroidia; order Bacteroidales; family Porphyromonadaceae; genus Porphyromonas. Next base: position 6,833 of record URDQ01000031.1, on the reverse strand, counting down.
AACCTAAACGTTGGTGTAGACTTTGATGCCTTTGACGATCGATTCCATTCAGTGCTGAACCTCTATCACCGCATCACGGATGATATGCTTATGTTCGTGCCACAGCCCTACGCATCTGGTTATGCAGGTCGCTATGAGAACATCGGTTCACTGACCAACTCGGGTATCGACCTCTCGCTGAGCTATGACTTCGTCCGCACACGCGACTGGAATGTATACGCTTCTGTAATTATGAACTACAACCTAGAGCGTGTCACCAAGCTCTTCCACGGACTTGACGAGTATAGAGAGCCAGACAAGTCTCTTATATACAAGGTCGGTGGTCCTGTTCAGTACCTTATGGCTCACTTTGCAGGTGTAGATCCTGAGACTGGTAAGCAGCTCTGGTACGAGGTAGATGCTAATGGTAATAAGACAGACAAAACGACCGATCGATATACGATCAACCTCCTTGCTCCTACGGGATATGCTATGAATCCTCCATTCAATGGTGGTCTTGCATTCGGTGCTAGCTGGAAGGGTCTTGCTCTAGACGTCAACCTAACCTATAGCGCAGGTAAGTATCTTCTCAACAACGACCGATTCTTCACAGAGAACACCTCTAGAGGCTTCATCTCTACCAACAAGAGCCGCAAGCTACTTGACGCTTGGACAGAGGACAATCGTGATACCGATGTACCTAAGTTTGGTGAGGCACTTAAGTTTGACTCTCGTCTGATTGAGAAGGCTTCTTATATCCGTCTCAAGGACGTACGTCTCTCTTACTCACTGCCCTCAGAGTGGTTTGAGAAGATTGGATTGATTTCTGGCGTGCGCGTTTATGTGACAGGTCGCAACCTACTCACATTGACTCCATATTCAGGCTTCGATCCTGAGTCTGCAAGTAACCTATCTCTCAACCAATACCCGAACACACGCCAGTATGTCGGTGGTCTGCAGGTTACATTCTAAGTGCATTGTCGGATCAAATCTATAAACAAAGACACAATTATGAATCTACATATCAAGAATATCGTCCTTGCGCTCTTCGCACTCGCAGCTCTCTCTGCTTGTCAGGTCGGCTTCGTACCCGAGGGTGTTAAGGAGCAAAAGCCTCTTCAGAACTTTCAAGAGGTTGTATGGCTACGTGACGCCATGTATACGGCTGTCAGAGGTGCCGAGTCTCCAGGCAATCTATTCCTCGGAGATATGCAGGCTGATCTATATCATCTTACATCCTCAGACAACGGCTCTCTAGCTCCATTCTTTGAGTGGAATCATGGACAACTCGTTGATAACAGTGCTATAGCAGGGTACTTCGGTGCTTTTGCTACCGTCATCAAGGATGCGAACTACTTTGTCATGCGAGTTAACGAGTTTAAGGCTGACTCTGTAAAGTACAAGCAGCTCTCAAAGGAAGAGCGCACTAAGCTTGAAGGCTATGTAGGTGAGGCACGTACACTACGAGCTCTTGCTAACTACCGACTGATGTGTCGCTTCTCTAAGCGCTACGATGCTAATGCTAATTTGCCAGGCATTATCATTGTCAAAGAGTATGATCCGCTTCTTGTGAAGACTAATAAGAAGCGTGCTACACAGAAGGAGGTATATGACTATTGTCTTGACGAGCTCAAGGCTGCTGTTGAGGTCCTCCCCGACAAGGATGATGTAGAGCTTAAGCAGCAAGGTATACCTTGTTATATACATCGTGACTATGCCTATGCTGTTATGTCTCGTATCTATCTTGAGATGCACGAGTATGACAAGGCTATTGAGACGGTAGACGAGTTCATCAACAACTATCCTCTAGGCTCAGGCTCTCTTGATGACTTCAAGAAGATTTGGATTGATGAGTCCTCTGATGAGATTATGGTCAAGACCTTTGCAACCACTAAGGTGGGCGCTGTAGGTGGCATTCTCCATGGTCTATTCTTCCAGGCTTATGACGATTATGATCAAGAGAAGGGAGAGGTTGAGACAGTCCTTCAGGAGATAACTCTACCTGACTGGTATCCTAACCAGTATCTGCTGGATCTCTATGATGCTACTAATTATGTCTCTGGCGATGATTATAAGAATGACCTTCGTATGGCTATCAAAGATGGAGCTACGACATATGGTAGCTGGTTCGAAGAGCCTTGGGGAGAGAGCCCCAATAAGAAGGGCGTGCTAGTGATCTATCCTAAGCAGAAGAAGAATAAGGCTAAGCGGCCTCAGTACTATACGGATCTTTATCTGACGATGAGATTTGTCTCTAAGTTTAGAGGTAATCCGAGACTAGATCGTAATCCTGACAACAATCAGTTCTCTTATGCACACTCTACGCACCTCTTTGACATTGCAGAGGCATATCTGATCAAAGCAGAGGCTCAAGCATGGAAGGGTGATGCAGCTGGTGCTAAGGAGACCATAGAGGCGCTCCGTGCGGCTCGTGGTCTGACGGCACCTCTGATCAATGCAGACTCACAAGATGCGATGAAGCAAATCGTCAAGGATGAGCGTACGCGTGAGATGATCGGTATGGGTACTCGTATGACTGACCTCAAGCGCTGGGGTGATCCTATGTCTCGCAAGGGTAAGGGAATCCAAAAGCTCCTTATGAGCGATCCTTACGGACCTAGAGAGATCTACTCCATTGGTGATGTACTTGACATGGTAGTCTCACCAGACGAAGATATGTTCATCTGGGAGTTCCCTGTACAGGATCGTACGACCAATCCAGATCTAGAGCCAAACTGGAAGTAGTCTTGTATAGCGGGGCTAAAGAGTAGACCCGAAATAAGACTTGCCCACTTAGGGCAAACCAATCAGAAGAGACGTGCATCGGCTATAAGGTTGATGTACGTCTCTTTTTTGATATGTGCGGTATACGTGTTGTCTAGTCCCAGCTTCACAACGCCAGCGAGCTTTTATCTGATGAGACTGTTGCAAAAGTCAACAATCTCCTGATAGGCAGTGCAAAGGTAACATAGCTAGTTATAGAGCCTGTCCTCAAGGGTACTCAATGTCTGTCAGTAGCCAGCAAGCGCTTCAACAGTTCACGAGGAAGAGCCACCCCACCATTAGTCTTAGATTTGGCAAATCCTATGAGTAGCCCTTCGTTAGGTCTTCTGCTAAGCGCCTTCGTGTACCTTTACAGATCGCTACTCCTCAGCTTGTAAATGATGTTTGCCACATTAAGGGAGGAGGCAAGTTTTTGGCTAGCTGGGAAAAAAGTCGTAACTTGCACCTCGTTATTTGGCATCTCGCCTATAAACCGTCAAAACTTAAGCTGAAAACATATGACTTTTAAATCGTATCTCTTGAATAGGTCTCTGCTGCTGACAGGCATCGTGATGATGCTGACTAGCCTGCCTATGCTGTCTCAGCAGTCCTTTGGAGGCACTCCTCTAGCAGCAGATCTCTCTCTGCGCTCCACTACGGAGCATGCGACACAACTTGTTGCGCTCGACTTTAACCCTAGCGATCTAAAGGTGCAAGACGCTTGGTCGTCTTCACGTAGTGGTCGTCCTTTTAATGTGGGGCATCTGGTCGATTATTCTGTTGACTTCGCAGAGCAAGCTACGCTAGTACATAGCGTCAATGGGACGCAAGTCTATCGCCTTGAGCTAGCACTAGAGGGTTCACCTGTTGGTATGGGGCTATACTATGAAGATTTCTATATCCCCGAGGGTGGGCGTCTCTTTATCTACACCCCAGATAGGCGTCAGCTACTGGGAGCCTACACGCATGCCACGCATCCTACTCATGGGGCTTTTGCTACAGAGCCTCTAGCAGGTAGTCAGCTCGTCCTAGACTACGAGATGCCCGAGGGGACTGCGAAGCCTTCGATACAGATCTCACAGGTAGCATACTTCTACTATCCCGTGATGCAGATCGGTATGGCACAAGATGGATTAGAGTATTACTCCAGCAATGAGGAGTCATCAGACCCCGGACTTAGAAAGTTCTGCCAGATCAATGCTAACTGTCCTGAGGGTGATAACTATGAGGATCAAAAGGCTAGCTCTGTAGCGATGCTGATGCCCGTCGGAGATGGTCTCGCGATGTGCTCTGGTAACTTGATTAACAACATCAAGGAGGACTTGACCCCCTATATCATCAGTGCTGCGCACTGTGCTAGTGAGACCGATAGATTTGGCATACCCAATTACATTATGGATCAGTGGATCTTTGCTTTTCACTTTGAGAAGCCCCGTTGCTCCAGTGGTGATCGTGGTACGCAGACACTACGCTCTATGGTTGGAGCAAGGATGAAGTCTTTCCTACCTATCAAGGGTGCCTCAGACGGACTACTCCTGGAGCTCACGAATAAAATCCCCGAGGACTATCGTGTTTACTACTCAGGCTGGAATGCTGCGACTACAACCTGGCAGAAGGGAGCCAGCCTACATCACCCGGCTGGAGATGCCCTCAAGGTGTCAACTTTCGATGGCGGGGTGTCGCTTGCCACATGGAATCGAACGATAGGTGGTAAAAATGATCACTTCAGCTTTCTCTGTAATAAGGGAAATACAGAGGGCGGATCTTCTGGATCTCCACTTTACAATGACCGTGGTGAGCAAATAGGTACGCTCTCTGGGGGCGCTCCTGGCATCTGTCCTATGGATGCTGTGTATGGTCGCCTTTACTCCCACTATGATAAGTATAAGTCTAAGGGAGACACGTGGTATATGGCTAAGTGGCTCGACCCAGACAATACGGGAAAGAAGCAAGTCGCAGGAAAGTGGAATGGCAACTGGAAGCCCCTACAGATAGTTAAGGAGCTACGGGCATCAATTGTACCCAATGATCCGAAAAAGGTTAAGCTCGAGTGGGATGCTGTCCCCAACCATGAGCAGGGATATGCCATCGCTTACAACCTATATGCTGATGGCAAACTTGTGAAGACATTGACTGAGACGACCTACGAGGACAACATTACGGATGCTCGCAAGCAAGCTGGTCGGGTTGACTACAAGGTAGAGGCTGTCTACACAATCGATGGGGCGCCTGTCGCTACCCCCGCTGCATACCGCTCTCTCTATCTAGGAGAGCTAGATAGTCAGGTTACTCCATCCGTCTCTCAAGGGACTGCCGGAGTAAAGCTTGAGTGGAGTATGCCTTACAACACTCAGATCGTCTCTAAGATCGCAGATCGAAAGAAGGTGTCGCTCCTCAAGGCGAAGCATGGAGCTGCAGGCTACGCATTCCAAGGCCTTAAAATCAACAAGGTACGTATGTATGATATGTATCGCCTAGGTCAGTCTCCCTTCGGTGGTCAGCAACTCTATATCCATCAGATAAACTTTATCCCAGCGATGGATACACCTCTAAATAGTAATGGTAACCCCGATTACAGCCAGGCGCTATCTTTCTTTGCCCTGCAGAAGAAGTCTGGATACCAACCACTATACAATACGATCATTGTAGTTCCTCAGGGTACCGCTGCTAAGAAGGAGTGGATGTCCGTACAGCTCAATAAGCCTATACCGCTAGACGATGGCTATAACCTTGAGACTGGTTTCGTCTGCAATGGTAATAGTAACCCCACTATCTATATCGATGCCCGCTCGAAGGATGAGTACATTGACACCGAAGGCTGTCTGAGAAGCTTTGAGGTGTCAGGAGATCGCTCGATGGAGATACTTCGCTATGGACATTATAGTGAGAATAGACCCGGCTATCAGGTTATGGAGCTAGTCGTATCCAACAACCCGAACAGGCAGTCAGGAGTCACTGATCGCGCCTATACGAGAGGACCACTACCTGTACCTTTCCCCGAGGTTAAGAGCTATGTCATCTATAGAGATGGTGTCAAGGTACATGAGACCGATGCTAATACCTATACATGGACTGATTCTGAGGGTAAGGGCGATAGCAAGTATCGTATAGAGGTCATCTATGACTATCCAAACGAGTTGCGTCCGGTAGAGCAGATCACGCAGGTCGCTCCTGAGCTTTATCCAGTTCACTTTGCAGAGACTCTACAGCTCTCCAATCCCAACGAGGTGCTACGTGTACAGCTCTTTAACCTACAGGGTGTAGCTGTTGCCGAGTTTAGTGGGGCAGAGCTAGCAGGCCTGCTAGACGTCTCTCGTCTTCCTGAGGGAGCTTACGTCGCAGTCGTCACGACGGCTGAGGGTATCACGACTCAGAAGCTTGTCAAGTGATGCGTACTCTCCTGATGGAGACTGCATCTTACGATAGATAGTCTCTATGAGGCTATAAGGCTTCTCGGGAAGCCATCCGTTAAGTAGTGTGTCACACTATGGCAAGCCCCGCAAGGGGATCATAACTTGCCATGGTGTGGCACACCTTTTTACTATAGATGCTGTATGATAGGCGCTTTTACAGCGACTTGTGCGTCTGCATCTGATCACTCTGACCACTCAGGCTGGTCAGGTTGTCTTAGAAAAAATTTCGATAGCCACGGAGGAAAATGAGAATCCTCACGTGGCTATATTTTATTCTCCACGTAGGGGCGAAACGATTCCTCCGAAGTTTCATTTGATTCCTCCGAAGTTTTATCTCGTCTTCACGTGGAGAATGTTTCATCCCCACGTAGAGAATCGAGATTCTCCACGTGGAGATTCGCTTCACGAAACGAAATAGAGCCTTCCGAGTCGTATCACAGCGATACGAGTAGCCCTTTGTAGGGGCGGACCTATGTGTTCGCCCGTCCTCGTCAGAGCGTTGATACGTGTAACCCTTTGCTTTCTAAGTTCATATGCAAGTAAAAAGCGAAGTTTTTTCTCGTTTCGGAAGTTCGATCGACTTCTCGTCGGGGAAACCGCTCGTCGGGGTGGGGGCTCCCACCGTAGGGAGCTGTGTCAAAAGTCTCTCCGCAACAGAAGGAGGAAGTCAGAGAATCT
>URDQ01000030.1 GCA_900546675.1 uncultured Porphyromonas sp. | reverse complement strand
GCTCGACATACTTCGTCTCGAGGTATCCACCAGTTCCCTCATAGCTAATCTTGACGAGAACCGAGTCGAGCTGTGGCGTAGCCGTTGCCTTGAGGACAGGCTTAACCTCCAGGTCACCCGTTACGGTGATGGTCTTGTTATTGGCCAGCGAACCCACCCCGAGTTCTGTTTGGACATTATTGATTAGCCAGTAGTCCATCTCGTACCCCTCAGCAGGTGCTACGTGGAAGGTAACATCAGTCTCTAGCGGTACCATAGCACCATCTGTTACATCGACAGGATTACCCTCACTAAAGTAGTAAGCGGTCAGCGTACCCTGCCCCTCCTTGGGCTGTATCATCGTAATCTTCCCCTCGGTAGTCTGAGGGACTTTGATTTGCGCAGATATGGTGACATCCTCCTTAACGACATAAGTATAGCTATTGCGCAATAAATCACTAGCTGAGGGAGTGATCTTCTCGCCATTTATGAGCCAATACTCAATCTCGCAGCCAGTATCAGGCACTACTTCCATCCTAATCCCCGTACCTGAGTTCACGGAGCTTCCAGATGAGATAGGCTTGTACTCCTTCGTGTCTTTTACCGAGAGCGTGCCATGTTCTGGTTGCTCGATGGTAATGGTGCAGGACTTTGCTGAGACGACCACTGCAGAGATAGTCATATCCTTATCTACTATCTCAAACTCGCCAAAACTTGAGGTAATCTCCTTCTGCTCGCCATTGATTGTGTAGTGAGTCACTTGATAACCCTCGTCAGGGGTTAGCTTGATAGTTAGCATCGTGAAGTTGGGAACCTTGTCTCCACTATTCACAGGAACGGGGTTCAACGCACCACGAGTCACCTCGATGTTGCAATGTTCCACCTGTTCGATGGTTATTGTGAACTCTTGCGCCTTTACCACGAAGGGCAAAAGGAAGAAAGCGCCCAATAACGCCAATGTAGATAGTATTCGTTTCATAAGCATATAGTGTAAGTGATTTGTTAGTTTCTTTCGATTAAGAGAAGCGTAGAGTGCGGTGGACTCTTTCTATTCATCTGTTTATTCAAAAGATGAAAGCACATCTCCAGGGAAGATCTGCATTGCACAGATTCCTCGCTTCCTATCGATGTATAGCTGTAGCCCCACGGTTCGGTCGCTATTCCACACATAGTACCAATCCTCTTTGGAAAAGGCTCTTTTGAAGTTGCGGTTAAACCCGTTGTTTGCCAGCCACGTCCTTACAGCCTCCGTATCAATCTCCTCTGCTCGGTCTATGCAGTTGATTTGACAGTCGATGAAAGGAGTCCAAGACTCTGGATCTCTGACATAGTAGACCCAGTCTATATTGGAGTGGCTCGTCTGATTGCTTTTCGTGGTAAAGAGGAGATTGGTCGCAGAAGACTTTGCTTCATTGAAATATCGGAATCCCAATGTCTCTTCAAACGCCTTGACATCTTCCGCCTTACCACTCATAAACTCCTGCCAACTGGGGAAGTCCTTCGCATCAAGAATGCAGTCGTGTAGCTTATGCGGTAAGGGATAGCCATCTTTGTTGATAATCATCAAAATCATCTGAGTAGCTGGCTGGACGCTCGACTCAGCGATCTGCTGCGCTTGTCCGAGAAGGACTAGATTGTCGTTTCCGTCGTGCGATGCCCTGAGCATCATCTTCCCATAGTCGTTTGTCTGCACCCTTACATTAGAGAAGCCACTCTTCCGCAGAAGTTCTAGCGTCCGTGTACAAGACCCTATCTCTTCCTTGCCCAGTACGACAATAATGGGGTTGTCGTTGTTGTCTTCCTTTCCGTAGGAGACCACTGGGAATAAGTCGAGCGACTTACTTACGAAGGCATTTGCTTTGAAGTCGCCCTGTATTACTACTCCGTCACAAAGCTCCCGCCCTCGGTTGTGTTCATAGGCTTCAATCCTACGTTGAGTCTCCTGATCTTTGCCAAAGGCAAGGAGTGGCATTTGACTGAGCGATACCGTTATGCTACATACAGCCGATGCCTCTTGCACCGTCACCTTGACCTTCGCCTCCCCTGGAGAGAGAGCCTCTACGACCCCTTGCTCGTCCACGATAGCGACCTGAGTGTCGCTTGAAGCAAATACGGCAGTCGCCTCGGCATCAGCGGGGAGCCATCGTACTGAGATCTTTTGCTTCTCACCAACGTCCATAGAGATCTCTTGAGGATCAATGATAACCTCCGTTACGGGTGATGTAGTCTCTCTTTTTACCACTCGAAGCTGACAGTAGGCCGACTTACCCCCTAGAGAGACTTGGATCTTTGTCTCTCCTGCAGCACAGGCTCTTACCTCTCCAGCGTCAGTCACAGTAGCTATAGTCTCATCCTCAGAGGTGAATGTAGGAGAAGCTTTCACTTCGCTCGGACTCCACTGCACCTTCAGTAGATGCGTTTCTCCCTCTTTGAGGGTCAGTGCTGATGGCTCAACGCTAATCTCCTGAACAGTTACGTGCGGATCCTTCTCTTGACAGGAGAGACAGATTAGTAGCAAGATAGGCACACAAGAGAGCCTCACTCTTCTTTTCCTCATACTGTGGTTCTTGATTTGAAAGTCTAATCCTTGATGCAAAAGAAGAGTACACTACGAAGAGAAAGCTCCCTTAGCGTGTTCTCTTCTTGCCATCAAGTTCGAGTCCTTATCTAGTGAGACACCGTTTCAAACAGACGTACTGAATAATAGTACACTGCGAAGTGGATATCAATGCGGGAGTTTGCCCTGCCGAAGACCATATACCAGCTTTTTTGTGCATCATAGCTCGTAGCCGACCAGAAGCTTCCTAAAGACTCCTGTGCATAAAGTATCTCAGAAAGTCCAATCCAGCCAGATGCTGGGAATATACGTACTATGTCGTCGCTAGTATTACTTGCCCAAAACTCAGGCTTCTTGACCTCCTCTATCGTGATGGGGTCTTTTGTCATATCTACCGGACGAGCCGTCACGCGCAACACTTTGTATGAGTCCACAAGGGTGTATTCGTATTTCCACGCAGAGCAAAGGTCTGTCCCTTTAAATCGAAGAGCGTACACCTCATCCTCACCTGTGCCATAATAGTCATTGGTAGAGGTTATCATCTTTCCTCCCACTGATACAGTCTCTACAGAGTCCGTGTAGGTGTACTCGCTAGCGAAGTCCACGTAGTCTGGAGTAGAGCGAGAGGGCGGGACTATAGCCATCCACTCTTCCTTAGTAGGCAAGTGATACTTCTTACCAGCGATAGTTATATCGGAGAACTTGCTTACGGCATCTTTAAACGTAAAGTAGCCACTCACATTCGTAGCATATGTCGTCGCAAAGCCCGTTCCCTCTAGGTTTATATTGTACTCAGCCACATAGCTCAGTGGCAATCTATTAGCAGGTATAGGAGCCTCTTTAGCTTTGCGATGTATCTTTATCTCTTGAGGTGTCGCTCCCTCTTGAGTTGCTCTTGCCTCTAGTACAAAGTCAGCAGCTTCGTCAGCAGCCTTTACCGAGAAGCTCTTCTTCGCCTGATCGATCGTAATCTCTGTCGCACTACCTGACTTAAGCGAAAGGGTAAAGTCTGCGGGCTGAAGCTCGGTCTCCGAGACAACAGCTCCCGAGGCATTGGTGACCTTGCACACGCCTGAGACCATACCCTCACCTCCCATCGCATCAAATAGATCTGGAGATGCAGCAAATGAGTAGACGACTTCGCCACCACGTACTATGGTCAAGACTTGCGCTTCGCCCTTTGCTTTGTCACCAGTTACTACGGCTTCCAGTTCAAAAGTTGCCGTTGGCCCCTGCGCTATGACAAAGCTCTTGGCAGCATCGTCAATAGTGATCTGCTTAGGGTCGCCAGACTTGAGTGTAAGTGTGAAGTCGCTCTTGGCAAGTGGTCGCTTAGAGATCTCACCTCCCTCGGGAGAGAGCTCTTTCAGCACACCCGACACGCTACCCTCACCTCCTTGTGCGGAGAAGAGATGAGGAGTCGCCTCAAACTCTGCCTTAAATAGTTGTTGTGAATCTGGACATACGTCTGACCTTTGACACGAAGCCAAAAAGAGCAATGTGGAGATCACGAGCAAGATACCTCTTTTCATACGGCAATATTTATTGTTTAGTTAGTTATGCGAGTGGCGGGTGAAAGATAGAACAGTCACACGAATTCTTGCAAGCAAAGATATGTATATTTCTCCATATGTTCCACTCCAAACTTACGGATCGATGCCGCAAATCTAGGTGACACACTCTAATCAAAACGACTCATTGCTAAATAGCCACGTGGGAAACGACAAATCCCCACGTGGCTATTTTATATTCTCCACGTGGGCGCAAAACATTTCCTCGGACTTATCATTTGATTCCTCCGAAGTTTCATTTCTCGCCTACGTGGAGAATATTCGTTTCCCACGTGAGGATTCGAAAACTTCCACGTGGAGATCATCTTTTTCTACAGCTAAGTCATCCGTTGTGTCAAAGCGTGACGTGTGACCCGTTGTAGCGGCAATACGAGACATCGTCCAGTAAGATCACTCGTTGGCGCATAAATTTAATTTGTAGAGATATTTCTAGCACCTAAATCGTAACAACCTATATCTATGCAAGATAGAGCTTCATATTTACGTGCAGCAAGAGGCATTTCGGAAGAAATTTCAGATTGAGGCAAAAAAAAGTGGCGCAAACGCTTGCATTGTTCAGAAAAAGTTGTACCTTTGCATCACAGTTCAGGAAGGAAGTCGCTGATGACTCGCCTGAATGAGGATTGACTTCGTAGCTCAGTTGGTAGAGCAACTGACTCTTAATCAGTGGGTCGAGGGTTCGAGCCCCTCCGAGGTCACAAGTGATAGGTCACTTTAAATAGCTTCTTGCAATGCGCAGGGAGCTATTTTTCTTTTGGGGATTTACGAAGTCTAAGCTACCCCATCGGGAGAAGAGGATAGCTCGCTGCTTTTTCTGTATCTTTGCGAGAGTTAGGCTTCTACAACTAACCGTTTTCACAATGAGCTATACCAAACATCCTAATAAATATATCGGAGCGCATGTGAGCGCTGCTGGTGGCGTGGAGGAGGCTCCGCTGCGTGCTGGCGAACTGGGCGCACGTGCCTTCGCTTTCTTCCTTAAGAATCAGCGTCAGTGGCAGGCTAAGCCCTACACGGAGGAGCAGATTGATGCGTTTATCGCAAACTGTGACCAGGTGGGCATACAGCGGGAGCATATCCTCCCCCACGCAAGCTACCTATATAATATAGGGAATGCGGATGCTACCAAGCGTCAGCGTAGTCGCCGGGCGATGATCGATGAGATGCACCGCTGCGAGCAACTGGGACTGAGCTTGCTCAACTTCCACCCAGGGAGCCACCTCAAGGAGATCTCTGAGGAGCAATGTATGGAGTACATAGCTGCTGAGATGAATGCCGTGCTGGCTGAGTCGGAGGGGGGCAAGCTGGTCCTAGAGAATGTGGCAGGTCAAGGGACCAACGTGGGCTACACCTTCGAGCAGCTCGCCTACATCATTTCGCTCATTGAGGATCCCAGTCGTGTGGGCGTCTGCATTGATACGGCACATACACTGGCTGCAGGCTATGAGATACGTACGGCCGATGGCTATACGGCTATGTGGCAAGCCTTCGATGACATCATCGGCTACGACAAGCTCTGCGCTATCCATCTGAATGATAGTAAGAAGGACTTGGGCACCCGCGTGGATCGTCACGAGTCTATTGGCAAAGGCTTTATGGGTACTGACTTTTTCAAAATGCTGATGGACGACCCACATCTAGACAACATCCCGATCGTCCTAGAGACGCCTGTGCCTGAGCTATGGGCGGAGGAGATCGCTTACCTCTATGCACTCTAATACACTATGCTAACGAAGATCTACGCTGATACGCCCGACTACGCTGTGGTGTGTGAGGTGGTCCAATGCCTGGAGAGTGGCGGAGTCATTATCTATCCTACAGGTGTAGGCTATGCGCTTGGCTGCTCGGCACTGAAGAAACGTGCCGTGGAGCAGGTGTGCCAGATCAAAGGGGTAGACAGCAAGCGTCACACACTGGCGATCATGTGCCAAGACCTTGGCGAGGTGGCTCAGTATGCTAAGCTAGGGGATGACACTTTTGCCCTAATGAAGTCGGGCGAGTACGAGCCAGCCACCTATATATTGCCTCCGACGACGACGCTACCGGCACCTTTTCGCCAACGTAAGGAGGTGGGGGTGCAACTATGCAAGCATCCTGTGACGCGTATCATACTGGAGGAGCTGGAGGCTCCGCTACTGACGGGTTCACTGCCAGACCTGCCAGAGGACTACGACACGAACTACCTGACCGATCCTGAGCTCATCGAGGAGTACTATGGACATCAGGTAGATCTGATCATCGATGGGGGCGTGGCTCCTGGCGGTCATGGTGCGATCATCGACTGCACGGGCGATACACCTCAACTGCTTCGTGAGAGTACTATCTAAAGCTCTATAGGCACCACCGTATATGTCTCATTCGCACCAGCAGCTCTCCACGCTTTTAGTCACATTCCTGCTCCTAATACTAGGTGCTGTAGGGTGTGCCAAGCAATCTTCGCCAGAGGGTGGGCCTTACGATATGACCCCGCCTCGGGTCGTGCGTTGCACGCCTGAGATGGGTAGCACGAATGTCTCGACGCATCGTGTGCGTATCACCTTCGATGAGTACATACAGCTGGAGCGAGGCGAGGATAAGATAATCTATTCGCCACCACAACGCATTCCGCCGAAGGCTTTGGTCAATCAGAAGCAGCTGATCATCACTTACCAAGATAGCCTCATTGCTAACACGACCTACACGATTAACTTCAATCGTGCGATCAAGGACTACAACGAGGGTAACTACATCGAGCAGTATGTCTATGCCTTTAGTACGGGCGACTACCTAGACACGATGCAGGTGGCGGGGCAGGTACTCGATGCCTACACGCTACAGCCAGTACCTCGTGTCCTGGCGGGTATCTACGCTACGCCACTTCCTGCGGACACGCTAGACCAGCCGATGACTCGTATGACCTATACGGACGACCAGGGGTACTTTACCCTACAAAATGTACGAGATAGTGCTTACTACGCCATCGCACTCGTTGATATGGATCGTAGCTATAGCTACAACGCTCCGAATGAGAGCTTTGCGATCACGCCCGACAGCTTCCGTACCGAGGTGGTACACCGCTCGGCTCTTATTCCCGCCAAGGAGACAAAGGAGACAAAGGTGGACTCGCTTGGGAATATGGTCGATTCGCTTGGGAATGAGCCTGACTCACTGCCCAGCGCAGCTAATTCTCTGGGAGCGTCTGCAGATAGTTTGCTCACCAAGGAGGAAGATCCTACGACAGCGACAGACAGCGTCTCGCCTTATGTGTACCTTCCCAACGACCTAGTGCTCCTCTTGACACGCCAGAAGACGAATATTATCCGTCTCGAGCGACTTACGAGACGAGACTCGATGTCGCTTATGGCGACCTTTACAGAGCCTATTGATACGTTGCCACAGCTTACGATCCTCTCGCCAGACTACTTGACGACCGCTACGAGCTACTATCCTGATCTCTCGACAGATCGTAAGAGTCTCGTCTACTGGCTCTCGCCTCACGATTCGCTAGCGAGAGACTCCGTGGTGGTGGCTTTTGCCTATCCTACGACTGACTCGATAGGTACTCCAATCAATAAGCTCGACACGATGACGCTACAGGCTCCTAGAGCGCAAGCTGCCAAGGCAAAGGCTAAGGCAAAGGCTAATGCTAATGCTAAGCCAAGGAAGCAACCGAAGATCGCAGCACCTCAACCAGCTACCGACAGTCTTACTCTGACGGGTGACTCCACGGCTCTAGCAGATCCAAAGAATGACCTAAGAGCTGTCACGATTCTTTCGCTCGATAATATCAACAAAGAGACGACCCGTGACTCCCTTTGGATTAGCTACGATGTGCCAATCCTAGGCATTGACACGACACTGGTACAGCTCGCTAAGTTGGTCGATTCGGTGCCACAACCTATCTCTTGCCAGTTACGACCTGACAGCATACGACGCTGCCGATGGTTGGTAGACTTTGCCAAAGAGCCTGGCACTACTTACCGACTCACGGTAGATACCGCTGCCATAACGGGACTCTATGGCGGTTTCAGTGCATCAGTAGAGAAGGATCTCAAGATCGCCTCTGAGACCGAGCTGGGTTCTCTCGCTGTCACGCTCACGGGGCACCCTACGGATAGTCCGCTCTACGTCTACCTACTCAGTAGTAAGGAGGAGATACTGGCGACTGCTCAGCCCGACAGTGCGGGCTTAGTGACCTTTACGGAGCTGGCTCCTGGCGCTTACTTCCTCAAGCTCTATGTGGACCTTAATGGCAATGGAACTTGGGATGGAGGCGTCTACCCCGCGACTCCTCCTGAGCCTGTGCGCTATCTACCTCAGACGGTGAATGTACAGGCTCGCTTTGCCACGGAGCAGATATGGGCATACGATGGTACACCCCTAGCTGAGCAACGCCCCAAAGAGCTGGAAGGCGATAAGCAAGCGGAGGGAGAAGGCAATCGTGCTAACACAGGAACAGAAAAGCGAGACCTCAACGTCGAGTATGCTCAGCGTATGCGGGAGCGGTACGGCAAGCGCTGGAACCCGACAGATCGTGAGCGTAAAATCATGGGACTCCCCTCTCGTGAGGAGGAGCGACAGGCGCGAGAGCGTGGCGAAGAGATTGAGATAGGTGCTCCGCCCAAGGAGCAGGAGCAAGGTCAAGACGACAAGCAGGGTAAGCCTCAGACGCAACCCCTCGGCACTGGGAGTGGCTCACCTCTCCGCACCAATTCGTCCCAGGCCAACCCATCTATAGTGCGACAGTCTGCGGGACAGCTACAAAATAGCGCTCAGAAGATTACTCGCTAAAGAGCCTAGCTATACGGACGTTCGTATAGAGCTGCCATCTTTGCGGTCTATAGGTTTGAACTTTTTGTTCTGTTGCTCCGGGTTAAGGCTCTTCTCTAGGGCTTGCTGAGACGTTTGCAGATTATAGGCAGACGTTGAGCGCACTAGAGTTCTATCTTTCTTGTTTCTCTTGTTACCTTTGCACCATCTATTCACTAGGCATTAGCAAAGTCACTCCATCATAGCGTAGACCAACGTATGCTGGAGGGGAGGCAATGCAACGAGGAGCTGATCGGGTGTGAAAGGCTTGATGAGCCGGTCGATAGGACGTGGTGCGAAGAGTAGCTGGCGACGCTGGCGCAAGATGCAGTAACGTCCGCTATTCGTTGGGATCTGCTCATCGAGTAGGTCGAAGACGATGCGCTGCTCATCGTGATAGAGCGCAGCGGGGAGGAGCTGATCCTCTTCTAGCAAGCCTTGCTCGGCAGCCCACGTCAGTAGCGCAGCGATGCGCAGTGGACGCAGCATACCAAAGGGAGCAGATAGGTCAAAGGAGCCGTCGGCAGGCTCTTTCGCTGGAGGGATAGTGAGGACGCTTTGCAACTTTCCCTCGGCATCTCTATAATAATAGTAAGTCTTTTCTCCGATTGTGCCAATGCCACCGCCCTCGAGTGCTAAGCTCTCTAGGAGCGTGCGCCACTGATGATAACTATGTGCGACCGTAGGGTGTTGCTCGGCGAGTGTTGCTTGCCAATAATGATAGTGTTGCCAAGCTTCACCAGAGGGCAGGTCGGTTGGTTCCCCTTGCAATGCGGGCGTGCTTCGCTTGCCATAGAGCGTGGCGTAGCCCATCTTGCGATAGAACTGGTAGAGCCACTCCTCGGCAGGTATGAGGAAGGCACAGAGACAATCCTCCCGCCACATCTGCTGGTGGCTCGCTCGCATAAGGAGCTGTACGAGTCCTTTGCCTCGCTGGTCACTATCGGTAGCTGCTCCCGATATGTAGCCAGTGCGCCACCACTGGTCACGGTAACGCATCAGATAAGGGAGGTACTGCACATGACTGAGTGCACGGCTCTGGTCTAGAGCGGTGAGCAGATGGGTGCGACGTGGGTCAAAGGTGGTGCGACTATAGAGTGCGATGAAGTCATCGCTATCCCCAAAGGTGGTGCGCCAGATTTCTTCGTAGAGTCGTTGCTGCTCAGCCTTTAGTCTCATACTTAGGCCTCCAACTCACCAGCCCACTCAGGGCGACGCCATACACAGGTGTGCTTCACGAGACGTACCTCAGGACGGTAAGACTCTTTTGCCTTACGCAAGCCAGGCAGCCCGAGATCTTCCTCCCTATTGACATAGGTGTACTGCTCAGGGATGCTGCGTGCGAACTCACGATTGATGATCGTATAGGCTCCGTCGATGTCGGTACGCGCCTTCTCAATATGCACGTCGAAGGTGTCCTCCGTAATGGGTGAGCCAAGGGTAAAAGCAACGATCTCGCCACCGATCTCGATCATACCGCCACGCATTTCTAGCGCCTCGTAGTTGTCGAGGAGGCGCTGTATGACCTTTCGCTCCATACGCAGACTGGGGTCGGGATCGCCCGTCGCCTCGGCATGCGCCAGCCACTCATCGGCAAAGTGTGCCACACGCTCTAGATCGTCTGTGGTAATGGGGAGATAGCGGTAGTCGGGGTAGGTAGCTTCGAAGCGGTTGATGTGATTGCGCTTCGACTGGAGCTTCTTTCCGTTGAGCCGTGCGAGCTTCTCTCTGAGATAGACGTAGTCTATGTAGTCATCGTCCTGGATATGGACGAACTCATCAGGGAAGAGCTTCTCCAGTCGCTCTTTGCAACTCGAAGTCACGCCCATGAAGACGAGTGGATAAGCTTCCCGCTCGGAGATTTCCATAAGTTCCTTGATGGTCGTCGTCCACGAGTTGTCGTCACGACAGAAGGGGCAGAGGTAGACAGGGTGGTCTCGCCGTGGTGATCGAAAGCGGATGACTAGTGTCTGCGTGCCTCCGATAGCCCACGAGGTCTCATACTGTACCGCCCAGCCATAAAGATTGGCAAAGGAGATATCGCAGATCGGCTCTGCACCATAATATATATAAGGAAAGACTGTGGAGCGGTCGGCTACATCAATCTGTCTAAAAGGAGTCATAATCTATCTCTTAGTGGCTCAGAAACTCCTGAGCACGTCGTCTGATGGTCTCGTACATCGACTGAAGCCCGTTGCTCCGTGTCGGTGAGAGGTGTGACTGGAGTCCCAGTCGGTCAATGAAGTAGAGGGGTGTCTCTACGATAGCCTGCGCAGGCTGGTCGTTGTAGCAGTAGAGGAGCATAGCGGCAATGCCCTTGGTGATGAGCGCATCGCTGTCGGCCTTGAGGTGTAGTGTACCATCCTCCTGAGGAGAGATGATGATCCACACTCGGCTCTGACAGCCGTCGATGAGGTTTTCGCTCGTATGCTCCGTATCATCGACAGGCTCCAGCTGGTCGCCCAGGTCGATGATCATTTGGTAGCGATCCATCCAGTCATCTACCAGTTCAAACTGTGAGATGAGTTCCTCTTGTCGTTCGTCTATAGTCATAAGTTGGTAAAGCTAATCAGTGAGCATCTAGGTCTTTGAGCACGGCCATAACGGTATGTCCGACAGCTCCTAGCGTCTCTGCCGAGATGTTGCTCATATTATCTTGTAGTGTGTGCCAATAGGGTGCAAAGCCCTCTTCGCTGCGTGGATCGTAATTGACAATGTCAATGCAGGGGATGCCAAGATTGCGAATGACAGGCACATGATCGTCGGTCAATCCCCCACCGTCAGCTTGGTGGAAATAAGAACCGTAGCCTAGCTCGGCCGCTTTGCTCCACACCTTCGTAAGTAGCTGCGGGGCGTAGCTCTTAGAGAAGTACTCCCAGTAGAAGGTCGCATCACGCCCGCCTACCATATCTAGCAGGATACCGCCCATCGCTTGGTAGTCAGTCACGTGCGGATTCTTGCTCCAGTGGGTCGAGCCTAGGCACCAGCTCTCCTCGTCGGAGTAAGCTCCATAGTCCTCTCCGTCGAAAAGCACGATGTCCACGCCGATCGTCTGAGGCGGTGCAACACTACCCAGCAGCCGAGCCACCTCAAGTAGGACGCCTACACCACTGCCTCCGTCGTCTGCACCGAGGATCGGCTGCGTGTGGTTGGTAGCGTTAGGATCTTTGTCCGCCCAGGGGCGTGTGTCCCAGTGCGCCATAAGGAGGATACGCTGGGAGGCTGCGGGATTGTACGAAGCAATCAGATTGGTCAGCGGGAGCTTCGTGCCGTCATACGCTGTCGCCTCGAAGCTCTGCTCCACGACCGTCGCACCATACTGCGTTAGTCGCTCTTTCATCCAAGCGAGACAAGCGGTATGCCCCGAGGAGCCTGGGATACGAGGTCCGAAGGCGACCTGCTTGGCCACAAAGTTATACGCACTATCCGCCTCAAAGGGAGTAGCCACACGAGGGGTCTCTGGCTCCTCCTGAGCCACCTGCTGGCTTTGCTGATTCTTATTGCAGGAGAATAGCAAGAAGCCGAAGATAAGCGGTAAAATGTATTGTGAGATACGTATCATAAGAGTTAAAAGCTAAGTGGGTCAATGCTCGATCCCAGGACGCGATAAGACTCCGTCGTGGTAATAATGCTTGACCTCTGCAAAGTTAGTGACAAGCTGGCAATGTGGGAGCAATTCCTCACAGTATTGTCGTCCCGTGAGAACCAGTTCGCACTCATCGGGGCGCTGCTTTATGGCATCGATGAGGTCTTCTACTCTGAGCAATCCCAAGCCGACAGCCATAGAGACTTCGTCCCAAATGACTAAATCGAACACTCCCGAGCACATCTGCTCGACAGCTCGTGCCAGTCCCAGCTCGGCTGCCTGCACATCCTCAGCACTCGCCCTGTGATCGATCAGACAGCCCGTACCGCCATACATCGAGCCGTACAGCTCGATGGTACACTCCTCCGGCTTCGTATGCTGCTCTAGAAAGAGTACATCACCATAGCGCATCGTCTTGATAAACTGCCCAATGTAGACCCGCCCGCTATGACCAAGCGTGCGCATCGCCAGCCCCATAGCTGCGGTACTCTTCCCCTTGCCCGTACCATAATAGTAGTGGACAAAGCCTCGCTCCCACATAATCGCTAGCGACTGACAGGCTCGTAGTGAAAGCCACCTCCCTCTTGCTGCTTAGCAGACGAAGAGCTGCCACTATCTCTCAATTGACTAGAGGATTGGCGACGCTCTTGGCGCAGACTCTTGTCCAGCGACTGAATCGAGCGCTTAGGTCCTTGCGACATAACGCCTGGGCCACGATAGTATTGACGCGCCTCGGGGAGGAACTCCTGAATGGCTCGGATGCGGTTTTGATCACTCGGGTGCGTACTGAGGAACTCGGGGGTCTTCTGTCCCTGCTGTGCCATTTTCTGCCAAAGCGTCACAGCAGCTGCAGGATCGTAGCCCGCCATAGCCATAAAGACCATACCAATCTTGTCCGCCTCGTACTCCTGCTTGCGACCATAAGGAAGCGAGACCAAGAGTTGCGAACCAATCGGATAAACCTGCTGCAGGATGCCTCCGAGCGCTGCACTCTTCGAGCCGACCATCCCTGTCAAGACCTGTCCGCCTAACTGTGTAAGCATCTCTCGGCTGATACGCTCATTGGCGTGCTTAGCCACAGCGTGAGACACCTCGTGTGCTATGACCGCTGCCAACTCATCGTCAGTAGGACGCGTTGCTTGGAGCAATCCACTGTAAACGACGATCTTGCCACCAGGCATACAGAAAGCGTTGACCTGACGATCACGGACGAAGTTAAACTCCCACTGTGTCGCCTGCGCTATCTGGTCGTAGCCGTTGTTGCGCAGATAGTTGTCCGTAGCCTGCGCTATGCGCTTCGCCACACGGAGCGTCTGCTGTCCTTGGGGCGATCGATTGTCCACATTCGCCTTGCGAATGAACTGATTATACTGCTGTGCACTAGCCGCTGAGATCTCAGCGTCTGACACGAGGTTAAGTTGTTGTCGCCCCGTGATAGGCACGACGCCACACCCTGCTATGAGTAGCATCAGGGTGAGTGCTGTAAACCATCTTGCTATCTGTGTCATCTTCGTAGTATGTTGATTAAGTCTATGAGACCATAGTCTCTACTAGTGCAAAGATACTCTTTTCGCATTAGCTGTGCCATAGCCCCAGGAATTAAGGACGCTACCATCTCAGTCGTGGAGCGGGTCGCTTGCCACGAAACTTTGCCACTTGAAAAAGATTTACTACATTCGCCTAGTGCTTTAGCATATACCTCTCTAGAACTATCTAATTTACCTAACCACATAAAGCTATGCAAAGAAAGATTACCCTGCTATCACTAATCCTCTGCACACTGGCGTGGGGGCTCTCGGCTCAGACCTATCCCGAGAGTTCCTACAAGCTGAGCGAAGACAAGAAGACTCTGACCGAGTGGTCTGGAGATGAGGAAACAATAGACCTCACTAAGGACACAGCCTTTGCCGCTGTAGAGATCATCGGCAACGGCGCTTTTAGAGCTCGTCGCGACTTGAGAGAGGTCGTGCTACCTGACTCCTGCCGAGAGATTCAGGGGGAGGCGTTTGCCGACTGCAATATGCTACAGAAAGTCTCTTGGAGCGACAATCTCGAGTCGATCGGTGAGGAGAGCTTCCTAGCCTGCAAGAATCTGCAGTCTGTAGAATTCAAGAAGGTGACCAGTATAGGCGGCTCTGCCTTCAGTGGCTGTGCCAAGCTCAAGCGTGTCACGCTACCGAAGACATTGGAGATGCTGGGTGAATATGCTTTTTACAACTGTCGTCAGCTCGCACACTTTGATGTCGAGAAGGGGTGTGAGACTTACTTCGCCGTGAGTGGCGTACTCTACAGCGACCTCTTAGGGAGCTGGTACCTAGAGCAATACCCACGGGCTAAGACAGACGAAGAGTTTGTGATCCCCTTTACCGTATTAGGTACGGCGGCTCGTGCTTTTGACAACTGTAAGTCGATCAAGCGGCTTTACATCCCTCAGGATATGTCTCGCTTCAATACCAACGCATTCTTCAACTGTACAGGACTGGAGGAGATCTACTCCTATCGTAGCTTTCCGCCCGAAGTACTCGGCACCGATGCCCTCCAAGGGGTCAATGTCGAGCAGTGCAAGCTCTATGTACCCGAAGACGCTATCGAGCAGTACAAGAAGGCTGATGGCTGGAAGCTCTTCAAGCAAATCCTCCCGATGCCTCAGGAGACAGGTGTCTCACGTATGAGCTACATCTACGATGGTGCTAGCAATACGCTCCTGCGCTTCATAGGCACCATGCCAGAGCTGGATATGACAAAAGATCCCGTACTCTCTAAGACTGAGTACATAGCTGACGAAGCAATTAAAGCGGATAAGCTATCAAACGTAACACTACAGTCCTTAGTCCTAGCAGACGGAATCAAAGAGCTTGGCGAAGCTGCTATATGGGCGACCGAACTACGAGATCTAAAGCTTGGTGACCAAATCGAGGTGATGAAGGAGGCTAGCATTAGTGGCGCTAAGATCACGCAGCTCGCTCTACCAGCATCGCTACGCTCATTCGCACCATGCGCTATCTACAACGCATTCCGTCTAGAGACCATCACCCTTAGCGAAGATAACCCCACCTACGAGGTACGAGACAATCTTCTCATCGAAAAGGCAAGCAACTCGCTCCTCTTTATGCCTAATGGACGTCACGGCGGACGAAACATACATCTCCCCAGTGGCATCAGAGCGGTCTCTGACAAAGCCCTCTATAACGACATCTGTGTCGAGGAGCTTACCCTCGACGAGGGCTTTGAGGAGATTGGCGTCAGTGCCTTCTCACAGTGCTTTAGCTTGGTCTACTTAGACCTACCTGCTACCGTCAAGACGCTGAAGAACAACGCACTCAAGGGCAACAACGCACTCGCCACTGTGATCATACGTGCTACCACTCCGCCTGAGGCTACTCCACGAGGCTCTGCTGGAGGGTACCGCACAGAGGGTACCTTCGACCAACTTCCTGATAACGCTACACTCTACGTACCCAAGGAGAGCATCGAGGCATATAAGGCGATACCAGCCTACGCAGAGGCTTTTGCCCAAATCAAGCCTCTCGAAGAGGCTCCTCTACCTTCCAGCTGTCAGCGACCGCTCGCACCAGCCGTCCAAATGACGACTGCTGACGGTATGCTCAGCGTCACCGCCGAGGGACTCATCTCTATCTATGACCTCTCAGGTACACTACGCAGCTCTGGTAGCAATACCCTACGCATAGTCGGCACGACTGGCGAGACCCTTCTGGTAGTCATCCAAGGGCGTGACACAACGCTCGTCCGCAAGGTCGTCCTCCGCTAGTGTGCTAGGCACTTTTTCAATAACTCCTCCAGTCGTTCGGAGCGTTGCTCCTTCGACTGGAGGAATTACAATACACTTGATAGGTACTAGCGCATCTTACGACGAGAGTCTCGAAGCTTTTGCTCGTACATACGTAGCACCGTATCGTCCGTGATCTCTGTACGGATAGCTTCGACGAGGGAGGCGTCGCCCGTGAGCGTTATCTCAGCCAGAAGCCACGCTATCGCCATTTGGACGTAATACGCCTCATCGTGCTGTAGCGGGGCGATATGGTCTAGCGCTGCTTGAGGTGTGGCTAAGCCGTGACGTATGAGGTCGAGCCAAGCGACGATGGTGAGACGCCGTGCGTAAGGGTTTTCGTCGTGAGCATACTCTGCCATCGAATGAAAGACCAACTGTAGCTCCTCCTCCCCTCTCCTCGCCCAGCCAGCTAAAACTTCTTTGTAGTAGTCAGGCACCGCCCAGCCGTCGCAAAGGGGATAAAGGAGAGGAAGCCCTTCGTCAGCAGAAGCTAGACGACCGACGACGCCACCAAAGATGATCTTGTACTCGTACCATACGAGGGCTCTCTCGTGGAGTAGATCGATGGCTTCGTCGAGCGTGAGCAAAGCAGTGAGCTCTCTTACGGCTTGTCGTAGCCACTTCATACGAATGCCGAGGACGCTCTCGGGTCGTGAGGAGACCTTGGTGCGTAGCGCCATAAAGGCCGCATAGTCAGGCTCACGACGCTGCTCCAGCTCTGCAAGCAGTGCAGAGGCTTCTTCTAAAGCTCTAGAGGTCATAAGAGGTTGTGAAGATATATTCCGTAAATAGTGCAGTCCCCCATATACGATCCGTGTATATGGGGGACTGTTTGCATTATGCCACCGTACAACTGGGCGCTATACCACAGTCACTAGGCGCTTTGCTTGAGACTACTCCTCGTCCTCTTCAGGAGTGTAGAGAGGCTCATCGGCCAGCGCCTTCGTCATATGGTCTACCCATACATTGACGATAGCGGGATAGTCAGCTAGTCCGTTCATCGTGCAGCCATCTAGCGTACACTTAAAGCCAGCCTTATTCATCTCATAGCGCCAGCTCTCCTCTTCAGGATTCTGTGCATCGACACCGCCCTTGAGGTCGTTGTTAGCGTGGTCACCAGCGATAGACATCAGCGGGTGTAGGAGCATCGTGCCAGAGGTCTTGCCAGAGTCCTTGATGCGCTTGATTAGGTTCTCGATGAGGTTGCCCTCCATATCGACCGTAGCGACGAAGTAGTTGGGGCTCAGCTTCTGTAGCTCCTTCTCGATCATAGGATAGCGCGAGTTACCGTTGCCGTAGTTCATATCCTCGGGGTTCCCGTGTCCCATAAAGCTAACGAGCTTGCCTGCAGCCACCTCCTTGCCATAGATCTTGTGTAGCTCACCAGCGACACGCTTGCAGTCCTCCTCGGTCTCTAGTAGCGGACCTGCGAGGTAAACGGTCGTCTTGGCAAACTCAGGGTGTTCACCATTGTTGCGGAAGTCCTTGATGTAGTTCTTGACACGTAGGAACTCCTCACCAGGCACGATGTGGAGTGACTGCACTGCTATGTCCTTGTATCCAGCAGCTCCGAGAGCCTCTAGGTAGAAGTTGGGGGAGTAGTAGTTCCACCCCTTCTGAGCGCAGCGTGTCATACAGATCTCTGAGGTAAAAGAGAAGTAAAGGTCTCTGTCAGGGAACTGCTTCTTAAAGCGGGCCTGGATCTGCTTAAAGGTCTCCTGAGGCTTATCCCAGGTACTGCCGAAAGAGACGAGGAGTAGAGCCTTGTCTGTCGTTTTCTTTGCCTGCACCTCTTGGGTGACAGCCTGGAGCTTCTTGTCGTGATTTGAGAGAGCTAGGTTGTCGTCCTCTGAGCAGCCTACGCAAGTTAGGAGTGTCAGTCCTAGAGCGCAGAGTGATAAGATTGTCAATAGCTTCTTCATTGTTGATAGGGGTTATAAGTTATTTTATATTTGTGTGTGTGTTGGCTTGATAAAGTGTAGCGCATTAGGGGGAAAGGTAATCGGTCTAATCCTCCTCATCCTCCTGAGCGTGACGAGAGGTACGCTTAGTCGGAGAGATTTGCTTGGCTCGCCCGAAGTGTACACTCAGTGTCATATAGAGCGTACGTCCTGGCGTCGAGGTGCCGTAGTGCAGTCCGTGATAAGTAGTCTCGTAGTAGTTCAGCAAGTTGTCCACGCCAATGTTGAGGTCGAGAGACCAGTTCTCATTAGGTACGATCGTCTGCTGCGTGTTGAGACGCCATAGATGGTAGGGCTTGCCATTGCCATCATCCTGATAGTAGCGCGTGCTCTGCATACGTCCGTAGAGACCTACCCCGAGCTTGTAGCGCTGCTGGTGGAAAGCTTGACTCCACGATAGTCCCATAGTAGCGCGGTGGTGTGCCATACCATCGATCGTGACCTGACGCATCTCGCCCTTCTCATCATCGTAGAGGAGAGCCTCCGTGTCAAGGTAGCTATAACTGGTCATCAGCGTCCACTGCTTGTTGATGCGCCACTTGGCAGTGACATCAGCGCCAAATGTCTTGGCGCTATCCATATTCTTGTATTGGCGAATGCGGTTAGGATTGTACGAGACAAGAAGATCACTAGGTGCCTCCGAGCGTGGTATCGTCACCAGCGTGATCATATTGTCGAGGAAGTTGGCATACCCCGTGACACTCACATTGACAATCGGATTATGGTACTCGACGCTACCCGAGATGTAACGGCTGGTCTGTGCCTTCAGATGCGGATTGCCTAGATGAAGGACGATCATCGCCATCTGGCGAATGTATCGGTAGTGAAGCTCCTTGATCGTCGGAGTCTTAAAGCCCTCCGAGTAGGTAGCCCGCAGATTGACAGGCCCTAGCTTGTAGAGGAGAGAGACTTTAGGTGTAAACTTAGCGCCAAAAGCTGGGTGATAGGTTAGTCTAGCGCCTGCCGTTAGGTTAAAGTTCCGCGTAGGCGTCCACTCATCCTGTAGGTATAGCCCCGCACGAAAGTCATCGACACGATCCTCGTCTAGTCGGTGCGGAGCTTTGAGCCAGTTGTGATGCAGGTCTACGCCTGCGCTGAGTCGCTGGTCAAGGGGCAGTGCAAAGACCCCCTTGAACTGCGTCGTGATGCGTTGCTGATTGCTCTGCAACCCCACATCGCCAGGGAAGTATGGGAAGCTAAGCTCCTTGCCGTCTGGCAGGAACTCCTTAGCCCAGGTCTCTCCCGTGTAGACGTAGTAGTAAGCATGCATATAGTACTGCATCTGAGCCGTCAAGACCGCACCCTGTGGTGTCTGCCAGCGCATACCAGCCCCTGCCGAGGTGTTGTGATAGCGGAAGTCGTAAGTCTTGTAGTCAGGTATACCCGTCGGGCGGTGGATATCCTTACGATAGTAGTTGCCCTCTACATAGGCTGAGAGCGGCTCGCCCTGCCGCCAGTAGAGATGCTGTCCTATCTGCCAGTCTAGGTAGGGATTCGAGGTGTTATTGACCGAGTTCGTTATGGGATACTCGTATCGATTTGGATCCTCGCAGGTAGTGTTTTGCCAGCCGTCCGAGTGCTTTAGATTAAAGTCGGTCAGCGTCGTCCAGTCGCCCACCTTATACTGAAAAGCATTCGACTGGTTGACCACGCCATAGGAAGCCACCCGTGTGCTATTGTCTATAGATAGGTTGTCCCGGCTCTTCTTGGTGATGATGTTGATGACACCTGCGATAGCGTCACTACCATAGAGTGCGGAGGCAGCCCCCTTGACCACTTCGATGCGCTCGATGCGAGTCGGGTCGATCATATCTAGATTCGTCTGTCCACCCAAATCGCTCATAAGTCGCTTGCCATCAACGAGAATGAGGATGTACTGGCTCCCCAGCCCCCCCATCTGCATAGCAGTTCCCATATCGCTGTGGCTGAAGTCTATCGATGGGATCAGCCCCGAGAGTATCTCCGTAAGTGTCGCTGATCCGTAGCTCTCTAGCGTCTTAGCATTGATGATCTCGGTCTGTACGGGTGCATTCTTGAGGAGGTAGTTCGTACCAGTACCCGTCACGACCACCTCGTCTAGATTAAGAACCGACAGCGAGTCTACCGCTGCCCAAGCGAGCGAGTCGGTCGGCATCGAGGCGCTAGTCTGCGCCATCAGCGTAGCTGGGAGTAGCAGAGCTAAGAGCTGTACAACGATTGCAGGATATCTATTCATACACCAATAGGGGAGAAAACCAAAAAGCAGGCGACCCAACCACAAAAGTAACGGACTTGGTTCAAGGAGCTTTTATACACCGCAAAGGTAGTGAAAAAAGCATTCCCAAGCAACCGACAGCACTTTCTAAATCCGAAAAACGTCTCACGAGTAGCGATCGCTCCGCCCCCTCTAATCTCTCACCTCTCACCTCTCACCTCTAATCTCCACGTGGGGATTTCGCAATATCCACATGGAGACGAAACATTTCCCACGTGGAGACGAAAAGAAACTTCGGAGGAATGAAATGAAACTTCGGAGGAAATGTTTCGCGCCTACGTGGAGAATAAAAAATCGCCACGTGGGGAATTGACATTCTCCACGTGGCTTTCTAGTTGGTGATTAGAGACATGCAACCCGCTGTAGGGACGCTCGGCTAGTATCTAGCGAGAGGGCGTCCGTCCCCATCAAGGCAAGACGAGTAACCCGCTGTAGGGACGCTCGGCTAGTATCTAGCGAGAGGGCGTCCGTTGTATCAAAAGTTACAGCATCGTGGCTTTAACGGGGACGGACGCACAGACCGTGCGTCCCTAGCAAAGGGTTACTCGTATCATCGCTATACGTCAAGTGCGTCCGTCCCCATCAAGGCAAGACGAGTAAC
>URDQ01000029.1 GCA_900546675.1 uncultured Porphyromonas sp. | reverse complement strand
TATCAGAAGCTCGATGAAACCAATTCAGTTGCATTTGATAGTTGAATCTACAGATATGGTTGTTCCCCTGTGCCTTCTTTCTTTTTTTCGTATCTTTGGAATCACCAATCGCACCACAGCGTGAGAGGTTGGTGATTTCTTCGTTTATATACTGCACATATCAATCCTAACAATATAGTAATCAAGAACTATGACAAAGAATGCACTGACTAGGCTCTTAGCCCTACTCATTACACTTCTACTCCTAGGCACGAGCCAGAGCTATGCCTGCACCGGGCTACTCGTTGGCAAGGACGCTTCCGCCGATGGATCGGTGATGATCTCTTATAGTGCTGACTCACACACGCTCTACGGTGAGCTATACTACTGGCCAGCTGCCGACCATGCTCCTGGCTCTATGCGACAGATCACTGAGTGGGACTCGGGCAAGCCGCTCGGACAGATCCCTGAAGTAGCACACACCTACTCTGTCATCGGAAATATGAATGAGCACGCTCTAGCCATCACCGAGTCTACATGGGGTGGTCGTGAGGAGCTGACAGATCCTAACGGCTTGATGGACTATGGTAGCCTCATCTATGTGACCTTGCAGCGCGCTAAGACGGCTCGTGAGGCTATCGAGGTGATGACTACACTGGTCAAGGAGTATGGCTACGCTAGCTCTGGCGAGAGTTTCTCCATAGCTGACAAGAACGAGGCGTGGGTCCTCGAGCTAGTCAGCAAGGGTAAGTATGGCAAGGGTGCTGTATGGGTCGCTATGCGTATCCCGGACAATGCAATCTCAGCACATGCTAACCAAGCGCGCATCCAGCAGATCAAGTTCAACGATCCTGAGAACTGTCTCTACGCTCCCGATGTGATCGACTTCGCTCGTGAGAGAGGATTCTACAAGGGTTCGGATCGGGACTTTAGCTTCCAAAAGGCTTACAACCCCTACACACCTAGTGGTCTACGTGGTTGCGAGGCACGAGTATGGGCCTTCTTCAATAAGTTTAGCGATGATATGAAGCAGTACGAGCGCTTCGTTATGGGTGACGAGAAGGCTTCCAAGCCTATGCCACTCTACGTAGTCCCCAACCGCAAGCTCTCTGTCGCTGACCTACGAGACATGATGCGTGACCACTACGAGGGTACACCGATGGATATGACCAAGGACGTAGGTGCTGGCCCCTACGCTGTACCTTACCGCTGGCGCCCTATGACCTTCGAGGTAGATGGTCAGACCTATGTCAATGAGCGTGCGATCGCTACACAGCAGACTGGCTTCGTGCTGGTAGCTCAGCTTAGACCTAACCTACCGGACGCATTCAGCATCTTGTGGTTTGGTGTAGATGATGCGAATACGGCTGTCTTTACACCAGTCTACTGCTCTTCGCTACGCACGCCTGAGTGCTACCGTGTGGGCAATGGCGATATGATGCACTTCTCCTGGACGAGTGCTTTCTGGATTCACAACTGGGTAGCCAATATGGCTTATGCTCGCTATGCACCTATGATGCAGGATATTCGTCCCGTACAGCAACAGCTGGAGCAGAGCTTCGATAAGATTGTCTCAGAGATCGATCAGCAGGCGCTAGCCATTTACCAGCAAGACCCGATGAAGGCACGTGAAGTCCTTACGACCTTCTCCTGCGAGACCGCTGACTATGCGACACACCGCTGGAAGAAGCTCGGCGAGTACCTACTCGTCAAGTATATGGACGGAAATATGAAGAAGGAGGAGAACGGGCAGTTCAAGACCAACGGCTATGGTCTGAGCGAGATGCCTTACTTCCCGGGCTACGACAAGGCCTACTACGAGCGCATCGCTGAGACGACGGGCGATCTGCTCAAGATCGACGAGTAAGCCCTAAGAGCAACGTATGTGATAACAAAGTGGGCAATGCTAAGTTAGCGAGATAGATCCTCTAGAGGAACTGTCGAACTACTAAGCATTGCCCACTCCTTAATATTATAGAGAGCAACAATATGTCACTATACTTAGGCATAGACATAGGCGGTACGAACACAGAGCTTGGCATCGTCGATGAGGAGGGACAAATAGTCTCCTCGCAGACGCTCTCGACGAAGCAATGTGGGAGCCTCTTTACTGACTACATCGAGGCGCTGAGCCAGCAGATAGCGCAAATGATCGCTAACCCCGCCCTAACTGATCGGGTCGTAGGAATAGGTGTCGGAGCTCCGAATGCTAACTACTTCTCAGGCTGTATCGAAGAGGCGGTCAACCTCCCCTGGACTGGGAGTACGCCTATCGTTGCTGAGCTATCGGCTCGTACAGGACTGCCTGTCGTCCTAGACAACGATGCCAATGCGAGTGCGCTCGGTGAGCATAGCTACGGCGTGGCTCGTGGGCTAGACCACTTTGTCGAGATAACCCTCGGCACAGGTGTAGGTAGCGGTATCTATGCCGATGGTCGTCTCATACGAGGCTACCAAGGCAAGGCGGGAGAGCTAGGACATATGGCCGTGGGTGAGCCACATAAACTCTGTGGCTGCGGACGCTACGGCTGTCTCGAGGCTTCTGTCGCAGCACCAGCTGTGGCACGGCGTGCCGTGAATCTGAAGAAGCTTTGTCTGGAGCAAGGTATGCAGAGCGCACTCTGTGACATACCTGATGAAGAGCTGACGAGCAAGACTGTGGCTGAGGTAGCTCTAGCGACAGGCGACGCATTAGCTCGGCAAGTCTTCGAGGAGACGGGCGAGATACTGGGACGTGCCTTGGCGCAGTTTGCTTGCTTCTCAGCACCACAAGCTTTCATCCTCTTCGGAGGTGTAGCACGGTGTGGCGACCTACTGCTACAACCAGTGCGCAAAGCCTTTGACAAAGCACTACTCCACATCTACAGAGGCTCTATCGAGATCCTCCTCAGCTCACTACCTAAGGGACAAGCAGCCGTACTAGGTGCAGCCTCACTAGCTCGCGAACGAACCCTATAAGTATGAGCCAACACGAGACCTTCGACTACTGTCCGCGCTGTGGCGCTGACCGCCTAGAGGCGCATGGTGTCAAGGCGCAGCACTGTCAGAGTTGTGGCTTCACCTACTACCACAACCCTAGTGCTGCTGTGGCGCTCCTCGTACGGGATCGGCGTGGGCGACTACTCGTAGCGACTAGAGGCAAAGAACCCGCCAAGGGGACGCTAGACCTCCCAGGCGGGTTCGTAGATAAAGGCGAGACAGGCGAAGAGGCAGCGCAGCGAGAGCTATACGAGGAGAGCGGGCTACAACTCCCCACGGAGCAGTTTGCCTACGCCTTCTCTCTGCCCAACAGTTACCTTTATAGCGGCTTCCTCGTACCGACGCTAGATCTCTTCTACATAGTTCAACTACCGAGCGAGATGCCCGCTGTACGAGCTATGGACGACGTGGCGCAGCTCAGCTGGCTCACACCCGCAGAGATCGACCCGTCACGCTTCGGACTCATATCTATCCGCCAAGGCATCGCTCGCTACCTATCGTCCCTCGCAGACTGAGCTGGTCGCAATAGCCAAAGGCTAACAGCCAACAGCCAGCCTTTTTGTACATTTGCACCATATGTCAGTAGAGCAGATACCGCTAGCCGAGCGGATGCGTCCTAAGACGCTCGAAGAGTATGTCGGACAGTCTCACCTCATCGGTGCGAATGCCCCGCTACGCGTTATGCTCGAGCGGGGACACATACCCTCAATGATCCTATGGGGACCGCCAGGTGTCGGCAAGACGACCCTCGCACGGCTCCTATCGCAGATGATGCAGTGTCGCTGCTATAGTCTCTCGGCCGTAGGCTCAGGCGTGGCTGATGTGCGCAAGACACTGCAGGAGGCAAAAGAGGCGCAGTCCGGTCTCTTCTCACAGCATCAGGGACGACCCATCCTCTTCATAGATGAGATACACCGCTTCTCCAAGTCTCAGCAAGACTCCCTGCTAGCAGCCGTCGAGCAGGGCGTGGTGACACTCATCGGAGCTACCACGGAGAACCCCTCCTTTCAAGTGATCCGCCCGCTCCTCTCACGCTGTCAAGTCTTCGTCCTCAAGCCTCTAGAACATAGCGATCTCTCGCAGCTCATCGACCGAGTCTTCGCCAGCGATCCGCTCTTCTCTCGCTATCAGGTAACCCTAGAGGGTGCCGACCGTGAGATGCTCATCCACCTCGCAGGCGGTGATGCCCGCAAGCTGCTCAACCTCCTCGAGATGACCCTCTCGATGGCTCTCGAGCAGCACCCCGACGAGACCGCTGTACAGTTGACCGGTGAAGCGATCGCCAGCGTAGCGCGCCAGCAACCCGCCGCCTTCGATCGTGATGGCGAGCTACACTACGACATCGCCTCGGCATTCATCAAGAGCATACGAGGCAGCGATCCCGATGCAGCGCTCTACTGGATGGCTCGCCTCATCGAGGGCGGCGAAGAACCCCGCTTCATAGCGCGACGTGTGGTCATCTCAGCGGCCGAAGATATAGGTCTAGCCAATCCGCAGGCACTCGTCGTGGCGCAGGCTGCTGCCGATGCGGTCGACTTCATCGGTTGGCCCGAGGGACGCATACCGCTCGCCGAGGCTGTCGTCTACCTCGCAGGTTCGCCAAAGAGCAACTCCGCCTACCTCGCCATCGATGCCGCCCTCGCCAAGGTCCGTGAGACGGGCAATCTGCCAGTTCCGCTACATCTGCGCAATGCGCCTACGAAGCTTATGTCTGACCTCGGCTATGGTGTCGACTACCGCTACCCGCACGACTATCTCAAGCACTACACACGGCAGCAGTACCTACCGGACGAACTCGTCGATGCGCAGTTCTACACACCACAACAAGTAGGACAAGCGGAGCGCACGCTCAGTAGCTACCTCGACTTCATCGATCAGGAGGAGGAGACTAAATAATCTCCAGTAGCGTGTGCAAAGATCATATAGCGGACGATCGAGTCTAGTGCTCTCGTTGTACGCAACATCAGCCTGTAGCCTGCGAGCGTTGTAACAGAGCCTCAAGCGAAGCGACCCTAAGGCTTACTCTTAGCAAGTCTTTGTCGATCCAGACGAGCGGTGTGGTCGTAAGGCAGCGACACATTATTGTTCGATACAGACGTGTCGTGTAGAGCCGTCTCAAAGAGTTCTATCTGCTGAGTTAGCGAGGGGACGAGTCTTTGGATCAGCCCCTTCGTCTGATCAAAGAGATCTCCTGGATACGGCTCCGTCATCCGTGCCGTGCTATCTGGATTGTGCTGTAGGCCCTGCTCGTCACCTTGCAGGTGGTTCGTATAGATCTCCATAAATAGAGGCTTTAGCTCTGGTATCGCCTGCTCTATCACTCCCTTGTAAGGAGCTATAACCGAGCCACTATCCTGACTCTCTAGATGCTCCGTAAGGAAGCGTGCCAGATCATTCACACCAAGCTCTAGGTGCCGATAAGCATAGTCCTGCAAAGAGATCTTACCTTCCGAAGCTCTCTGAGAGGGCATCGCTAAGGCGATCTGACGAGAGGATATACGTAGCTCTGTCGGGGTGACCTCAACCAAGCGATATGGACAGGGGTATGTGACTGTCGATCCAGTCTCTACATCATGTATGACGCTCTGATTGTAGCTCTTAGCAGCTATATCCTGAGCATGAAAGTGCCCCGTGAAGACATACTGCAGACCAG
The DNA here is from genome assembly GCA_900546675.1 of uncultured Porphyromonas sp. Lineage (GTDB taxonomy): Bacteria > Bacteroidota > Bacteroidia > Bacteroidales > Porphyromonadaceae > Porphyromonas. The sequence goes on along the minus strand of URDQ01000029.1, from coordinate 15,577 downwards.
CCCCTGCGAGTCGCTCAGCAATACGATCATAATCCTGTATCAGATACTCCTTAGCGAGTAAAGACTGCCCTGGGAAGTGCTCCACGATGCCATGATGCATCATTGCTATGACCTGCTTGCCCTGAGCATTAGCTTGTCGCACTTGCTCCTCGATCCACTGAATGCGCTCCTCATCGAGACGCCCAGCCGTCGTAGGGTAGTTATTGGCGATATTGTCATCATACTGACAAGCATCGATACCGATGATACGTAGCCCTGGGAGTGGCTCTGACACATAGCAGAGCGCCGGGCCTCGCAAGATGCTTGAGGAGGAGTCATACCCGTATGGTGCCATAATCTGAACAAACTGCTCGGGAGTGACATACTCCGTAGCAGTCGTGTGATCCCCTAGGTAGACCTGAGCATGGGGATTGTTGATATCATGATTGCCCGGCACGACAAGAACCTTGATACCAGCCTCTGTGAGCCGGTCAAGCCGCTGCGTGAGATAGCGATAGCTAGCCAGCTCACCATCTTTCGTCAGATCTCCACAGATGAGAAAGAGATCAGGACGTATCTCCAAAGCCTCCTCTACTAATTCGTCAAAGATCTGCACACTCTCGAGGAGTAGCTTGCGATCGCTACGTAATGCCTCATCAAAGGCCGAACCCTCCTGAACGACTAGCTCAGGAGCCATAATGTGTGGATCGCTACAGACGAGGAGCGTGTACTCCGGCTGCATAGTAAGCGGGGGGCGCTCAGCCCACACCTCCAGTGGGTGAGCTAGCAAGATGATGGCGCTGATGAGTAGTGTGGCGAGTCGTGTGAGGGATTGTACTTTTTGCATCATAGTCGATTGCGATATATTACGTTTCCTAGATTGTCTACGCAAAGGTATCGTCAGCCGATTGCCCTGTCGTTGTCGTTTTGCTACCAATAGGTTATCATAAGAGACCCTAAACAAAAGCAGAGGGCTCAACCGATCCCATAGGAGCGATTGAGTCCTCTCGTTATTTATTCCGTCCTAGTTGCTAATAGCCAACAGCTAAAGGCCAATAGCTAGCATTCAGAAAGAGATCCAGCGGACATAAGCGAAGTCCATCAGATGAGGCAGCTCGGGCAGATAGGGACGCAGACGCACCGCTATCTGATACTTGCCCGGCTGAGCCGATGGCACCGTCAGCTCATAGGTGCGGGTCGTCCCCAAGCGTGGCATCACCTCGTGAAAGAGATCCTTGCCCACATAGTGCACCTCGCCCGTACGCTCGTCTCGTGTCGTAAAAATCAGCTCAGCAACAATATCAGCCTCAACATGCCCCGCATCGATCGTCACCCTAAAGGTCGGATCACTATGCTGGCCGTCATACTTTGGCTCTCGCATGACACCATCGAAAGTAGCCTCCTGGACAGTGATCGTATCCCACGTGGCAGCGACCCGCTGCTTCCAAGCCACTATATCACGAGCCTGCTGGTAGCTCTGATGCTCTAGGAGCTCAGAGCGTACAGCCAACTTATTGTAAAGGCGCTCGTAGTAGTCATCTAGCATACGGCGCATCGTAAAGTGTGGCGCTATGTAGAGCATCGAGCGCTTGATATAGTCTACCCAGCGATCCGAGCAGCCGGCTGGCGTGTCAGCATAGTAGACGGGTACGATCTCCTGCTCTATGAGGTGGTAGATCCTCATCGCATCGAGCTGATCCTGCAGGTACTGATCGGTGTAGGTGCGCTTTGCTGAGACTGCCCAGCCAGCGCCCTCCTTGTACCCTTCGTACCACCAGCCGTCCAGCACTGAGAGGTTGAGGACTCCATTCATCTCAGCCTTTTCGCCAGAAGTACCAGACGCCTCCATAAGACGTGTCGGGTTGTTGAGCCACACATCGACACCCGGGATAAGTGTCTTCGCAAGCTCTATGTCATAGTCTGGTAGGAAGATGATCTTACCGACAAACTGCGGCATACGGCTCACCTCTACGATACGCTTGATAAGCGCCTGCCCACCACCGTCTGCGGGGTGCGCCTTGCCCGCAAAGATAAAGCGGACGGGACGCTCTTCATTATCTAGGATCTTAGCCAAAGCCTCTAGATCCTCAAAGAGCAGATGAGCACGCTTGTAGGTAGCGAAGCGGCGTGAGAAGCCTATGTACAGTGCTCGCTCTTGTAGCTCGTTGAGCGTTGCCTTAGCGAGCCGTGGAGGGAGTCCTATCTGTCCGTGAGTCTCTATGATCGTATGCTGTATGTGCTGTATCAGTCGTCTCTTGAGTCGCTGACGTATCTGACGTATCTCATCACTCTGCACGCTCATAATCTTAGACCACATCTCCTCCTGAGACTGATGACTTAGATAGTCAGCACCAAAGTGACGGACGAAAAACTGCTGCCACTCAGGCGCCGCCCACGTAGGCAGATGCACACCATTGGTCACATAAGTGACATGGCTCTCCTCGGGGAAGAAGCCCGCCCACACTGGGGCAAACATACGCTTCGACACATCGCCATGCAGCTTGCTCACACCATTGGCCTCTTGAGAGGTGTGTAGCGCTAAGACGCTCATAGAGAACTTACCACCGCTCCCGTGGCTATCCTTGCCCAGCTGAATAAACTCATCACGAGAGATACCCAGACGACTATAGAAGGGTGCGAAGTAACGATCGATCAAAGCATCCTCAAAGTAGTCATGTCCCGCAGGCACAGGCGTATGCACCGTATAGAGCGATGAGGCACGTACCACCTCCAGAGCTACGTCAAAGGGCAAGCCCCTATCCTCCACCAAGTTGACCAAGCGCTCCACATTCATAAAGGCCGCATGCCCCTCATTCATATGGTACACATCGCACGTGATGCCGAGCTGTTTGAGCAGCATCGTAGCACCGATACCTAGGAGGTACTCCTGACGGAGTCGATTTTCCCAGTCACCGCCATAGAGGCTGTGGGTGATGCTCTTCGCCAGATCCCCATTCTCAGGCACATCGGTATCCAGCAGGTAGAGCGACACACGACCTACTGGCACACGCCACACCTGACAGACCACAGGCAGTGAAGCCATCTCTAGATGTAGCGTCAGCCGCTCGCCATGCTCGTTACGTACTGGCTCGAGAGGTAGGTTGTAAAAGTTTTGCGGCACATAGTGCGCCACCTGATTACCACTGGGGTCGAGACTTTGGGTGAAGTAGCCGTAGCGGTAGAGAAGCCCCACGGCAGTGAGCCGTACGTTGCTATCGCTCGCCTCCTTGACATAGTCACCTGCGAGAATGCCTAGACCACCAGAGTAAATGTGTAGCGTATTGCTAATGCCGTACTCCATACAGAAGTAAGCGACCGAGGGGCGAGTCTCATCGGGACGCTCCTGCAGATAGGTCTGTAGCTCATCATAAAGGGACTGCACCTCTGCGAGGAAGGCACGATCCTGACAAAGCTCCGCAATGCGCTCAGCACCTAGGAGGTGAAGCATCCATCGGGGATTACCATCGGTCTGCGCCCATAGCTCGGGGTCGATAGCCTGAAAGAGTCGTATAGCACGTGGCTGCCAAGACCACCATAAGTTCATCGTAAGAGCCTTGAGCGACTGTAGCTCCTCAGGGAGATTAGACTGGCTGTAGATCTCTGTCCACTGCGGTGGATTACTCTTGTGTTGTGGTATCATTTGCGTCTGTTTTTATGAACTGTGAACTTAAAGACTCCGCTAAGGTACGACTATTTCGTGCAATGGTTGTTACGCCACGCTCTCCAGAAGTTTTCCTCCCTTGGAAAACTATTTTTCCTCCCTTGGAAATTTATTTTTCCAAGGCTGGAAAGTTTTTGGAAACAGCTCAGAGTCGAAAACTTCCTACGAGGCAAGCGATTGGCTATTAGCTAGTCCTATCAGAGTAATCAGAACTATCGGGGTAGATCAGAGCCATCAGAATGATCGGAGATCTAACTTCTAATCTCTAACCTCTAATCTCTAATTTCGTACCTTTGTACTATAATAAAGAGAACTGTATGGATTACAATCACCACGACATAGAGCAGTCGGCTCAGCGCCTCTGGCAAGACGCAGATATTTATCGGGTAGAGATAGACCGTGATAAGCCTTCGTACTACGTACTGGATATGTTTCCCTATCCCTCGGGTGCGGGACTACATGTAGGGCACCCGCTAGGCTACATCGCCTCCGATATTTACGCTCGCTATAAGCGTCTACAAGGGTACAACGTGCTGCACCCGATGGGGTACGACGCTTTCGGTCTGCCGGCTGAGCAGTACGCTATTCAGACTAATCGCCACCCCGAGGAGACGACACGGGTCAACATCGCCCGCTACCGTGAGCAGCTAGACAACATTGGCTTTGGCTTCGACTGGAGCCGTCAGGTGGTGACATGCGATCCAGAGTATTACAAGTGGACGCAGTGGACCTTCATACAGCTCTTCCACCATTACTACGACACAGCGACAGATCGTGCTGAGTCTATCGACAAGCTAGTCAAGCATCTCGAGGCGCATGGCACGGAGGGTTGTACCGCTTACAGCAGTACGCCCCTAGAGCTAACGGCTGAGGAGTGGCGAGCAGCGAGCGAAGCGGAGCAGTCGGAGTGGCTGATGCACTATCGCTTGGCCTTCCTTGGGGAGAGTGTGGTCAACTGGTGCCCTGAGCTCGGGACTGTCCTCGCTAATGATGAGGTGAGTGACGGTGTGAGCGAGCGTGGTGGTTATCCTGTGGTGCAGCGCAAGATGAAGCAGTGGAGCCTCCGTGTCTCTGCTTATGCGGAGCGTCTGCTGGCGGGTCTAGATCAGCTCGACTGGAGCGATGCGCTCAAGGAGATGCAGCGCAACTGGATCGGTAAATCGGTCGGTGCGTCAGTTACCTTCAAGGCTAGCACCGCTCGTGGTGAGCTACCTATCGAGATCTTTACGACCCGCCCCGATACGCTCTACGGAGTCACCTTTATGGTGCTAGCTCCCGAGAGTAGTCTGGTGGCTGACCTAACTACGGAGGAGCAGTGTGCGGCTGTAGAGGCGTACTTAGATCGTACAAAGCGCCGCACAGAGCGTGAGCGCCAGGCGGATCACTCGGTGACGGGTGTCTTCACCGGCTCTTATGCAGAGCACCCGCTCACGGGGGAGCAGATCCCGATCTGGATCAGCGACTATGTGCTGGCGGGCTATGGCACGGGCGCTATTATGGCGGTGCCAGCGCACGACTCAAGAGACTTTGCTTTCGCACGGCACTTTGACCTGCCGATACGTCAGGTTGTTTTGCCAAAAGGTGGCGAAGCGTCCGACCCCTCCACATGGAGCGAAAGCCTTGACAGCAAAGAGGGCGAGCTGATCAATTCACCGCTACTCAATGGCAAGCCAGTCTCTGAGGCGATCGACTATATGTGTCACTACCTCGATGAGCGTGGTCTGGGCAAGAAGCGGATCAACTACCGTCTGCGTGACGCTATCTTCAGTCGCCAGCGCTACTGGGGTGAGCCGATACCTATATACTATAAGGAGGGTGTGCCGCACACGTTGCCACTCGACAAGCTCCCCTTGACGCTCCCCGAGGTAGACAAGTATCTCCCCACGGAGAGTGGCGAGCCCCCGCTAGGACGTGCTAAGAACTGGTGTACCGAGGAGGGCTATCCCTACGAACTCTGCACGATGCCAGGCTTTGCTGGGAGTAGCGCTTACTACCTACGCTATATGGATCCGCAGAATAAGTCCGCTTTGGTCTCTCCCGAAGCTAATAACTACTGGCGACAGGTGGATCTCTACATTGGCGGTACGGAGCATGCTACGGGTCACTTGATCTATAGCCGCTTCTGGAATAAGTTTCTCTACGACCTCGGGGTCGTTTGCGAGGATGAGCCATTTAAGCGCCTGGTCAACCAAGGGATGATCCAGGGACGCTCTAACTACGTCTACCGCATCAAGGGTACGAATCAGTTTGTCACCTACTCGCAGCGTGAGCAGTACGATGTGACGCAGATGCACGTAGACATACACTTGGTGCAGAACGACGTACTCGATCAGGAGGCGTTCCGTCAGTGGCGTGACGACCTACACGATGCCACCTTCATCACCGAGGCGGACGGCACCTATCTCTGTGGCTTTGCTGTGGAGAAGATGAGTAAGTCGATGTTTAACGTGATCAATCCGGACGAAATCATCGAGCAGTATGGAGCCGATACGCTGAGGATGTACGAGATGTTTCTCGGGCCTCTAGAGCAGAGCAAGCCGTGGGACACGAATGGCATCGACGGCGTCTACCGCTTCCTCAAGCGTGTCTGGTCGCTCTACCACGATGGCGAGGGGCAGCTCACCGTCTCGGCCGATGCCCAGGCAAGCCGTGAGGAGCTACGCACGATCCATAAGTTGATCCAGAAGATCACGCAAGACATCGAGCGTCTCTCCTTCAACACCTCCGTCTCAGCCTTTATGATTGCTGTGGGTGAGCTACAGAAAGCTCAGACCACGTCGCTGGAGGTACTCCGACCCTTGGCGATCTTGCTCTCGCCCTTTGCGCCTCATATCGCAGAGATGCTGTGGCAGGAGATGCGCTCCGTATGCAGTAGTGATACGCTCTCTGCTGAGAGCATCGTGACGGCCGTATGGCCCCAGTGTGACGAGTCGCTCATCGCTGAGGACTCGGTACGCTATCCCGTTAGCTTCAATGGCAAGGTACGCTTTAACCTCGAGCTTCCCGCTGGGCTCTCCAAGGAGCAGATCGAGGAGCAGGTGCTGGCGCATGCCGACACGATCAAGTGGATCGATGGCAAGCCCCTCAAGAAGGTAATTGTCGTGCCAGGGCGCATTGTCAACATTGTATTGTAATGATAAAGTCTTCGGCTCGTGCCGTCCTGGTACTGAGCTAAGGGAAGACTATCCCATCTATCTCTAGAAAAACAAATCATATACTATGACTCAAGCTTTAGCAGCTCCTGTTAGTAAGCGAGCGAAAGCGTGGTACTTCGTCCACGACTTCTTCTTTATCGTACTTGGTGTCTGTCTCTATGTCCTCGGTTGGGCGGGCTTTATCCTCTCACAGGAGATCGCAACGGGCGGACTAGCCGGTGTCACGACCATCATACAGATCGCTACAAATATCCCCGCCTTTATCCCGTACAACATCATCAACGTCGGGCTACTGATCGTCTCGATCATCTTCTTAGGGTGGCGCTACTCCGTCAAGACGCTCATCGGAGTTATCCTGATGGGTATAGCGATCCCTATCGGTCAGGCGCTCTTTGGAGATCCAAATACGGAGGTGTACCACAACCTGAGTCACTGGCTCACGGACAACATAACTAACGTGGGACCTCTGCTCAGAGAAGAGCGCTTTATGGCGGTGATCATCGGTGGTATCCTATGCGGTAGTGGACTCTTTCTCGTCTTTCACGTGAATGGTAGTACGGGCGGTACGGATGTCATCGTCTCTATCTTCAACAAGTACACGACGCTCTCCCTGGGGCGCGCTATGATCCTGATCGATGCGACGATCGTGATCACCTCTTACTTTGTCAATGTATACCTTGTGGGCAAAGACCCGCAGCTCGGTGCTGAGCTACTCACCTTCTCTATCGTGGAGGTAGTCTTCTGCGCTATCACGCTCGACTACTGGACCAATAGCAATAAGCACTCGATACAGCTCTTTATCTTTAGCAAGAAGTACAAAGAGATCAACGAGGCGATCATCCAGCGCCTGCATCGTGGCTGTACACTCGTTCACGCTGACGGAGGCTACTCGCAGGAGGAGATGCGCATCCTTATGGTAGTCACCCGCAAGGCTCATCTACAGAGCATCAATCGTATCATCAAGGAGATCGATCCCGATGCATTCGTCTCCGAGGGTACGGTGCATGGGGTCTACGGCCGAGGCTTCGACAATCTGAAGTAAAGTCCACGCCGAGGCGAGATGCTCGCTACGAGCCGACACAACAAAGCACTGCTCGCTCTACTAGGCTGTATGCTGGTAGGGGGAGTGGTGCTTTACTTATATAGTCCCGAGAGCCTGAGGATACCGCGCTGCCCCTTCCTGCAGCTCACGGGGTGGCAATGCCCTGGGTGTGGTTCGCTGCGGGGCATCCACGCATTGCTCCATGGCAACATCGTACGGGTGCTACAGCTCAACGTGATGCTCATACCAGCGCTGCTCTACCTAGCTCTCCTCGTGATGATGGAGCTGACACGCCCACATAGTGTGCGAGCCGAGCGACTCTACCGTCGCTTCTCAGGGCGCACCGCTAGTTGGATCATCTTCGTCCTTATCGTCGTATGGGGCATAGGGCGTAACCTCTTATAAAACCGCTGCAGCACTTTATGCGACTCCTAATCCCCCTGACACTCACGCTCTTACTCCTCCTACTTCCTTGTGGCGAGCTGCTAGCTCAGAGCCACAAGTCAGACACGCTGGCAATTTCGCCCGATCCTCTCAGCGTGCTACTCCCTGGGGGAGTCTTCGCCGCCTATCCGCTACATCATAGTGACGTAGCTATCCGTACGACTCGTCACTCCCTCCTAGGTACTCGCTGGCGTAATCACTACGATGACCATATGCAGTTTGCCTCTTACGGGCTACAGCTGGCTATGCGCTGTGGCGGTACCACGGGGCGCTCCCGCACATGGGGCGAGATGCTGACAGCCGATGGGATAGGCGCTCTAGGAACCGCTGCTATCGTCCTTTCGGTCAAAAGCGGGGTGCAGCGTATGCGACCCGATGGCTCGACGGCCAATAGCTTTCCGTCGGGACATACAGCGACAGCCTTCCTCGGTGCCGAGCTTTTTAACCTTGAGTATGGTGCCGACTACCCGCTACTCGCTCGCTTGCAATATATCTTCGCCACGTCTGTCGCTTTCGGGCGTATGGCCAACAATCGCCACTGGTACTCTGATGTCCTGTGGGGTGGACTCATAGGGGTTTCGATGGCTCATGTGGGCTATCTCGTGAGTGATCTCCTCTTCGGTCGCTATACGCCAGCTGTCAGCCCTGAGATACCAGACAACTACTTCTACTTATCACTCCTATGTAGTCGCCACTTGTCGGGAGGCGCAGGCTGTGTCGGGGCGCAGCTGGGCTGGCAAACCTCCACGCTCAACTACACCGCAGAGCTTTCCCTCCGACCCGACAAGGAGCGCCCCACACTCCACAGCGACCTCCTCGTAGGTATACCGCTCTACCAGTGGCGGTACGTAGAGTTGCGCCACAGCTATGGCATCGGCATCGGCTACGACAGAGCGGCTAAGGAGCAGAGCTATGCGCATCTGCAGGCTGGTATCGAGGCACACCCTAGGGTGCGCTATCTCGACAAGCTGGGACTCTTCCTCCGGCTCCACTGCGAGCCTTATCGTCAGAGCTACTTAACGCTAGGCGTCTTACTACGTCATCGCTACTTGTGATGACCTGTAGGGGCGCTCGGTCGTGTGATGATCTGGTCCGTCGTGTGATGATCTGGTAGAAACCTCTATATAAACGAATAGCCACGTGGGAAACGGCAGATCTCCACGTGGCTATTTTTGATTCTCCACGTAGGGGCGAATCATTTCCTCCGAAGTTTCATTTCATTCCTCCGAAGTTTTGTTTCTCGCCCACGTGGAGAATGTTTCTTTTCCACGTGGGGATTTTCAAATATCCACGTGGCTATGACATAAGAGGTGCTGCACTTAAGACGGATCAGTCGTGAGGTTCGTACGGACTACATACGAATAAACGCCACTATTTAGTACCTTTGTCAGCGATTGACGCATCATCACAAGCTCGCTCCCGTTACTATCGTATATGTCTAGCTCTATCATAGTCCCCCGCTCGCTCTTGAGACTGCTGCTCCTGCTCTGCGTAGGTGTGGCGGTCGTGTCGTGTGCGACGCAGGTACGACATACGGAGCCGCCCACAGCTACACCATCGCAGACGGAGCCTCTAGACACGGTCGTGGCTGACCTATCGGCAGATACAACCCGCCTGATGGACACCCTCTCCACCCCCCTAGCGATAGACTCCGTGGCAACGACCGTCGACAGCCTCACCATCAAGGCTGATACGATGCTGACACCCACGGATATAGACACATTAGCCAGTGCCACTGAGACACCTCTCACAGAGAGCGACTCGGTCGAGCTTTTTAAGCTGGAGGCTCCTGTGACCTTTTCGGCTCAGGACTCGCTCGTTATGACGGGCGATAATATGATGTACTTCTTCGGGCCGAGCGAGGTCAAGTACCAGACGATGAGCATCGAGGCAAACTATCTGAAGATCGTCTCCGACAGCTCTGAGGTCTATGCCCAGTATGTCCTAGATAGTCTAGGGCAACCGACAGCTAAGCCAAAGTTTGCCGATGGGGATCAGCAGTTTGAGAGTACAACGATGAAGTACAACTTCAAGACGGGTCAAGGCTTCATCACAGACGTGACGACCCAGCAGGGTGAGGGCTATCTGACCTCCGATCAGACGAAGCGTCTCAAGGACAATACGATGTACCTCAAGGATGGTCGCTACACCACTTGCGATCAGCACGAGCATCCGCACTTTTACATCAACCTAACTCGTGCCAAGGCCAAGCCTGAGGACAAAATTGTCACGGGTCCTGTCTACCTAGTTATGGCTGACGTGCCACTCTACTTCATCGGACTGCCGTTTGCCTTCTTCCCCTTCAATGAGAAGCAGACTTCGGGTATCATCATGCCGAGCTATGGTATCGACCAGACGCGAGGGCTGTACCTAACGCACGGGGGGCTTTACCTCAATCTAAACGACTACTGGGATCTCACACTCACGGGCGACGTCTATACCAACGGCTCCTGGGCGGTCAACGCTGCGTCAAACTATCGCAAGCGCTATAAGTATAATGGTAGTGTCCAGGCGGGCTATATATCGACGGTGCAGGGAGACAAAGATATACCCTCGACTTACAGCCGATCACAGGATATATCGCTCAGGTGGACGCACTCGCAAGACCCCAAAGCGGATCCGCTACGCAACTTCTCGGCTTCGGTCAACTTCTCGACTAGTAGTTACAACCACAACGCGACCCAAGCTGTCTACGATCATCAGCGACGTGCCGAGAATACGAAAGGGTCTAGCATCAGCTACCGTCGAAGCTTTGCGAGCATACCGCTCTCGCTGACAGGAGCCTTCAACATTGATCAGCGCTCACGTGACTCGACCATCAGTGTGACCCTGCCGAACCTCTCGCTCTCGCTCTCGACGATCTACCCCTTCAAGCGAAAGAACCGTGTAGGCAAGGAGCGCTGGTACGAGAAGATATCGCTCAGCTACAATGGCTCACTGCGTAACAGCATCACCACCAAGGAGAATCTGATCCTCAAGAGCAATCTGGTCAAAGATTGGCGCAACGGTATGCAGCACTCGATACCTATCTCAGCCTCTTTCGACCTCTTTAACTATATCAAGATCTCTCCCTCGATCAACTACACCGCTTACTGGTACACCTCGCGGGTAGAGAAGCAGTGGGACGAAGCGCAGCAACGAATCGTTGATGCTGACACCACTTACGGCTTCTATCACCTAAACAACTTCAGTGCGTCGCTCTCGATGAGTACGACGCTCTACGGCTTTTATCAGCCGTGGCAGAAGCTTTTTGGCGATCGTGTGCAGATGATCCGCCATCGTCTCACGCCCTCCATATCACTCTCATATGCTCCAGACTTTGGAGACCCCTTCTGGGGCTACTATCGTGAGATAGACTATGTCGATACGCTGGGACAGGCACACAACTTCATCTACACGCCTTACGAGCGTGGCATCTTCGGACACCCAGGACGGGGCAAAATGGGGGCGATCAACTTCTCTTTTGACAACAACGTGGAGATGAAGTGGCGCCTGCCGAGTGACTCGACGGCCGTTGAGGAGCAGTTTAAGAAGATTTCGCTCATAGATCAGTTTGGACTCCGCTTTTCCTACAATATGGCTGCCGACTCCTTCCGCTGGAGTAACCTTAGCACCAACATTGCGATAAGGCTCACGAAGACTTTCGTACTGCGGCTCTCCGCTGCCTTCGATCCTTACGAATGGGACTACTACACCGACCCACAGGGCAACGTGAGACCCTACCGTGTGGACAAGCTACGCTTATTTAATGGACACGGCATCGGTGCTTTCCTAGGCACGGGTACAAGCTTTAACTACACATTTACACCGCAGACCTTCGAGAAGCTCGGTAACTGGATCGGTGGACTCTTTAATAAGAACAAGAAGTCGTCCACGACAGACGAAAACTCAGCGAAGTCACCAGCTGATGACCCGATGGCAATGGGAGCTAGCCCAGGAGTCGACAGGATGGGTCTCGAGGACGCTCCAGGGGGTGGAGGAACCCGCAGTAGTTACAGCCAAACGGATAGCTGGGACGACGATGGATACTTAAAGTTTGGCGTGCCGTGGAGCTTCTCCTTCAACTATAGTATAAATGTAGCGCAAGATAGACAGAAGTTCAACACCGAGCGACGAGAGTTTGAGTATAAGTTTACGCAAAACCTCTCTTTCCGTGGACAGCTACAGCCTACGCCAAACTGGAACTTCTCTTTTGACGCCAACTACAACTTCGACCTGAAGAAACTGACGGGTATGACGATCAATATAACACGAGACCTGCACTGCTGGTCGCTCACGGCGAGTGTCATCCCGCTCGGAGCTTACAAGTCGTACAACGTAGTGATCGGTGTCAACGCCTCCCTACTTCGTGACCTCAAGTGGGAGCAGCACAGCCTACCCTCCTATGGTGGCAGTGGTTGGTACTAACACTCTATACAACGCAACGATTAGAACATAACGCTATGCACTCATTCGATACATCACCTCGGATACAGATTCCGCCCGTAACGCTCAACCTACTTATCATCAACCTGATTTGCTACATCGCTCAGCTGGTGGTGCCACGTACGGGCGTAGATCTGACGGGTCTCCTAGGTCTACACTACATCACGGCTCAGGACTTCCATATATGGCAGCCGGTGACCTATATGTTCCTCCACGGAAGCTTCTCGCACCTCTTCTTTAATATGTTTGCGCTCTTTATGTTCGGTACGACGATCGAGCGTACTTGGGGCGCTCAGCGCTTCCTGCTCTTCTACCTCGTCTGCGGACTCACAGCGGCGCTCTCGCAGGAGCTCGTCTGGGGCTTGACCACCGTCAGACATGTGATGGGGTACGAGGTGATCGCCTTCCCCGATGGATCGCGTATGGCGACGAAGTTTTTTGTCAATCAACTCTTGACGATAGGCGCTTCGGGAGCTGTCTTTGGCCTGCTACTCGCCTTCGGATGGCTCTTTCCCAATGCTGCGATCTACCTCTTCTTCATACCGATACCGATCAGAGCTAAGTACTTTGTCATCGGCTACGGAGTGATCGAACTCTTCCTTGGCGTGGCAAACCTACAGAGCGACGTAGCTCACTTCGCCCATCTGGGAGGAATGCTAGGTGGTCTGCTCCTCATACTGCTGTGGCGCAAGCAAGGCAAGCTGTACAATGCGTTTGGCGAAGCGTATAGATCCTAATCGGCAGCTTCTGTGGGGCATCACGCTCCTACTGGTAGCCTTCTGGTTGGCGGACTTTACCGTTCGTCAGCTACCTGCACCGCTACCCACGCAGTGGACGCGCAGCGTCGTGGATCAGCTCTACCTCTCCTGCTCGCCTGATGCTCTGTGGCACCGACCTTGGACCATCATCACCTATACGCTCCTGCACAATAGTGGGCTGCACCTCCTGCTCAACCTGCTCTTACTATGGCTCTTTGGCGAAATGTTGCTGCGCCTCAGCGGATGGAGACAGTTCGTCTGGAGCTACCTCGGGGGAGCGGTCGTAGGTGGAGGTGCCTTCGTTCTTTTTACCACGCTACTACGTACCAGTGGTGTACTCCTGCTCGGGTTACCGCTCGTGGGCGCCTCCGCTTCGGTCATCGCACTCGTAGGCTATATGATCGGCTCAGCACCTCGCGAAGAGATGCCTCTACCCTTGATCGGTTCGCTCCGTGTGTGGCAGGTGGGGCTATTCGTCTTTCTTCTCTTGCTCCTCGCCTATGGCGGGTACAACGTAGGCGGGCTGATTGCACATCTTGCGGGCGTCCTGTGGGGCTGTGGCTTAGGACTGTACCAGCGTCGGCGCCAGCGCACCGCTCGCCAGCAAGCGACCCTACAAGATGCTCAGACAGCGCGCTATCGGCAGCTTCTAGAGAAGGTGCAGCAGTCTGGCTACCAGAGTCTATCTGATGAAGAGCGGGAGCAACTCATCGAGCATAATAATCAGTGGCTTGACCAGTCAGACCACGACTAATCAGGCAATCAATGGATAGCACAACGAAACCCACCGTAGCTCCCACTCAAAAGAGTCCGCAGCAACCAGCCAAGAGGCGTACCCTATGGAGTGTGATCCGTGGCTTGTGGCACACCTTCGTCTCCTTTGCCAATCTGCTTCTACTGTTCCTCTTCATCGGAGCCTTGCTCAGTCGCTATATCTCCCCGACCACGACGACGCTCTTTGCTTATCTAGGCTTGTTCTTCCCGCTGCTCTTCGCACTGGTCGTACTGCAGGCTATTTATTGGTTTATCATCCGAGCCTGGAGTCGTGCCGTGATCAATACGGTGATGCTCCTCATCTCCCTCCCCACGCTCCTTCTGTACGCTCCGATACGACTACGCCAAACGCCCCCGATCGATCGGGAAAACTGGATCAAAGTGGTGAGTCTCAATGCCAACGCCTTTCAGTTTACCAAGCTAGGGCCGCACGACCAGCACCCCACCACGGAGTACCTCGCTGAGAGCGACGCCGACATCATCTGTCTGCAGGAGGGGTGGCTCAGCTCCAACAAGTCGAAGTATATGTCTGAGCGTAGTCTGCAGCGCATCCTCAAGGCGTATCCCTACTACAGCTCTGCCTATGCCGTCAAGGATCACGGTAGCCGTCTCATCGTACTCTCTAAGTACCCCATCCTCTCCACACGCCCCATAGACTTGCACTCCGAGTTTAACGGGGGGGCACTCTTTACGATCCTCATCGGGGAGAAGAAGCTCCTACTATACAACCTGCATCTAGAGTCTTTTGGCTTTACAAAAGAAGAGCAGAAGCTCTACTTCCAACTAGCTCAGGAAGGCAACCCCAAGGGCTTCACCCAAGCTGTCGGAGGGCGCTTCTCTCCTCCCTTCAGGCGTCGTGCTAAGCAAGTCGAGCAGATCTATCAAGATGTCAACTATCAGGAGTCGCCTTACGTGCTAATCTGTGGAGACTTTAACGACACGCCCATCTCCTACACGCATCATCGTCTCTCGACAGGGCTACACGATGCGATTGCGACGACTGGGCGAGGGACCAACTACAGCTACTACTTTAAGGCGCTCATCGGTGTGCGCATCGATCATATGCTCTACAGCGATCAGATAGAGGCACGTGCTGCCCACGTAGACCGCACCGCAGAGATCTCCGACCACAAGCCGATCATCTGCTACTTCAAGCTGAAGTAACCTGCGATCCCCACGTGGGGATTTGGAAACTCCTACGTGGGGATCGGGAGAAACAGGGTAATCTGTGCCGTGGAGCTTGTGTGGGAGGTACATCTCCTTCTAGAGCGTTAAAGGATTTAGGCGTATATTCAATTAGTAAATGCAACTCATACCTACAAAAAATGGATCGCACCCT
>URDQ01000028.1 GCA_900546675.1 uncultured Porphyromonas sp. | reverse complement strand
CTCCGAAGTTTCATTTGATTCCTCCGAAGTTTTATTTCGCCTCCACGTGGAGAATATTCATTCCCTACGTGGAGAATTTGAATTTCCTCCGTAGGAAATGGATTTTTCGTGAGATGAAGAGGTACGCGAATTGGGCTATTTTTGGTATCTTCGCATAGAAAACAGAAATAAGCAATGGCACAGAATATAAAAGTAGGAGACACCATCCGCTACCTCAACGCGTCGGGCGGTGGTGTCGTCAAGCGCATCGAGCGTGGCGTGGCGTGGGTCGAGGGCCCCGACGGCTTCGAGCTACCCACACCGATACATGAATGCGTCGTAGTGGACAGCCGCGACACTTTCGTACCAGCATACAAGCCCCCCGTAGTGAAGCGACAAGAGCCGACAGCGCAACAGCCTAAAAGCAGTGCGCCCGTGGCGACTCCCGCCACCCCAGAGCCAGTCGAGAGCGCAGAGCAAGACTTGAGCTTTGTGGCGCCTCTCTCCAAGGGTCCTTGGTTTGACCGCTCAGGAGGCGAGCAGCTACAGGTGCATGTCGCCTATCTGCCCGTATCGTACGAGCACTTCGGACAGTCTCCCTACGAGACCTATCTGATCAACGAGAGCAACTATCATCTCCTCTTCACTTATAGCACGACAACCACAGCGGGAGGCTACAAGCTTCGCTCGGCGGGCGTCCTAGAGCCAGATATGCGGGTGCTGGTCGAGGAGTTTGACGCATCGGAGATCAACGATCACGCCGTCTCACACTTCCAATTTATCGCCTACAAGCCTGAGCGTACCTATCGCTCTATGCCACCTGTAGAGCGTCAGGTGCGAATGGATGTGGTCAAATTGGTGAAGCGTCACGCGTTTCGTGAGAATCCTTTCTTTGACGAGGATGCTCTCGTGATCCCAGTCCTAGAGGCATACGATGGCACCCGCCCAGCTCCCACCGAGGAGCCAGCCTCAGCACCGAGTCGATCGGGAGCCTTGCCACAGCGAGCTATCGAGCGTACAGCGCAGGCGACAGTAGCACAAAAAGGCACACAGAAAGCTTCACAAAAGCCTACTAAGAAGGCTAGTGCTAAGCCTCAGTCTGAGTCCAAGCGCCCCGACACCCCAGTAGCTCCACAAGCTGCACCCGCAGCAACCGAGCAAACGATCGAAAAGGTCGGGCTAGAGGCGGAGCGTATCCTCCCGAACACTACGGGGATGACTCCACACGAGGTGCTGCTCTATCAGCTGAAGAACTTCCGCCGTGAGCTAGACAAGCGACTCGATCGTCGTGGCAGTAAGGTAGTCTTCATCCATGGAGCTGGTCAGGGTGTCCTGCACCAGCTGATCATCAACCGCATCGAGCAGGACTACCCGATGGTGCAGTATCGAGACGTCACGTTCGATGGCTTCCCGATGGGTGCTATCGAAGTCACTATCTCAGCAAAGTAACGACACATCGTGCTAGAGATCGAGCGCAAGTACCTGGTCGGTCGTGAGGACTACCTCCGAGAGGCGTCTCACCACCACCATATCCGTCAGGGCTATCTGACAGCAGACGGACGGGTGACCGTGCGGGTGCGCATCATCGACGATGAGGCGCGACTCACCATTAAGGGGGGCTCCACTGCTGACGGACTGATCCGCTCCGAGTGGGAGTACCCGATCCCTGTCGCTGATGCTGAGGAGATGCTGCGCCAGTGTGCTAGCAGTAGCCTCGAGAAGGTACGCTACTACGTGCCTTTTGGCGGTTTCGTGTGGGAGGTAGACCGCTTTGGCGGGCGACTAGAAGGCTTGGTCATAGCAGAGGTCGAGCTAACGAGTCCCACAGACCGTCCTGCGCTACCCTCTTGGCTGGGGCGTGAGGTGACGGGCGACCCGCGCTACTACAATGCGATGCTAGCGCAAGAGCTGGCGCCACCACCCACCACCTGAGACTGTTGCAAAAGTCAACAGGCTCTACTTAAGAGAATCAATGTAATACACTATATAAAGATAACTACCTATGACAACTCACCTAAGAAGAGTACTCCTGCTCCTGCTCACCAGTCTCTCTCTCTCGGCCGTGGCACTGGCCGACGGAGGTATGTGGCTACTAGAGCAGATGGCTGACCAAGCTGACGAACTCCAAGCTAAGGGGCTACAGATCCCTGTGGAGGAGATATACAATCCCGATGGCCCTTGCTTGCAGAGGGCGGTCGTGATGTTTGACGGGGGCTGCTCAGGCGTCTTCGTCTCGGAGCAAGGACTCGTTTTGACCAACCACCACTGTGGCTACGATCAGATACAGAGCCACTCAGCCGTAGAGCACAACTACCTGCGTGATGGCATTTGGACGCAGTCGATGCGTGAGGAGCTGCCCTGTCCTGGGCTGGAGGTGATCTCGATCGATAAGATCACCAACGTGACCGATCAGGTGAATAAGCTGCTCAAAGAGTCTCCCTACAAGGAGGATCCGATGGCAGCATTCTCCATTGCGACACTCACCAAGATGATCCCTGCGATTGTTGGCGAGGAGGCAATGAAGCAGCCTAGCATTCGTTACGAGCTGAAGCCTTTCTATGGGGGTAACCGCTACTACCTCTTTACCAAGAAGGTCTTTACCGATGTGCGTCTCGTAGCAGCTCCGCCCAGCGCTATCGGTAAGTATGGCTCCGACACGGACAACTGGATGTGGCCTCGACACACGGGAGACTTCTCCATATTCCGTGTCTATGTGGACAAGAACAATAACCCCGCCGACTACAGCGCCGACAATGTGCCGTACAAGCCAGAGCGCTTTGCTGCGGTCTCTACTTCAGGCGTACAGCGTGACGACTTTGCGCTGATTATGGGCTTCCCCGGTACGACCAATCACTTCTTCACAGAGGCACAAGTGGACGAGTGGTCTGAGATAGACAACAACATACGTATCGAGATGCGTGGTCTGCGTCAGGAGGTGATGCTGCGTCGTATGCTCGCTGACGAGAAGGTCAACATACAGTACGCTGCTAAGTATGCTTACTCGCAAAACGGCTACAAGCGCGCTCAAGGTGCCAACTGGGCGATCCGTACTCGCAATCTGCAGGCGACCAAGCGTGCGCAGCAAGATGAGCTGGCGCAATGGGCTAAGGCAAACAACCGCCCCGAGGTGACCAAAGCTATCCAGACGATCGCTGACTGTGTCGCTGCGCGTCAGGAGGCACGTCGTGTGCAGTGGTACCTTATGGAGGGTATCCTGACACCGATCGAGTTCCTACAGATCCCGCTAGCTGATGGCAAGAAGCTCCAGCAGTGGAGCGACCCGAAGGTGCGTGAGGAGATCCTTAGCGAGTTGCGTAGTGGCTACGCTGCTTTCTATAATAAGGACTACGACCCAACGGTCGACAAGGAGGTCGCAACAGTGCTCCTGCAGCGCTACACGGAGCGCATCGATGAGGCGCACTGGCCCGATGCTCTTCGTGAGGGTGTGGCTCAGTATCACTCGGTACAGGCTTATGTGGCTCATCTCTTCGACAGCTCGATCTTTGCTGATCCAGCACGCTTCGACGCTTTTCTTAAGACTCCCTCACGTGAGCAACTGCTGAACGATCCGATGACGCAGTTTGCCGTATCGACCATCAATCTCTTTGTCCAAATGCGTGAGCAGCAGGCTGCCTACGATGATCCGATCAAGTTGGCTCACAGAGACTACGTGCGTGGTGTGATGGATATGCAGGGCGCACGCAAGGTGTGGCCCGATGCCAACCTGACGCTCCGCTTTACCTATGGTAATGTGCGTGGCTACGCTCCTCGTGACAATGTCTACTACGGTCATCAGACGACCCTCACGGGGGTGATGGAAAAGGAAGACCCCACGAGCTGGGAGTTTGCCCTACCGGACCAGATCAAGGAGATCTACAAGCAGAAGGATTACGGTGTCTATGCGCTACCCAATGGCGAGATGCCGGTCAACTTCTGCGCTACGACCCACACGACGGGTGGTAACTCGGGTAGCCCAGTCTTCGACAGCAAGGGGCGCCTGATCGGACTCAACTTCGACCGCAACTGGGAGGGTGTCGGTGGCGACATCGAGTACCTACCAGACTATCAGAGGAGCATTATCCTAGACATTCGCTACCTCCTTATGCTGGTCGACAAGTATGGCCACTGTCAGCGTCTGCTCGACGAGATGAACCTTGTTAAGTAACCCCCTATGGAGACACTACAACTAGAGGAGCAGATCGTCAAGATGCTCCGCACCGTCTACGACCCGGAGATCCCTGTCAATATCTACGACCTAGGTCTCATCTACAATGTGGATGTACAGGAGGAGGGGGCTAAGGTGGTGATCACGATGACACTTACGGCGCCCAATTGCCCGGCCGCAGACTTTATCCTACAAGATGTACAGATCAAGGTCGAGAGCATCAAGGGTGTCAAGCGGTGTGACATCGAGCTCACCTTCGACCCATCGTGGGATAGCTCGATGATGTCCGAAGAGGCTCAGCTGGAGCTGGGCTTCCTCTAGGGCAAAGCGTTGCTGACACCCTACTTATGGGAGCTATATACTTTCTCTCTGATGCACACCTAGGGTCGCCCTACCACGACGATCCTAGGCGTGCCGAACTACGACTGGTCGCCTGGCTACGCTCCATAGCGGACGACGCCGAGGCGGTCTACCTGCTGGGCGATATGCTCGACTACTGGTTTGACTACAAGTATGTCGTGCCGAGGGGATCCGTACGCTTCCTCGCTGCTCTAGCAGATCTCGTGGAGCGAGGTGTCGAGGTGCACTACATTATGGGCAACCACGACCTCTGGCTCACCGACTACTTTACCCAAGAGCTAGGTGTCATCGTGCATCGTGATACGGTCGTCTGCCAGCTCAAAGGACGTACCTTCCGTCTGTCGCACGGACATCGGGAGTATGCCCTACGATACAAGAAGGAGCGGTGGCTCTTTGGCACTTTCGAGAGCCGACTGGCACGCTGTCTCTATGCTGCAATCCACCCTCGCTGGACGGTCGCCTTCGCTCAGCGATGGGCTTACCGCAATCGCCTGCGACAGATGCGAGCTGCCGACGATCCGTCACGACCTGGTCACAATCCGCAGATGAATGTGGAGCGAGATGAGTGGCTTGTGCAGTACACCAAAGAGCTGATCCCGCAGCACCCCGAGATAGACTACTATATATATGGTCACCGTCATCTGCTGCTCAATCTCTCGCTCCCGGACGATCGTCGCTGCATCATCCTCGGCGACTGGATCCATTACAACTCTTACGCTCGCTGGGACGGTGAAGCGCTCACCTTATCGCTCTACGAC
This sequence comes from uncultured Porphyromonas sp., assembly GCA_900546675.1. GTDB lineage: Bacteria > Bacteroidota > Bacteroidia > Bacteroidales > Porphyromonadaceae > Porphyromonas. The sequence continues at coordinate 16,165 of URDQ01000028.1, read as the reverse complement.
GAGCAGTAAACAAAACATCGGCTCACCTCGCAAACGAGATGAGCCGATGCTTCTATTGGACTCTTCTACTGAAGGAGTGTTGGCATTATAGGGTACTGTACCCTCGATTCCAAGTGACCTCCGATCCGTGCGTTCGTACCGCCTCTGTGCGGGCGAGGACGAAGAAGTAGTCGCTCAAGCGATTGACAAAGCGAACGATCAGGTCATCCACTCGGCTCTCCTCACGGAGGCGGTAGATGTTGCGCTCAGCACGACGGCATACGGTGCGACAGACGTGACAGAGTGCTGCTGTGCGTCCACCAGAGGGGAGGACGAACTCCCGGAGACGAGGGAGCGTAGCGTCTAGTTCGTCGATCTTGTGCTCTAGCTTCTCAATGTCTGTCGGGTCTATCTGCATCGCTGCGAGGTACTCCTCCTGATCGGGCGGTGTGGCTAGACTGCCAGCCACGTTAAAGAGTATATGCTGCAGACGCAGGAGGAAGTCGTGCGTCTCGTCTGTCAGCTCCTCAGCGAGGAGGACGCCGATATGGCTGTTGAGCTCATCGATAGTGCCGTAGCACTCGAGGCGTATGTGTCCCTTGGAGATGCGTGTACCACCTACGAGTCCAGTGGTGCCGTCATCGCCACGGCGGGTATATACGGGGCTTTTCTTCATAGTTGTAGCTTGTTTGAGTAGGTAATAGGGTTAATGTCTGATACGTGTCCAGAAGTCTTGGCGAGGCAACTTGCGATCTAGGAAGAGTAGTTGTCCGCCCGCATAGTCGATCATCATACCAGCCTCTCTCTGGCGAAATGTTTTTGGCACTTTACTTCCTATATGCCAAAGGATCGAGCCACTCCCCCACGGCATCTCTGCTAGTGGTGCGCCTTGCCATAAGATGAGTGTGCGATCGTAGGCTAGTGTCTTGTCGTACTGCGTGACGAGCTGCGTGAGGGGCCACTGGTTGAGTAGCTGGAGAGCTAGTTGCTTCTGCTGGCGGTCTAGGAGGTCGGTACCCTCGGGTAGCTCCTCTAGATGCTCAGGGTAGTACGCTACACCACGCTGGTCTAGCACTAAGGTGATAAGCCGGAAGGCGGTCGGCGAGTGGACGCTATGTCCTAACGAAGTCCACCAGCGCTGGAGAGGAGTCGCCATAGCATAGGTCGATCGGTGATACTAATATATAGAGTCATGCGAAGACGAGCTAATGCGGTCACTAGCTTGCCTTCGCATGATATGTAGTCTTAGCTGCAATTACTCAGCAACGACAGCAGCCTCCTCAGCGGGAGCCTCGACGACTAGAGTACCCTCACAGAGTTGCTCCTCGCCCTTGCCGAAGTAGAAAGCATCACCCTTCGTCCAGAAGTAGACGCCCTCTTCGTTTTCCCACTTAGCACCATCAGCGCTAACAGCGTTCTTCATCTCGTAGACGACATTGCCCTCGATATCCTTGAGCGTTGCGTTCTCACGATTCTCGCCTGTGACGGTCAGCTCAAAGTGCTGCTTGCCATCAGCCGTAGCGTAGTTGAAGACCTCAGGCTCAGCAACTACAGGAGCCTCTGCGACAATAGCGGTAGAGTCTACAGTAGTAGTTGCGTCCTTCTTCTCCGTGTTGCAAGCTACTAGTGCTAGACCAGCAGCTACGATTAGCATAAACTTTTTCATATTCATATGATTGATTAAAGTGAATAGATCCTGATTGATTACGCTTTGCCACTCTCGAAGCGAGAGCCGACCAAAGCGTAGTAAAGCATGTATAGCTCTCCAGCTACGACGAGTAGCCAGGTGTAGTGGTACCCTCCGAGGAGGTCTGCTAACAAGCTCTGTAAGAATGGTAAGAGTGCACCTCCGATGAGTCCCATCAGGAGTACGCCTGAGGCTCTCGTGGCTAGGCTACCTAGCTCCTTGAGTGCTAGCGAATAGATAGCGCCCCACATGACCGAGTGACATAGTCCTACAGCGATGAGCCAGTAAGGCTCATTGGTCACGACAGCGATCAAGATGAGGATAGCGGAGAGGAGCGTGGTGGTCCACAACAATGTGCGGTCGGAGACACGGCTTAAGAAGCTACTGATGAAGCGTCCTGCCAGCATCGCTGCCCAGTAGAGTGTAGCGTAGAGAGCGACGGTGTTATAGCTCAGCGCAAGGTCGTTTTGCCCATATAGGATGATGTTGGCACCGATGCAGACTTCGACGCCGACATAGCAGAAGAGCGCTATGCAACCGAGTCGCACACGTCGTATGCTCCACACGGTCTTGAAGCTTACCTGGGCATCTTCACTGCTGGTCGTCCCCTCGATATGCGGTACGTGGAGTCGCTTGACTACGTAGGAGAGGATGAGTACGACACCCATCAAGATGATCATCGGCACGATCACCTCTTGGATCTGTACATCCTTCAGATCCTCCACTCCGCCGAAGATAACCATCGACACAAAGAGTGGAGCTAGCATAGTCATCGTCGAGTTGCCTACGCCACCGATGTTTTGTCGCTGTACAGCAGAGGTGCCAGGGACAGTACAAGCGATGAGATAAGGATTGACCGATGACTGCATAAATGTGATCCCCGCTCCACAGACGAAGGAGCCGAGGAGGAAGATCAGATAGCTCACAGGTAGCTGCACGGTCTCGGAGAGCGTGATCCACAGCGAGGTGTGCATAAAGAGCAGTGCCGAGAGGACAAAGAGTAGGATACCTCCAGCCAACAATAGCAACCCTCTGACGATGGTCATCTTGTAGCCATGTCGCTCGACAAAGCGTGACGAGGTAGGTCCTAGCACGAGGTACGAGAGGAAGAAGGCGAAGATGAGTAGCGTCGTAAAGCTATTGGTCCACCCACCTGCAGAGTGTAGATAGGCGCTCTGGATGGGTGCTTGAAACTGCTGATTGATGCTCGTGATGAAGCCGATGACGGTCATCATGATCACCATAGTTATAAAAGGCCCAAGATAGTTTGGTTTGGTTCCTGTCGAAGGGGTTGGCATACGAACTTGCTGGTCTAATCCGCTGCAAAGTTATAGAAAAAGAAGTCACCAACCACAACTCCCGCTCATAACATGCTCACAGCAGAGGTAGCGAAAGAATCTTGTGATTGGTGACTCCCTATATTTAGTCTTAGTAGAGCGCTGTGTGTGGAGACACAGCAACTCTAGCTATTATCGTCTAGTCGTCATGACGCTCACGACGGGGACGGCGCTCACGGCGCTCGCCATCGTCACGGCGCTCACGGCGTGGACGACGCTCAGGCTCTACATAGCCCTCGGGCTTAGGTAGGAGTGCCTTGTGAGATAGGCTGAACTTGCCCGTCTTGGGGTCGATCTCGATGAGCTTGACATCGATCGTGTCGCCCTCCTTGAGACCTGTATCCTCGATCGTGGCAAAGCGCTTCCAGTCGATCTCGCTGATGTGAAGCAGTCCATCCTTGCCTGGCATAAACTGTACGAAGCAACCGTAAGGCATCACGGAGGAGACGGTACCCTTGTAGACCTCGCCCACCTCGGGGGTGGCGACGATGCCACGTACCATAGCTAGAGCTGCATCGAGAGACTCCTTGTTGGAGCTACTGATCTCGACGATACCATAGTTGTCCACCTCTTCGATGTTGACCGTGGCACCACTCTGCTCCTGAATGCCCTGGATGATCTTACCGCCCGGGCCAATGACAGCTCCGATGAACTCCTTGCCGATGCGGAGCGTCTCAATGCGTGGTGCATGAGGCTTCATATCAGGACGAGCCTCGGGCTGTGCTTCCTCGATCTTGTCTAGGATGTGCATACGACCAGCCTTAGCCTGTGCCAAAGCTTTTGCTAAGATCTCATAGCTCAGACCATCGACCTTGATGTCCATCTGCGTAGCGGTGATACCGTCACGCGTACCTGTCACCTTAAAGTCCATATCGCCGAGGTGATCCTCGTCGCCAAGGATGTCGGAGAGGATAGCGTAGTTGGTACCCTTGTTCTCGCTGATGAGACCCATAGCGATACCCGAGACCGGCTTCTTCATCTGAACACCCGCATCACGCAGTGCGAGCGTACCAGCGCAGACCGTTGCCATAGAGGAGGATCCGTTGGACTCAAGGATATCACTCATCACACGGATCACGTAGGGGTAGTCCTCGGGGATCATGCGCTTCAGCGCACGGTGTGCTAGGTTACCGTGACCGATCTCACGACGGCTGATGCCGCGCGAAGCTTTTGCCTCGCCTGTAGAGAAGGGTGGAAAGTTATAGTGCAGGAGGAAGCGCTCCTTGCCGTAGTTGAGTACATCGTCGACTAGCTTCTCATCGCTCTTGGTGCCGAGCGTCACCGTAGAGAGAGACTGTGTCTCACCACGTGTGAAGATAGCCGACCCGTGAGGACCTGGTAGGCAGTCCGTCTCGATCCAGATAGGACGTATCTCATCGGTGCGACGACCATCGAGACGCTTGCCCTCGTCGAGGATCATACGACGCATAGCCGCCTTCTCCATATCGTGGTAGTAGCGGTCGATGATCATACCCTTCTCCTCGAGCTCCTCTTCGGTAAACTGCGCCTTGAACTCCTCAACGATTGCCTCAAAGGCATCGCCACGAGCGTGCTTGTCGGTACCAGCCGTAGCCACCTTGTAGATCTTGTCGTAGAGCTCACGCTGCATACGCTCACGTAGCTCCTCGTCTTGCTCCTCAGCGGGGTACTCACGCTTGACCATCTTACCGACAGCCTCCGAGAGCTCTAGCTGAGCCTGGCACTGTACCTTGATAGCCTCGTGAGCTACCTTGATAGCCTCGAGCATATCCTCCTCTTGGACCTCTTCCATCTCGCCCTCGACCATCATAATGTTGTCGAGCGTAGCTGCGACCATCAGGTCAATGTCGGCACGCTCTAGCTGCTCGAAGGTAGGATTGATGACAAACTCCCCATCGATGCGTGCTACACGTACCTCACTGATAGGACCTCCGAAAGGAATGTCAGAGACCGCTAGAGCTGCCGAAGCTGCTAGCCCAGCGAGTGCGTCAGGCATATCGACACCATCAGAAGAGAAGAGGATAATGTTTACATAAACCTCTGCGTGGTAGTCATCGGGGAAGAGTGGACGCAGTGCGCGGTCCACTAGGCGACAAGTTAATATCTCATAGTCTGAGGCGCGTCCCTCACGGCGTGTGAAGCCTCCGGGGAAGCGACCTATGGCTGAAAACTTCTCTTTGTACTCTACCTGTAGTGGCATAAAGTCTACATCGGGCTTAGCCTCTTTGGCAGCAGTTACAGCTGCGAGTAGTACGGTAGAGCCCATGGTGACGGTGACAGCACCGTCGGCTTGCTTAGCAAGCTTACCCGTCTCGATGGTGATCGTGCGACCATCGGGTAGGGTGATTGTCTTGTTGACCGGATTGATCATAAAAATCGTCTGATTACTTAGTTCTATTGTCTTATACCTCGATAAAATCGTCCAAAGTTACAAAAACTAATGCAGATTACAGCAATTCGTTCTGCACAAGTTCCACATCTTACAAGAATTAGCCCCTCTTACAGCGTGCGATGGTCTAGGTAAACCGTATCCGCAAAGAAGGCTCCTCGCACCCCATCGGGATAGCGGTCTACGACGATGACCGTAGGGTGAGCGATGGAGAGAAAGCGTGCCAACTCTTCGCGTGCTTGTTGTCGTGCATTGCGGATGTAGCCTGAGCGGTACACTTCGTTGATGAGCCGCTGCGGGATGCGTCGCTTGGCCCTATTCTCTTGCTCTGCGGTGAGTGTCTTCGTGGTAAAGCCTTGACGTAGCGGATGTACATCGATCACGGTGTAGCCTAGCTCGTGAGGGGTGACCTCTTCTGGAGGGAGCTGTACATAGAGCGTGTCGCCCTGCAGATGCGTGGGAAGCTGGTCTATGTCGAAGTCTATATAGGTGCGAGCCTGTATGACGTATGCCAGCACCATACCATCGATCGTGTCGACCATAGGAATCTCCTGATAGCACTCGCCTGTAGAGAGCTTGAGTACCTCCTCGATCGAGCGAACGGTCATAGCGTGCGTAACGACATCGCTGTAGTCCTCGCTCTTATTCTTGGAACAGCTACGCCACAGGAGGACGATACCGACTAGAAGCAGTATCGCTAGGAGTATATAAGGAATGCGCTTAAGCCATTTGCCCATAGGATTGAGAAGCTACTGTGGTGATGAGAAGTGAGTGCTGGGCTGTGCGAGTGCTGAGCCACGCTCTACAATGACGACCGTGGGGGGGAGCTCGTAGGAGAGGAGGAGCTGCGTGAGCCATCGGCGGAGCTTCTCGATAGAGCGCTGTCGTATCTGAGCGACGAGCTGATCATTGGTAGCGATCTCCTGCTGGAGCACTTGGTAGGCTCGATTCTTGACACGGGCACGATCCTGCGGGGTGATAGCATCTCGCAGGGGGGCGACGTACTCGTACTCGGTTCTTAGCGTGAAGTCTCGCCCTCGTAGCTCCACCTGTATAGGAGATATGTAGACGGTGAGCTGCTGCTTGTCGCTGTCGTAGCTCACATCGTCTGCCGAGAAGCCTGTCAAGTCGGTATAGCTCACCAGTGTCGCATTAAAGGAGTAGATGCCGACACGATTGCCAACCTTCGTTTGGTTGCCCAGCCATGTGGCGAAGTCCTTGAAGCTATCAATATCGTAAAAGGAGATCTTGGGATCTTGTAGGGTGACCGCCTTCTGGAGGGTCGTCTCCGTAAGAAGCAGCTTGCCAACGCTCTGATACTGCTGTACGATCGCCTCTTGTAGTAGCTCTTCGGGCTTCTTGCGCTTGGAGCAACTAGGCAAGCTCACGAGTGTACAGAGCAGTGCCGAGAGTAGTAAGAGACATAGGTACCGAAGATGCTTCATAACTATGCGGTACTATATAATAATAGGAGTGGCGTTACTGCTCGACCATCTTGAGGACAGCGGGCAGCATCTCTGCTATATCGCGGGCTATCATACCACGTGGCGAGTGTCGCTCGCCATAATGATTGGCTGTCAAGCCATGAATGTAGACGCCTAGCGGTGCTGCCTCGGCTGGTGCGTAGCCTTGTGCTAAGAGCGAGAGGATGATGCCCGTGAGGACATCGCCACTACCCGCAGTGGCGAGGGCTGGTGTGCCTGAGCTGTTGAAGATAACCTCGCCCGTGGGCAGGCAGGTGGCAGTGTTAGCCCCCTTGAGTACGATGATAATCTCTTGCTCCATAGCTAGCTCCTGCGCTTTCGTCAGGCGGTGATGATCATCGAGAGAACTTCCAGTGATGCGGTCCAGCTCGCCTGGATGTGGCGTGAGTATGGTATCCTTAGGCAGGACGCTCAGCAGCTCGGGGTGGAGTGCTAGGAGGTTGAGCGCATCGGCATCAAGTAGTAGCGGTGTGGCGGGCTGTATGTTTTGTAGCAGATGCTCCAAGAGATGCAGTGTGATCGGTGCTGTGCCAATGCCAGGCCCCATGGCGATAGCTTGATAGCTGTGTAACTCTTTGGAAAGAGTACCAACGATAGTCTCCTCTTTGTCCTTCTCCACAAGAGCCTCCGGAAGGAGCGTGTTCGCAAGCTGAACCAGTGAGCTAGGTAGATGCATCGTGAGCTTGCCCAGTCCCGATCGCATAGCGCCCATACCAGCCAGCATCGCTGCTCCCGCCATCGCCTCGGAGCCTGCGATGAGGAGCGCATGGCCCTGTGTTCCTTTGTGTGCAAAGTGCGAGAGTGGCTTCAAGGCTCTGCGGGCATCCTGCGGTGCGTAGAGGTAGTAGTCCGTCTGTATGGCGGGGTCATCGTCCATATTGAGACTGAGCGAGAGAAGGCGCAGTGAGCCTGTGTAGCACTCATTGTCCGATAGTAGTAGGGCTATCTTGGGGCTTTCGCAGGTGAGGGTGTAGTCCGCCTTGATGATCGCCTGGAGGTTGTTTTCGCTATTGTCCTTGTCATAGAGTCCCGAGGGGATGTCTACAGCGATGACGGTGGCTGGCGAAGCATTGATGAGCTGATCTACCAGCACGGCAAAGCCTCCCTCTAGAGGACGCGAGAGTCCTGTGCCAAAGAGCGCATCGATGACGAGCGTCTGAGCGGTCAAGAGCGGGGGCTGAAACTCATCTGCGACAATGGTCAGAGCGTCTGGGTGAAACTCCTGAAGTTTCGTCTGTTGCCAAGCACAAGCCTCCGAGAGCTCCTCCTCTTGCTTGCAAAAGAGGTAGCAGTGTACTCGGTGTCCCTCCTGCAGTAAGCGCCGTGCGATAGCTAGGCCATCTGCTCCGTTGTTGCCAGGACCAGCAAAGACATAGACGATGCCTTGTGGCAGGTCTGAGATACTCCTGAGCTCCGCGACAAAGCGCTGAGCGACACGCTCCACAAGGTCGTGGATGGAGAGATGATCACGCTCGAGGATATAACTATCCGTGCTGCCCCATTGGCGTCCGACGAGTATCTTTTTCATTGTTTCAGCTGGTCTGTTTAGTTGGTTGATTGCTACATAGCTATGGTCTCTGAGAGCTTTTGTCTCAAGCTAATCCATAGACCCCCTTACGATGCCACGCTTGCTGTCGCTGATGAAGTTGTAGATCAGGTCTCGCTCGTAGCCCTGTGGATAGCGACTCTGTATCTCTACGAGCGCCTCGCTATTGTTGAGTCCCCCCTGATACAGTGTGCGGTAGATGTCGTTGATCAGGAAGATCTGCTCATTGGTGAAGCCTCTGCGACGTAGCCCTACAATATTGATGCCACAGTAAACGATCGGATCACGCCCCACGAGACAGTAGGGCGGTATGTCTTTAGTTACCTTAGATCCTCCCTGTATCATCACATGCTGCGAGATGCGTACGAACTGATGCACCAGCACGGCACCGCTGAGGATAGCGTAGTCGTCTATCTCGACCTCCCCAGCGAGCTGTGTCGCATTGCCTAGGATAATGTGATCCTTGAGGATGCAGTCATGTGCTACGTGTGAGTAAGCCATGATGAGGCAGTTACTACCGATGACTGTCGTGCCACGCGAGGCGGTACCACGATTGACCGTAGCGAACTCTCGTATGGTCGTATGGTCACCGATGACAGCGGTCGTCTCTTCCCCTTTGAACTTAAGGTCTTGCGGTATCCCAGCTATGACAGCGTAGGGATGTATGTGACAGTCGCTACCGATGCGCGCTCCGCTGCGTATCATGCAGCCTTGGTCTAGGACCGTGCGGTCACCGACGACCGTATTGGCCTCGATGGTGACAAAAGGTCCGATCGTCACCTCAGCTCCTATCTGTGCTTCAGGATCTATCTGAGCCAGAGGAGATATAAGCGTTTGAGCCATATAGTGGATATGATTGTTTACTCCTTATTCTTTACTATTTGGGCCATAAAGTCAGCCTCACAAACCAACTGACTACCCACGAAGGTCAATCCTCTGACACTAGCCAAGCCACGACGCACCTCACTGGTGAGCATCACCTTAAAGAGGAGCGTATCGCCTGGCACCACCTTGTTTCTAAACTTCACATTGTTGATCGTCAAGAAGTAGGTCGAGTAGCGCTCGGGGTCTTCTATGCCACTGAGTACGAGTAGTCCAGCCGTCTGCGCCATCGCCTCGACGATGAGCACGCCTGGCATAACAGGCTCTGTGGGAAAGTGTCCGAGGAAGAAGGTCTCGTTGAAGCTCACATTCTTAACCCCCACGATATGATCCTTGTCTAGATGGATCACCTTGTCCACCAGGAGGAAGGGATAGCGGTGGGGGAGGAGACCTTTGATCTGGTTCAGATCGAGCACAGGTGTCGCATTGGGATCGTAAACGGGAGGCTGTGTCTCCATACCCTTGATCTCCTTGCGGATCGCCCGTGCCAGCTTATTATTAATCTTATGACCAGGCTTGGTCGCTATGATATGTCCCTGTACGAAGATGCCTGCGAGGGCTAGATCGCCTAGGATGTCTAGGATCTTGTGGCGTGCAGGCTCGTTGGTTATGCCCTCCTTCGGGTTGATCACACCTAGCTGATTCACCTCAGCGACAGGACGATGCAGAGCCTCTGCCAGCGCCTTAGCATCACCTTCAGCGAGTGGCTCATCGTTGATCACCATCGCATTGGCTAGGTCTCCGCCCTTGATCAAGCCTTGGCTAAGGAGAGGCAGTATCTCTCGTACGAAGACGAAGGAGCGTGCCTCAGCCACCTCCTCGCTATAGTGACTCAGGTCACGCAGCGAAGCGTATTGGTTGCTCAGCAGTGGGGAGGCAAAGCTCAAGTGCGCCTCTACACCAAGCTGATCCGAGGGAAGTAGGAGAATGGAAGCTCCCGTCTCCTCATCTCTCACCTCGATAGGCTTACGCACCACAAAGACCTCACGAACAGCAGACTGCTCCTTAAGCCCTGCCTCTTGGATTGCCTGCACATAAGGCTGTGCCGAGCCATCTAGTATAGGTGCTTCGTCACCATCTACCGTGATGAGGCAGTTGTCTACACCGAGCGCATAGAGTGCGCTGAGGCAATGCTCGAGTGTAGAGACCTGTACAGCGCCACGCTCTATACGAGTAGCACGCTGCGTTGTCGTGACATAGTCCGCATAAGCGGGTATCACGGGGTGACCCTCGAGGTCGGAGCGACAAATTTGGTAACCACTGTGGGGGTCCGCCGGTGAAAGGGTCAAGGTGCGGTTGGCTCCCGTGTGAAGGCCTACACCTTGGAAGGTGAGTGTCGTAGCGAGTGTGTACTGATTCATAACGTGAGTGTGTCTGCTTTTACAAATGTGTCTATTTAGCCTCCGAGGAGGCTTGCTCTTCGAGCTTGTCTACACGGCGCATCAGCTCAGGGAGCTTAGGAAGCGTGGCAAAGGCTCGGAGCGCCTTGCCCACAGGCATAGCGGGAGCACCCATCACGACGCTGTGTGGCTGGAGGTCGCCTAGTACGCCCGTCTGGCCACCGAGCTGCGAGTGATCGCCCACGGTGAGGTGACCTGCTATGCCCACCTGACCGCCTAGCTGACACCACTCCTTGATGTGTGCCGATCCAGCTAGTCCCGCTTGGGCTGCGATGACGGTATGCTCATCGACTGTACAGTTGTGTCCTATCTGTACGAGGTTGTCGATCTTAACTCCCGAAGCGATACGCGTCACACCCATCGTAGCGCGATCGATGCAACTATTCGCCCCTATCTCCACATAGTCTCCTATCTCCACATGTCCTATCTGCGGGATCTTGTCATAGCCATGATCCGTAGGGGCAAAGCCAAAGCCGTCGGCACCGATCACCGTACCCGTATGGATACGGCAGTGATGCCCGATGATACTATCCGAGTAGAGCGTGACCCGTGGGTAGAGTGTCGTGTGGTCACCGATAGAGCTGTTGGCTCCGATGACGCAGTGTGCCGAGATGACGACCTGCTCGCCCAGCTTGACATCCGCTTCGATACAGACGTACGGACCGATGATGCACTCCTTAGGTATCTCTACCGAAGGGTCTATGATAGCCGTCGGGTGGACACCCGTCCAGTGAGGCTCCTGCTGAGAGACGTAGAGTCGCATCAGCTGTGAGAGCGTCTCGTAAGGGTTTGCCACACGGATCAACGTCGTGGAGCAGGGCTGTGTGGGAGCAAATCGCTCGTCGACGAGTACCGCTGAGGCGTGTGTCGTGTAGAGGTAAGGCTCATACTTCATATTAGCTAGGAAACTCAAGTCCCCCGCCTTCGCCTGCTCGATGCCTGCGAAGCCTTGTAGCTGAGCCGTGCCGTCACCTTCTATCGTACCACCGATTAGCTTGGCAATGTCTGCAACTGTGTACATCTACCTTATATATATTAGTCTATGATACCCTTGTCTATGAGCGTCTGCTCCATCTGGCGTGCTAGGTCCGAGGCAGCCTGCGCTGCAGCTGAGGCAAAGCGCTCGTCATTGCCAGCGTAGATGATACCTCGCGAACTATTGACGATCAGTCCGCAGTCGCTCGTCATCGCATGCTCTGCGACCGCCTCTAGGCTACCGCCCTGCGCACCTACGCCCGGCACGAGGAGGAACGCATTAGGAGACACCGCCCGCACACGCTCCATCAGATTGCTCTGCGTAGCACCCACGACAAACATAATATGATCCGCACCCTCCCAGCTCAGAGCTGTCTTGAGTACCTGCTCGAAGAGGCAAGTTTCCTCGCCCGTATGGAGCATCTGAAAGTCCTGCGCACCCTGATTGCTCGTCAAGGCAAGTAGGATCACCCACTTGTCGCTATACTCTAGGAAAGGTAGCACGCTATCGCTACCCATATAGGGCGCCACGGTGAGCGCATCAACCTTAAAGTTCTCATAGAAGGCACGCGCATACATCTTGCTCGTATTGCCTATGTCGCCACGCTTAGCATCGGCTATAATCAGCTGCTCAGGATAATTCTGACGTATGTAGTCCACCGTATCGCCAAAGACCTGCATACCGAAGGCTCCCAGCGTTTCATAGAAAGCTAGGTTGAGCTTAAAGGCGATAGCGTACTGTGCAGTGGCATCGATGATCGCTTTGTTAAAGTCCAGAATAGGATTATCCCCCTTCAGCAGGTGTGGAGGCAACTTCTGTATATCTGGATCGAGACCCACGCAGAGATAGCTCCGCTTGGCTCGTATTTGTGCTATGATTTGCTCGCGATTCATGAGATAATCTTCTGTTTATTTGAAGTGAGTAATCGTATACGGTCTACTAAGGTAGTGAAAAAACTGGACATCTCTCATCTACCCTGCACAAATCTGAAGCTTTTTCCTTCGAAAGTGCTGGCTAATTCCCGTAGAGGAAATCGGAAATTCCTTGGCAGCAATCTCTGATTATCCCGTGAGATGAGGGAAAACTCTTCGGACTTGTGATTTCATTCTTCCGAAGTTTTATTTCTCGCCTACGTGGGGATTTTTCTTTTCCCACGTGGAGATCTGCAAATCTTCACGTGAGAAACGCTCCCTCCTACCCCAAAAGCGTCTTGAGACTTGAGTGCGTCTATTTACACTTCATCTCGTTTGGCTAAAACATTCTATTCGTAGTGGGGGGGCATCACTTGATGCGTAGGTCGAGCGTCTTCGTCAGATAAGCCACCTCTTTGAAGTTCTCCACATAGTAAGCCGCACGCTCCTGCGCTGTCGAGGCGTGCTGCGCCTGCTCGACAGCTGCGACCTCTTTTGCCAGCGTGAGGTGATCGTTGTGTAGCTTAGCCTTGAGATAGCGCAGCAACGCACGCTCGACCCGCTCGAACGACTCTAGCTGTATGTTGCTCACCAGAGAGACTTTGAGCCTATGAGGCGGTTGTAGCTCAGGCGTCACCGTGTGGAGTAGCTGTGAGAGGTAGGCATCGTCCGTGAGCTCCTCATCAGCAAAGGTGAGCCACCACTTGAGCAGTTCGTCGGGTGTGACTGGCTCGTCACGCTGGGCAGACTTAGAGGCATCTGAGTCGTCGTCCGCCTGAGTGGCAGAGGCTTGCTGTGCCGTGAGCGTCTCCTCTGCTTGACGCTTGAGTGCAGATATACGTAGGGAGGAGCCTCTAGGGGTGTATTGCTTCGGCTGACTAGTCGCTAGCTGCGGACTCTTTTTTTTTTCGCTGGGCGTAGGCGTTGTCTGATAGGTCGCTTGCGGGGTCTGCACACTACTCTCTTGTGGCGCTGTAGTCGCTGGGGCAGTCGGGGTAGTAGTCGCTGCAGGCTGACTAGGCGCTGCCACTGTCGTCGCAGGAGCGACCGTAGCATTCTTAAACGCTCCACACATCTCCGAGATACCCATCAGTGTCAGCTCGACGAGGAGACGCTTAGCTTGCGATGAGCGGTAGTTGCGCTCGCAGGCGACCAACTTAGAGATAGACTTATAGAGAAAGAGCGGATGGATCTGCTGCGCTAGCGTCGTAAACCGCTCTGCATGAACGCCCGTATAGGGGAAGAGCTGCGCCGTCTCTGGAGTCCGTGCCACCAGCAGATTGCGCATAAAGTCCGCCAGTCCGATGATCAGTTGTCGCATAGCGACCCCTTTGCCGAGGAGCTCATCGAGGAGTAAGAGCGTACGCTTGTAGTCACCACTATATAGGTAAGTAGTGAAGTAAAAGTAGTACTCGTCGTCCAGTATGTTGAGCGTCTGCAATGTCTGCCCGTAGGAGATGACTCCGTCTTGCGCTGTACTAGCCAAGCGGTCAAAGAGCGAGAGCGCATCGCGCATACCTCCGTCAGCAATCCGCGCTATCGTGTCGAATGAGCGTGGATCGTACTGCAACCCCTCGGCATCAGCCACACGTCGTAGCTGCTCAGCAATCTGCTCTGGCGGTATCGGCTTGAAGTCATACACCTGACAGCGCGAGAGGATCGTCGGGAGGACTTTGTCCTTTTCAGTTGTCGCTAGGATAAAGACCACATAGCCCGGTGGCTCCTCAAGCGTTTTGAGAAAAGCATTGAACGCACCCGATGAGAGCATATGCACCTCATCGATGATGTAAACCTTGTACTTGCCTTGCTGCGGACGTATGTAGACATCCTCGTTGAGACGACGTATATCGTCGACCGAGTTGTTGGAGGCAGCATCTAGCTCGTATATGTTGAAGGCTCGCTGATGTAGCGCTGCCTGACAGTTGGGGCATACGCCACATGCCTCCCCCTCGGGGGTGAGCTGCTCACAGTTGATCGTGCGAGCTAGGATACGTGCTGCAGACGTTTTGCCCACACCACGAGGGCCACAGAAAAGGTACGCATGAGCTATCTTACCCTGCTTGATAGCACTCTTGAGCGTGAGGCATATAGCCTCCTGCCCGAGCATCTCATCAAAAGTCTGCGGGCGGTACTTACGCGCTGATACTATGAAGTTGTCACTCATCTGTCTTAGGGTTATCATCGTCTGTGTGCGCCTCCTTGTAGCGCTCCTGCTCAGACTTGGTCAGCGCTGAGAACCCGTTGTTCTGTACAATTTTGGTGAGACGCTCGAGAGACTTTTTCTCCTGAAGCTCTGTAGAGGCGGTCGGCTTAGCCTTCGAGCCTGGTACGAAGTCGTGACGATAGAGATTGATAAAGAGTACGATCAGGGAGAGGATCAGTGGCCCGAAGATGACGCCCCAGAAGCCAAAGAGCGAGAGACCGATGAAGACTCCGAAGATCGTGATCAGCGGGTGAATATTGGCCATCTGCTTCTGTAGGAGTAGGCGAGCCACATTGTCCACACCCCCGATGACGATAAAGCCGTATAGCGCTAGGAGGATCGCATTGAGCCAGTCCCCATTGATCCCCATGACGACTGCTATCGGGATCCATACGATCATCGTACCAAGCACTGGGATGATCGTTGTAAAGGTCGTCAGCACCGCAAAGAGTAGCGCATTATTTACACCAAAGATCAGATAGCCGATGTACGCAAAGACTCCCTGCACTAGAGCCAAGAGCGGGATGCCGATGGCATTGCTCTTGACGATGCTGATGGTCTCATTGGAGACCGTCTGCTTATTGCACTCGGTAAAGGGTAGTAGCTCCTCCACCGCAGCCTCAAACTGGTCATAACCGCGTAGCATAAAGTAGAGGAGAAAGAGGATGACAAAGGCATTCAGGAAGAACGAAGACATCCCCTGCAGCAGACCCTTTACGAGCGTGGTCGAGAAGCTTGTCAGCTTCTGTATGTTTTCATTACTCCATAGCTCTATGCCAAAGCGCTCCTCCACATTTCTGATCACCTCTTGCGCTTGTACCGTCAGCACATTGAGCGACTCGGGGTCAAACGACGAGAAGAGGTCGATCAGCATCAAGACAATCACAAGAAGCGGTATGAGGAAGAAAAAGATAGCCTCGATCGTCAGTAGCGATGCTGCCCAATTGCGCCCCCAATGCTTGCGCTCGACGAGCCACTTCATCTGACCTCGCAGGAGGACGTAAATAGTCAGGGCGCCCAGCACGCCACTCATATAGGGGAGGGCATGCTTGCCGATGATCAGCATCAAGATGAGAATCAGCGTAATCAGGGAGGTGCGTGGCGTCCAGAAGGAGACTCTATATACAGGCTCTCCGTGCTTCGTACGACTATGCGTCAAGTCTTCGGGAGAGATATGGTCACAACACTTGGCCGTAGACGACTCCGAGGAGTTGTTAGGAACTTTGTTATCTGTTGTCATAGAGCTAGACATAAGTTTGAGAAATATCGTATAGGAACTAGTCAACTTTCACCCAAAGGTACGAAAAAGAGATTAGATGTTAGAGATCGGAGGGAATCTGTAGATTCAACTATCAAATGCAACTGAATTGGTTTCATCGAGCTTCTGATAAA
>URDQ01000027.1 GCA_900546675.1 uncultured Porphyromonas sp. | reverse complement strand
CCCAGGGGTGGGTGCTTTTATACGCTTCGTGTTGCACTTACTACTGGAAATTGCGGTCAGGTCGGATCATTATCAAGCGGTTGCTGCCGATTAGCCACGTGAGAATTTCCAAATATCTCGGTGGTCGTTTTTTATTCTCCACGTAGGTGCGAAAAAATTCTTCGGACTTATCATTTGATTCCTCCGAAGTTTCATTTCTCGCCTACGTGGAGAATGTTTTATCTCCACGTGGAGATTCGCGATTCTTCACGTGGATATGATGAGATGGGCTGAAGTAATCGTAGACAAAATCAGACAGATACAATCAAAATGCGCACATCTTGGGAATGTGTACACAATAAAAGTCCAAACTAAATAACTCTCAGAATGAAAATTTATACTACCTTAGCTAGTGAAAAGAGACTTGGAGTGACTCTTCTTGGTTTCTTTACATAGGCTCACTAGGATATTCATCAACCACTATAACTTTTATGACACGTAAAACTTTTGCTCTCCTATGCGCACTTTGTGTGTCCGCATTTGCTCTTGTAGCACAAGAGTCTCCTACGCACCTGAAGGTCTTTCTCAAAGGGCAAGAAGCTCAGCTTATCCCCATTGAGGAGATTGACAGCATCCGATTTGTTGAAAAACAGATGCCTCGTGAGCAAATGCCACTCATCAACTTTGATTACAACACCAACAAGGCCCCCTTTGAGGCTTATGAGGCTGCCCTAGGTCGCAAGCTACAAGACGGTGTCAATGTGAATAACGACAAGTCTGAAGCGCCCAACTTGCTCCCAGCGTATGTTAATCTGTCGCTTGACGTGGTGCCGATTGTTAGCTATGGTGGCAAGAACCTATTATTGGACTCTGATGTGATCATTGCACTCTGTCGTGAGCCGATCAGCCAATGCCCCCGAATACAAGAGCTAATTAAGGCGCTAGGCTTCATCGAGACCTACCGAGACGAGACTTCGTATCAATACAAAAAGGAGGATGTGTCTATCATCTTGCAGCATTGGCCAAATAGTGAGTGGAATACCCAGACTTGCTTGACAATCATGCGTCCGACACCTCCTGCTCCTGTTGCCAAGGCTCACGACTTTGTGGCTAGTGCAAAGGATCTACCATCTTTTGAAGCTCTGATGAGTAAGCAGGCTGATCAGATTGTTGCTTTCGAGCGTGAGGCTGGTTATCGAGAGATACCTACTGATCTAAGCTTGCCCTATCTTGACTTCCCTACAAAAGCTGACCAAGCAGACAAGAGCAATATCAGTCGCGCCTTTTACTGGATAGAAGATCAGAAGATAACAGGTATCTTTAGTGCCATCTCAAGTGTGGAGGAAGTAATCTCGGATAGTCAAATCCACGAGTGGGCTAAGCTCAATGGTTTCGATGGCACTTGGAGTAAACTGGTAGAGCATGATGACTTGTTGGATAAAGATATAGTCTATGCAACCATATCAAATGACAAAGCTACACTCAGAATCTTCTTCGAGAGACAGCGTATGAAGTTTGAGATCATACCTAATAAGAACTAGCTCCCTATAACTATCTAGTGTTTTGTCCCTATTCGATAGACCACTGATTCTAAATTGGTCGTTTGTCGGTAATACTAGACTCCGCAAATCTCATTACTCGCCAGCCCATTGAGCTTGCTTGTAATGAGATTTGCGGAGTCTAGGGGGGAGCTTTTGGTAGTGAGGGCTAAAATGAGTACTTTTGCAGAGGGTGTACTGCAGATACACCTCAGCTAGCTTGAGCCTATCTTCCCTTCCCAGCGGATCTGAGTAGGAGGGGATGGCTATTTACCACTTATTATTGCTGTATGCTCAGCGGGTGGGAGCGTTTTTATACTTAACTACAGTTATGGACTTACACTTACTAGAACTTAGTGACCAGGAGATAGCACGTCGCAACAGCCTAGACGAGATACGTCAGATGGGCATCAACCCTTATCCAGCAGCCGAGTATGTCGTGACAGCGCATGCTCAGGAGATACAAGATCAATATCAAGATGAGGCACCACGCTGGGAGGTGAGCATCGCTGGTCGTGTCATGAGCCGACGCATTATGGGCAAGGCCTCCTTTATGGAGCTACAAGATGCCTCGGGACGCATACAGGTTTATATAACTCGCGATGACCTCTGCCCAGGAGAGGATAAGGACTTGTACAACAAGCTCTTTAAGAAGCTCCTCGACATTGGTGACATCGTCGGTGTCAAGGGCTTTGTCTTCCGCACCCAGACGGGCGAGATCTCGGTACACGCTGAGGAACTGACCTTGCTGAGCAAGGCGCTACGTCCGCTTCCTATCGTCAAGGCTAAGGATGATCAGGTCTTCGATGGCTTTACAGATCCAGAGCTGCGCTACCGTCGTCGCTACGTAGATTTGATAGTCAATGAGGAGGTGAAGGGCATCTTTATGAAGCGTACGAAGATCTTCCAGTCGATGCGCAACTTCTTCAATGCACGTGGCTATCTAGAGGTGGATACGCCTGTCCTGCAGTCTATCCCTGGCGGTGCTGCAGCTCGTCCCTTCGTGACGCATCACAATGCGCTCGACATACCGCTCTACCTACGCATCGCCAATGAGCTTTACCTCAAGAGGCTGATCGTGGGTGGCTTCGAGGGGGTTTACGAGTTTAGCCGTAACTTCCGCAATGAGGGTATGGACCGGACGCACAATCCTGAGTTTACCTGTATGGAGATCTATGTCGCCTACAAGGACTACCGCTGGATGATGCAGATGACTGAGCAGATGATCGAGCATATCTGTCAGGAGGTGCTAGGCTCTACGACCATTCAGGTAGGGGAGCATACGATAGAGTTTAAGCCTCCTTATCGTCGCCTTACTATGATTGACGCTATCCAAGAGTATGGCGGGGTCAATATCGATGGCATGGACGAGGCTGAGCTTCGTAAGGTGTGCCAGGCTAAGGGCGTGGAGATAGATGAAACGATGGGTGTCGGCAAGCTAATCGACGAGCTCTTTGGTGCCGTGGCTGAGCCACACTTGGTGCAGCCCACCTTCATCATAGACTATCCTAAGGCGATGTCACCGCTCACTAAGGAGCACCGCGATAGGAGCGATCTGACGGAGCGCTTCGAGCTATTTGTCAATGGTAAGGAGTTGGCCAATGCCTACTCAGAGCTCAACGACCCGATAGATCAGCGTCACCGCTTTGAGGATCAGCTACGGCTGAGCGAGCGTGGAGACGATGAGGCGATGTATATCGATCACGACTTCCTACGCGCTCTAGAGTTTGGCATGCCCCCCACATCAGGTATGGGTATCGGTATGGACCGCCTCGTGATGCTCTTGACTGGTCAGGAGAGTATTCAGGAGGTGCTACTCTTCCCACAGATGCGTCCTGAGATACAGCCTAAGCGTGACAAGGAGGGGGCTTATGCAGCCGTTGGCATTGACAAGACGTGGGTGCCACTCCTGCAGAAGGCGGGTTACCTCACTGTCGCAGATCTTGCGGGCAAAGCTCCGGGCAAGGTGATGCAGCAGATGATGGATATCAATAAGAAGTATAAGCTAGGCTTGCAGATCCCCGCACTGGAGGAAATATCCAAGTGGGTGGGCGAGGAGTCTACGAAATAATCTAAGTTTACGCATAGCTCGCTCTTGCTAGAGGGGACAGCGTGTGTACGGTACAGACAATATGGATATTGGTCGCATAGGCATACTGGGTAGTGGTAGCTGGGCTACTGCACTGGCTAAGATCTCTCTCGAGTCTACGCCTGAGATAAATTGGTATGTGCGTCGTGATGATCAGGTGCAGCGCTTTAAGGCTACGGGGCATAACCCCGACTACCTCTCTAGTGCTGCCTTTGATACAGATCGGATAACCTTCTACACTGAAGGCTCGATCAACCCCTTCTTTCGCAATAGTGACACGATCATCTTGGTGACCCCCTCGCCTTACATCAAGCACTACCTCAAGAAGGTGAAGCGTAGTAGTATGCGGGGCAAGCAGGTTATCAATGCGGTCAAGGGGATTGTGCCTGACGAAAACCTTTTGGTCTCGGAGTTCCTTATTAAGGAGTTTTCCCTCCCGAAGGAGCAGATCGGTGTGGTGAGTGGTCCTTGTCACGCTGAGGAGGTAGCGCAGGAGCGTCGTAGCTACTTGACCACAGGAGCTTATAGCAGAGAGCTGGCGCATCTGATGGCTGACACGCTCTCGTGTGACTACATAACCTGCACCACTTCAGACGATGTGGTCGGCATAGAGTTTGCCTCGGTGCTAAAGAACATCTACGCCATCGCTGCTGGTATCTGCAACGGACTCAACTATGGAGATAACTTCCAGAGCGTCCTCATCAGCAACGCTATCGCTGAGATGAATAGCTTTGTCAATACAGTGCACCTGCTCAACCATCGTGTCATCACCAACTCGGTCTATCTAGGTGACCTGCTCGTGACCGCTTACTCTAACTATAGTCGCAACCGTACCTTCGGCACGATGATCGGCAAGGGGTACAGTGTCAAGGCGGCACAGGTAGAGATGGAGATGGTGGCGGAGGGCTACTACGGTGCTAAGTGCGTACGCGAACTCAACACGACTCGCTACCGTGTCAATATGCCGATCATGGACGCTGTCTACGAGATACTCTATAATAAGCAGTCGGCCAAGGAGACCATAGAGCGACTCTCGCTCAAGTTTCGCTAAGCTCTTGCTCAAGACCCTGCTGACGAACGAAACCTTTTAACCTAACACACGATACAACCATGAAGACAGCCGCATCACTCATTCAGATCGACACAACACACGCACAGGCTCATCTATCGCCAGAGACCATTCGACAGGCGGAGCAAGAGGCGCTCGTAGCTATTCAGACGCTACACACGGGCTCAGGAGCTGGTAGCGACTTCCTAGGCTGGCTCACGCTCCCCGAGGAGATGCTCGAGCGTGACCTCTACAAGCAGGTACAAGCGGTAGCCGACAGGCTTCGCCAGGAGTGCCTATATATAATATGTATAGGCATCGGAGGTAGCTACCTAGGTGGCAAAGCGGTCATAGAGGCACTCGGAGACCACTTCTCCACACATCGTAAGCCTGAGCTGGGGCACCCGCAGGTACTCTTCGCTGGAAACAATATCAGCAGTGACTATCTGCACGATCTGATGGATTTGGTCGTGGATAAACCTTTTGGCATTGTCAATATCTCTAAGAGTGGCACGACGACTGAGCCAGCTATTGCCTTCCGCATGCTGAGCCAATACTTAGTGGCTCGTGATGGTCAGGAGGTGGCTAAGCGATGTATCGTTGCCATTACCGACAAGAAGCGAGGTGCTCTGCGTCGTCTAGCCGATGAGCAGGGATACGACACTTTTGTCATACCAGACAACGTGGGCGGGCGCTTCTCCGTGCTGACTCCTGTGGGGTTGCTACCGATTGCTTTGGCAGGCTTTGACATTGAGGCATTGCTCCAAGGTGCTAGAGACACAGCGTTCTTGTATAGTAGCACGGAGCATCCGCTAGAGAATCCAGCCGTGCGGTATGCTGTGACAAGACAAGCCGCCTCTTGGGAGTGTGCTGTGGGCGAGGTGCTGGTAGCTTTCGAGCCTCGGCTGAGTGCCCTCGGGCAGTGGTGGATGCAGCTCTTTGGCGAGAGCGAAGGCAAGGAGGGCAAGGGACTACTCCCGCTCTCCCTGACCTACACAACCGATCTGCACTCGATGGGGCAGTGGATACAGCAAGGACCTCGCAACATCCTCGAGACGATGATTGTCGTCGACACACCACGAGACACCATTACCATCCCGACAGATGAGCAAAACTTAGACGGTCTCAACTACCTAGCAGGCGAAACGATGCACTATGTCAATGAGCAGGCGCATCTAGGCACGCTCTTAGCGCACGAAGATGGCGGTGTGCCAGTCCTACAGTTGCAGTTGCCGCAGATCGATGCTAGGACGATTGGCGCCTTTATCTATACGATGGAGTATGCGGTCGCTGTCAGTGGCTATATGATGGGGATCAACCCCTTTGACCAGCCAGGTGTGGAGGACTACAAGCGCAATATGTTTGCCCTCCTCGCTAAGCCAGGCTTCGAGAGCGAGACAAAAGCGATGCGACAGCGGCTCAACAAATGAACTTACGACAGATTACAATAATGACAGATACGATACAAACAACTCACAAGAAAAGCTATCACGAGGTTATCCCGCTTCCTGAGTATGGACACCATATCCAGCATATGGTAGATCACTGCTTGACCATTGAGGACCGTGACGAGCGGACTCGGTGCGCTCACGCTATTGTCAAGGCGATGGCGATCATACAGCCCGAGCAGGCTAAGAAGTCGGAGGATCGCAAAGTCCTCTGGGATCACCTCGCCGTTATGTCGCACTTTGCACTAGACATTGACTACCCCGTAGAGCCTATCCACGAGGAGGCTCTCCGTGGTGCGCCTGAGCCTCTGACCTATCCCGAGGACGACATCATCTACCGCCACTATGGTCACCTCATTCAGGAGCTGATCAAGAAAGCGTGCGAGATGCCCGAAGGTGACGAGCGCGAGGCTTTGGCTCTCTCCATTGCCAACCGCATGAAGCAGGCTTATATCTTGTGGAATAAGCGTGCCGTCGACGACTACACCATCTTTAAGGATCTCTACGAACTCTCGGGCGGTAAGCTCGTGCTGACCGAAGAGGAGCACCAGCTAGACGCTGCCACACGACGCACACCTCAGGGACGGGGAGGCAACCGCTCGAAGCGACAGTACAAGCGCCCAGCACGAGGAGGCAACAACTCCAGAGGAGGAGGCCGCCGTGGCGGTCGTCCTAATCGCTCTAGACGTTAGCCCATACAGACATCTCACTACCTTACTGTTACGACACTAGCTTATGGCATCTTACATCATCGAGGGAGGTCACAGACTCTATGGCGAGGTAACCATACAGGGGGCTAAAAACGAAGCGCTCCAAGTCATCGCCGCCACCTTACTAACCAGCGAAGAGGTCATCCTAGAGAATGTACCAGACATCCTCGATGTCAACAATCTCATCAAGCTCGTAGAGCTACTCGGTGTCGAGGTGACACGACTCAGCCACGACAGCTATCGCTTCAAAGCTCAGGAGATAGATCTAGACTTCGTCGACTCTCCGCAGTTCCTCCATGAGAGCAAGATCTTGCGTGGCTCCGTGCTACTCGTTGGGCCTCTCGTCGGTCGTTGTAGGCATGCGGTCTTCCCCAAGCCCGGCGGTGATCAGATAGGACGCCGTCGACTCGACACCCACCTGATCGGCATTGCCACCCTAGGGGCGGAGTGCGAGTATGATCAAGAGCATAGAGCCTTTCGCATAGAGGTGCCACAGCTACGAGGAGCTTATATGCACCTCGAGGAGGCCTCCGTGACAGGTACCGCCAATGTGATTATGTCGGCTGTCCTTGCAGAGGGCAAGACCACTATATATAATGCTGCCTGCGAACCGTACATACAGCAGCTCTGCCGTATGCTCGTCTCTATGGGAGCTCGCATCTCAGGCATCGGCTCTAATCTGCTCTCCATCGAGGGTGTCGAGCGACTACACGGCACGACGCATCGCATCCTGCCCGATATGATCGAGGTGGGTAGCTTCATCGGCATCGCAGCTATGACGCAGAGCGAGCTAACGCTCAAGGACGTCGGTCTGCCCGACCTAGGACTCATCCCGCAGATGTTTCGCAAGCTCGGCATTGAGATCATAGAGCGAGGCGATGACCTTATCATACCAGCCAAAGAGAGCTACGAGATAGAGACCTTTATGGATGGTTCTATCCTCACCATCGCCGATGCGCCGTGGCCAGGATTGACGCCAGACCTGCTGAGCGTCTTCCTCGTTGTAGCCACACAAGCCAAGGGGACAGTCCTCATTCATCAGAAGATGTTTGAGAGCCGTCTCTTCTTTGTGGATAAGCTCATCGATATGGGCGCACAGATCATCCTTTGCGACCCACACCGAGCAGTGGTCGTGGGCAAAGACCACCAGACCCGTCTGCGTCCTGCCGTGATGGCTTCTCCAGATATACGCGCTGGTATCGCGCTCTTGATAGCCGCTATGAGTGCCGATGGCACCAGCGTGGTCAACAATGCGGAGCAGATAGATCGTGGCTACCAGCATCTACACGAGCGACTCAACGCTCTAGGTGCTCACATCGAGAGACGCGATGAGTAGCACGACCGCTTTTACCGTACCGGAGCTCACGCCCGTAGGCCACCTAGGCAAGCCACACGGCGTGCGTGGTGAGCTAACTGCTTACCTGACCATTGAGCTGGAGACACTCTGCAGCGACCCTAGTTGCGAAGCCTTTTACCTCTTTGCCGAGATCGATGCGCTACCCGTGCCGTACCAGCTCCTAAGCTATCGTAGCAAGGGCGACAGTTACCTGCTCACCCTAGCGCATATCGCTGACAGATCGATCGCTGAGCAGATGACGGGGTGGCGTCTTTTCGTTCCCACAGAGCTACTGGCAGAGAGCGAGGTCGCTTATAGCTGGGATCACTTCATCGGCTTCCGAGTCCTCACCCCCGAGGGGGAACCTGTCGGCACAATCCTAGAGGTCAATGACCAAACGGAAAACATCCTCCTCACGATCGAAACCTCCGACGGCACCCAGCGCTTGATACCCATTCACGAGGAGCTTGTCGAGGCGATAGATCCTGAGAGCAAAACCATCCAGCTACACATTCCCCAAGGGCTACTAGACCTATAAGCCCATTCCCTTTTCTCAAGCAGACTACACACTATGCGACGCATCGCACTCTTTGGCTCGACGGGCAGTATCGGCACTCAAGCACTGGAGGTCATCTCCTTTCACCCCGAGTTGCTCTCCGTCTATGCCCTCACCACTCATCGCAACGTACCTCTCCTTGTAGAGCAGGCGGAGAAATACCATCCAGCCGTCGTGGTCGTAGCTAACGAAAAAGCAGCCGCAGAGCATGCCACACTCCTCAAAGGACTAACCTGCACCATACTCGTTGGTGCCGAGGGACTCTGCGAACTGGCGCAGCATAGCGACTACGACGTTATGCTCTCCGCCCTCGTCGGCTTCGCAGGTCTGCACCCCACACTCCTCGCTATAGAGAGCGGTCATGAGATTGCTTTGGCCAATAAGGAGACCCTCGTAGTGGCAGGGCAACTCATCATGCGCTCTGCTCGGGAACACGGCGTGCGCATCCTCCCCGTGGACTCGGAGCACTCCGCCATCTACCAATGCTTAATGGGCGAGGAGACCCCTCTCGAGCGTATTTGGCTTACGGCCAGTGGAGGTCCCTTTTGGCAGATGCCTCTCGACCAGCTAAGCCAAGTCACCGTAGCTGATGCGCTACATCACCCACGCTGGTCTATGGGGGCTAAGGTGACGATCGACTCGGCAACGATGATGAACAAAGGCTTTGAGATGATGGAGGCGTGCCACCTCTTTGCCGTCTCAGCAGATCAGATCTCTATCTTGATACACCCCGAGAGCGTCGTGCACTCGATGGTGCAGTTTGCCGATGGCTCGGTCAAGGCGCAGCTAGCCGTCCCCGACATGCGTCTCCCGATCAGCCTAGCACTCCATGGCGGCGTGCGTGAGCCACTACCCATAGCGCGTCAGCCGTTTGTCGGCACCACGCTTCACTTTGAGGAGCCAGACGCTGCCCACTTCCCTTGCTTGGGACTCGCCTTCGAAGCGTTCCGACAGGGTGGCAATATCCCCTGCTTGCTCAATGCTGCCAACGAGGTCGCTGTGCGCGCCTTCCTCGATGAGCGAATCGGCTTCACCGAGATAGCGCAACTTATCGAGCCAATCATGACGGCCGTACCATACGATGCCACCCCAACGCTCGAAGGACTGTTGCACTACCACGACGTAGCGACCGCCTTAGCCACGGAGCAGCTCCCCCGATAGTCACCTCGTCAAACGAACATCTGTGAGTCCTCGTAGTTTTGTTACGGGGACTTTTTTCTTGCCTGAAGGTGCGGAAATGTAAGTTCCATCTGGTGAAACTCCAGTGCCAACCCCCATTGGCACTTTAGTTCCACCCGTATGAAACTCTAGTGCCAACACCCATTGGCACTGCAGTTCCACCCATATGAAACTGTAGTTCCATCCGTATGAAACTGTAGTTCCCTCCGTATGAAACTAGAGTTCCCTCCGTATGAAACCAAAATCTCCTGAGGAGAATGGTTGACCAAGAGTGCTATTTATGCTACCTTTGTCTGAGTAAAAAGAGAGATAAACCGATGAAACAGATATTACAGCGTCTCCTCTTGCTCACCATAAGCCTGCTCCTAGTCACCGCAACGCTTATGGCTCAGGCTCCTCTGCGGCATGTGGTCAAGAAGCAGGAGACGGTCTACTCGATCTCCAAGCGCTACGGAGTCTCTGAGGAGGAGATTTACCGGCTCAACGAGGGCAGTCAGTGGGGCATTCGTGAGGGGCAGACGCTCTTGATCCCCCAGGGCAAGCCTGACACGATCTATGTCGAGGCGCCAGCTGTTGCACAGACGGAGCCAGGCATTCACGTGGTGCAGTCTGGTGAGACGCTTTACAGCATCAGTCGTAAGTACGGCTTGACAGTGAGCAGGCTTCTCGAACTCAATCCGCAGAAGCATGATGCGCAGATTGCAGTAGGAGAGCGTATGGTAGTAGCCTCAGGAGCTAAGCTAGAGCAGGCGCCTAATCCGCTGAATGGTACTCAGCTAGAGCAGGTGCGTGTGGCTCTGATACTACCCTTGCGAGAGAGTGGGCAGCCTAGTCGCTATCTGCACTTTTACGAGGGTGCACTGCTAGCTATCGAGCGATTACAGCGTCAGGGTGTGAACATCGATCTACAGGTGGATGCAGCCGTCAATAGCTCAGCACTCGAGCAGCTCCTCAAGAGCAAAGAAGGGGAGCGGTACGACCTAATCATCGGTGGCGACTCAGAGCAGAGCGTGGAGCTACTGGCGCAGCGCGCTAAGGCGCAGCAGGCGGTCTATCTCTCGCCCTTCGTATGGCAGAGCGGTAGGGGGCAACTATATGACCTCTTCTTCCAGCTCAACCCCGCACAGTATCGTGTCACGCAGAGATTGCAGAGCGCTTTTGTAGAGCGTTATGCTGGCTGTGAGGTGCTACTCGTGCGCTGTGGTGAGGGGGATCAGGCGGACAAGTTCAAGGCGATCGAGACAGCCTGCCGAGAGGCGGGCATCTCCACGCAAAGTCGCTCTCTGCGGGAGCTAACGATAGGGCAGTGGCCTCGCCTGAGTGGTAAGAAGTGTGTGATCCTGCTCAACTCAAGCAAGCAAAAGGACCTCACAGCGGTACTAGATGCGATGCGTGATGCGCAGCTCTCGACGAGTGACTATCAGCTCTTTGGATATCCGCAGTGGCAGACCTATGGTAAGAATATAGATGAGCGTCTGCAAGCGGTGGGGGCAACGATCTTCTCCACCTTTTACTGGGATCGGGAGCTACCCGAGAGTCAGCAAGTCAGAGATGCCTACAAGCATTGGTACGGACGTGATATAGAGGAGGGTTATCCAAGCTATGCGATGCTGGGGTACGACGTGGTGCGCTACTTTATAGCGGCTCTCTCGTCATATGGACGAGGCTTCCAGCAGTACCAGCATCAGCTACCTAGCGATGGTCTGCAGTCGGGCTTCCTCTTTGCACCAGCTGTCACAGGGCATAACTCAGGTAAGGGGGGCTATACGAACCTGAACCTCTTCTTCATCACTTATAGTCCACGGGGGGTGAAGCGTCAGCAGATTCCCCTAGCCGAGTAGGTCAGCACTATGCAAAGCTTGATGAAATGGTGGAGCGGACTGCTCCTCACACTCCTCTGCACTGTGCTCCCCGTACAGGCTCAGCGCTCACAACTGAAGCCTCTAGAGGTGCGCATAGGAGGTGGTGGAGGTGTGAGTGGCTCGATGCTCGACTTGGTGCCACGTGTGCAGATGCTACCCCATCTAGGCGCTATGGGCTACGTGGGGGTACTGCTGACCAATCAGAAATATACGGGCATGACGATGCGTCTCTCTTACGAGCAGCGTGGATGGCGAGAGGAGTATACGGAGCCGATCTCCTACAACTTCTCAAGAGATATGGACTTCATTGACTTGACGCTGATGGCACACCTCTACTACCCCTTTGGCTCTTTCCAGCTAGGACTAGAGGTGGGACCAAGTGTGGGCTACATCATACGAGATGTGAGCAGCCCCACACCGAGCGAAGAGACACGACCCGTCGTGCAGAGACGACATGTCTATCCGCTCGTGAGCAAGTTCTCGTGGGGACTCAAGGGTGGTCCCGTTATGAGTCTAGACATAGCGCAGAGGCATAGGATCACGCTGAGTGGACACTTCTACTACGGACTGAGCGACATCTTTGCCACGACTGTGCGCGACGACTATGGTCGTGCGGGCGAGATGGGTGTCACAGTGGGGCTGGGCTATTACTTTAAGGTGCGCTGATGCTGGTCTTACTGCTCCTATACTCTTTAATCCTCTTTGTGCTGGCTTACCCACTGCTCCCAGTCTCTTGGGTGGGTGTCATCGCCTTCGGAGGTAGTGCGCTACTTGCCACTTGGACCTATTTGTGGGGCTACCGACGGCTCTACCATCAGCCCGCTCCGCAGGAGCCTAGTGTACTGTTAGCCCTGCCACTCGAACCGCTCAGACGATACTTGAAGGGAGTGAAGCCCGTACGTTGTCTCCTCTACGCCATTCTCGCTGTAGGCATCTATATGCTCCTCTCGTGGGGCAACGAAGCGCTTGTCAACGTATGGCCAGAGGAGTGGGGCGGCGCGTTTCTACGCAACTGGAGCAAGATGGTCGAGGAGGCGCAGACGACGCTCATCGAGGAGTCAAATATATGGTGGTCTCTCCTCATCGTCGGGGTGCTGACACCGCTTGCCGAGGAACTCTTCTTCCGAGGGGCGCTTATGGGGTGGATGATGCTGAGACGCTTTCCACGTTGGAGCGTTATCCTCCTTCCTGCGCTACTCTTTGCCATAATGCACCTCAACCCTGTGGGCATACTGCCGATCTTCTTCCTTGCGCTCCTACTGGGCTACCTGCGCTGGGCTACAGGCTCACTCTGGCCATCGGTTGCGCTACATATGTTTAATAACCTTTTAGTCTTGGGTATCTATGGACTCTAGTGACAACTTCCTCTCGCAGGTCGTCAGGCGACTGCTCAGTAGTGACACCCCGCTGAGAGAGCAGCTGGTGGTGGTGCCGACGAAGCGTGCTGGCACATTCTTACAGCGTGAGCTCATTGCGCAACTGACCGATGCTGCCACAATCCTGCCTCGCATCGTCACCATCGACGAGTGGATTACAGAGATGAGTGGGCGGGTCATCCTAGACAACACAGCACTCATATCGATACTCTATGAGGTCTACGCAGCTTATCTGGCGGAGCAAGGCGAGGCGAAGGCGGAGACAGACCAGATGCTCCGCCTGAGTCAGACGGAGCGCATGTTGCGAGACTTCCAAGATATGGATCTAGCTTTGGCAAATGTGGAGATGCTCTTGGGAAATCTCGAGGAGCTGGATGCTTTTGATGACTACTCCTTCTTGAAAAAAGAGGAGTGCGAAGCAATTCGCAAGTTTTGGACCACACTGCCTAAAGACTTTTTCGAAAGACCGCAAGGCGAGGCGTATCTTCACTTCTCCGTCGTCTGGAGAGAGATTTATAAGCGATTTAATGCACGTTTGACCGAACTCGGGGTGGCGTACCGAGCTGCCGCTTATAGGCTCGTTGCGGAGCGAGGCTTTACGGACGATGATCTACTCAAAGAGCTACGTCGTCATAGTGGCTCGAAGATTAGCTTGGTCTCCTTCGTGGGGCTATACAACCTGACGCCAGCGGAGCAGAAGATTATCAAGAAGCTACAGACAGGCGATGCAGATGCGCTCAAGGTGCAGCTCTACTGGCAGAAGGTCTCGCTAGCCGCTCCAGCCGCTCCAGCCACTCCAGACGAGCTAGCCACTCCGGATGAATTTACAGATTATCTCTACCGTACGATCAAGCAAAACGTCAATCATCTCGGGGGCGAGGTCATAGACGGAGGAGTGGACTGTGTGCATTCGCCAGAGATACATCTCCTCTCGCTCAACTCGACCATTCTCCAGCCACAAGTGGTCAATAGTCTCATCGATGAGATTATCGAGCGCGATCCTAAGGCGCTCGAGGAGCTACGCATAGCGATCGTCCTCAACGATGAGAAGACGCTCATCCCCCTGATGAAGTTGCTCAAGCAACCGACCTGCACGTCGCTCAACGTGACTATGGGTTACCCGCTCCAGTACACCTCCGTGGCGACCTGGATACGTAGGTACCTAAACATCTTCGGGCTCGTTAGTCCCTCGGATAGAGAGCTAGCTCGTGTCAAGCTCACCTGCTCACGCTTGCAGCTTTGGCTAGCAGCGCCCTTGACGCGCAAGCTCTTTGGCGAGCTGACGACTGCTCTGATGGAGCAGATAGCTCTGCACCACTACGCTATCAAAGCATCGGAGCTTCGCAAAATCATCGAGGAGCTTACGAAGGATGCTGATGAGGCGATACGACAACCTCTCCTAGAGATACTCACACCTAGCTTTACTGGTAAAGAGCTACTCGGTCGTGTAGGTCAACTGCTAGAGTTGCTCAAAGGAACCTCCTCAGCGCTAGAGCAAGATGCGGACGAAGCCTCTGACGAGCCAATAGATCAAGTAATCCTCTCGGAAGCACTCGACCAGATCGTCCGCCATATCACACAGATCACTAACCTGCTAACTTCGAGCGCTGGCAATCGTCATCTGCTAGACACTCCGCAGCATGTCGCCTATCTCTTGGAGCAGCTGATAGCTGTGGGGAGTATCCCCTTCGAGGGTGCTCCGCTAGAGGGCTTGCAGGTGATGGGCTTTTTGGAGACCCGTACGCTCACATTTGATTATGTGATCATGCTCAATGTGCAGGAGGGCGATCTCCCTAAGTCGAGCCATACGACGACGCTCATCCCCGACCTATTGCGACGAGCTGCTCATATGACCACTTACCGTACGGAAGACGATACCAATGCGTACCACTTCTATCGCCTCATACAGGGAGCTAAGGAAGTTTATCTACTTCAAGATACTCGTCCTAAGAGCATCTCCTCGATGGAGCCTTCGCGCTATGTGGATCAGATACGCTATCTGACAGGCTTACCGCTCTATGAGTCTGCTTATGCTGACCCACTGGAGGCGAGAGACGAGACGGTACCCCAGATTACAGGCCAAGACGAGGAGGTGCGTCACTACCTAGAGCAGTTAACTTCGGGTGAGAGGACATTCTCTCCATCTGACCTGATCACTTACTACAAGTGCCCTTACCAGTTTTACCTTAAGAAGATAAAGGGTGTCGGCGAGCCTCAGCCCGAGCCAGGAGTGGTGACACAGATAGAGCTTGGCTCGATGGTGCATGAGTATCTAGAGCGGTTTTACAAAGGACTGGTACAGAAGGCAGGGGACGTCATCACTCGGGATCAGCTCGAGCACAAGGTCTCTCGCCAGACGCTGACAGATATCTATAAAGAGATTGTCTCTGACAAGAGTACCCCCGATGAGATCCTCCTGACAGACCTGGAGCGATACATCTACAAGGCTCTAGAGATAGACCGCCTCTTGCTCGGGGACAGTGGCACGCTCCAACTGCTGGCTAGTGAGACGAAGATAAAGAACGTCTTCCAGTGGGACACGCATACCATACACATGACTGGTCAGCCCGACCGAGTAGACAAAGTCTGTGGCGGTGTCTGTCGCATCGTAGACTATAAGACTGGGACGATTAAGAAGGCTAAGAAGCTAACAGAGCTAGACTCCGATACGCTAAAAAGCTGGCGCTTTCAGAAAAGCAACTATAAGCTAGGTGGCTACATGCTACAGTCTTATCTCTACGCCTTGCTCTATGCTCAGCAGGCAAAGGCTGGACTCCAGGAGGTGCAGACCACGCTCTATTCGCTGGCTCCCGCTGTATCAGCTAGTGAAGGGGCGATATACTTTGATGTCCCCAAAGATCTAGACGTAATCAGAGGGATCGTATTAGAATACTTGGACCAGCTAGTAAACCCTGAGAAGGAGTTCTTCCAAACCCCTGTACAGGAGATTTGCGAGGGGTGCGACTACAAGACAATCTGCGGACGCAAGTAGCTTGACCTCTGGAGACACCACATATATAATAGTAGCACGACATATGAAGACTAGAAGCTTGATCCTATCACTCCTCATACTCGTCAGCTCTGCCGTGATACTCTCGGCACAAAGCGTCTCAGCTACTCCATCAGCTAGTCCAGGCAAGCTCAGCCAGCCCTATACACCCACAGGGCAGCAGGTACAGCTCTTGGCTTATCATCCCACTGGTGGAGAGGGGAGTGGAGCGGTTACCTTGACTTTCCCCATAGCTACGGGAGAGCAGCTTTACAGCTACACCACCTCGATACAGGAGGCGCAGCCCGTCGCTACAGCGCAGTATGCGGGTACGACTGTCACCGTGCCAAATGCGCAACTGGAGTGCGGCTACTTCACCGCTCAGCCTAGTCAGATCATGATGACACGGGTCTACTACTGGGTCTTTGACTACAGCCGTGTCTCTCTGAGTGATCTTGCTCTGACTGCGGACTACGATGCTGCGGAGCCTTGCCAGCAGGTGATGCTCGGCCTCTCTCGTCCGCTTGCTCCCATATCCTATCACACGCTACAAGGTGCTACGATGCAGGCGGATCGTGGCTTAGTAGTGCGCTACCAAGACTTAGTATACCAGGAGGAGGCTCACGCCTTCACCGCAGAGCAAAAGGAAGAGCAGCTCCCCGAGACCAATGGTGGGGTGTGGCATCTGATCGCTCCGCTCACAGACACCTCTTTTGCGATCATCGGGGACCGCTTTACCGAAGGTGTGGCAGAGCAGTACGGCTTGCCCATAGAGAGTCCCGTGCTACAGGCTCGTCGTGTCGAGCTACACGCTCGCTATCGGCTACTTAGCGCAGGTCAGTCGCAGGCAGCAGACTCGACCGCAAGCAATGCCAGTCAACTCCCATCCAGTCTCTCGGCTCCCGCCACAGTGGAGATTGATTTGGTCGCTAATGAGCCTGCAGCGGTCATTTACCAGATAGTAATTGTCGAGGGAGCTGCCCCCTCAGAGGAAGCGCCCGTGGTGATGCAGTTCAACGGACGACAAGCTCAGTACACCTTCGACAAGATGGGTACTTACACGCTCTACGGCACAGTGAGCGACCGTACGGCCAGTTGCACAGCCACCTCTCAGCCTGTGGTGGTAACGGTGCAAAGCTCTAGGCTCGAGGTGCCAAACGTCTTTACGCCCTTTAGCAGTCCAGGAGTCAATGATCTCTTTCAGGTGGTGCATCAGTCGCTTATCTCTTTCGAAGGACGCATCTACGACTCTTGGGGTGGACTGATCTATAGCTGGAGTGATCCCGATGGTGGCTGGGACGGCACTTATCGTGGCAAGCCCGTGCCGAGTGGGGTCTATTACTACGTTATCACCGCTGAGGGTGCCGATGGCGTGCAGTACCACAAGAGTGGAGATGTCAATATCCTAGAGAGCGACTACTCGCAGCAGCCCAACTTCAACTAATCTGAGGAAGCCTTACCGATGAAAGACTTTTACCACACCATTCAGTCGCCAGTCATTGACGAGCAAAACATTCAGCGGAGCCGCTTCATCGGTTACTGCTATCCCGTCGCTAGTGCTGAGGAAGCTCTGGAACGCATCTCGGAGCTTCGCAAAGAGCATTACAGTGCGACACACGTCTGTTGGGCTTACTCGATCTATGGAGCTGAGGAGTACGAGACACGCTCCAATGATGACGGAGAGCCCTCAGGTACTGCGGGCAAGCCGATCCTAGGGCGCTTGATCTCTCGTGACTTAACCAACGTGGTTGTGGCAGTGGTCCGTTACTTCGGAGGGGTCAAGCTCGGTACCATTGGACTGATCGATGCTTACCGCTCCACGACCGAGCTAGTCCTAGACAAGGCAACGGTCAGAGAGGTCATCCTATATAGTCGTGTCACGCTCAGCTTCCAGATGGATCTGATGGGACCTGTGATGCTCCTGGTCAAGAACTATGGCGCCGAGATCGTCGCTCAGGACTACACCTCTCAGTACCATCTCACGGTACAGCTACGACAAGGCGATATGCCCTCGTTTATCGCAGCGGCAGGGGAGATCTACGGAGTTACACTGCAGGAAGAGCAAACTTTCGAATAAGTACGTACGATCGTAAAAGCTTTGTAGACAACATATTTCCTCGTTTAGATCGAAGCGATAATGCTAGATTCCACGAGTTTTTCGTAAGTTTGCATCGTAATTGTTTCTTGACTAGTCAAGAACGCAGTATAACTACAATGGCTCAACTAACGGTCGTACCGACCCCTATAGGTAATCTAGGAGACATCACCCTACGTGGATTAGAAGCTCTACGTGAGGCTGATCTGATCCTTGCTGAGGACACACGTACCTCCTCCGTATTGCTACGGCACTACGAGATAGCGAAGCCTATGGAGAGCCACCATAAGTTCAACGAATACAAGACCTCCGAGCGACTAGCTCAGCGCATTGCCGAGGGTACCTCCGTAGCGCTCATCAGCGATGCCGGTACGCCAGGCATCAATGATCCAGGCGCTATGCTCATACGAGCCTGTATCGATGCAGGTGTGACAGTCACCTGTCTGCCAGGAGCCACCGCTTTCGTACCAGCTCTAGTTGCTAGTGGACTGGACACGACACGCTTTTGCTATGAGGGCTTTCTCCCCGTCAAGAAGGGGCGGCAGACACTCCTCACGGCACTAGCCGCCGAGACACGCACCATCATCATCTATGAGTCGCCATACCGAGTCTGTCGCACGCTCTCAGACTTGATTACATACTTCGGCGCAGAGCGGCAGGCAGCCACTTGCCGTGAGCTATCTAAGCTATATGAAGAGGTGCGGCGAGGTACGCTACAAGAGCTGAGCGACCACTTTGCAGAGACCGCTCCTCGCGGGGAGTTTGTCATCGTTGTAGCTGGCGCCACGCCCATCAAGACCTCTAAAAACAACAATAGACACATAACAGAAGATACAACTATACAATTATGAAACAGTCACTATCTCTCACTTTATCAGCATTGGTAGTAGCACTACTGATGCTCACCGCTTGCGGTAAAAACAGTAAGCAAGAGGAAGAGCGACAGAAGGAGCTCACCGAGTTGCAAACTCTCCGCACGCAGGTTGCTGAGCAGGACTCACTAATCAATCTTGTGATCCAAAACTTCGCTCAGATACAGCAGCTAGAAGGTATGATCACGCTAGATGGCAATAGCGAGGTACCCCAATCTCAGCGTGCTAAGATCGAGGACAATCTACGCTTGATCAATGAGAAGCTGGAGTCTAACCGTCAGACCATCGACCTCCTCAACAAGAAGCTCGCTCAGTCTGGAAACAAAAACAGCTCCCTACAGCGCACCATCGGCACGCTACAAGAGCAGCTCAACGCTAAGAATGCTGAGATCCTAGATCTCACCGAGGAGCTCAAGCGCAAGAACTACGCTATCGGTGTCCTCGACTCTATGGTCACAGACCTGCACAGCAATGTGGAGAATCTAAGCAAGACCTCTGCAGCCCAGCAAGCTGAGCTAGAGCGTCAGGACGCTGCCCTCAACACCGTACGCTATTGTATTGGTACCTCTCGCGACCTTAAGGATATGAACATCATCCGCAATGGTGAGGTTGTCACAGAGGGCTATCAGTCAGACTACTTCACGCAGATTGATCTACGCAAGGTTACTTCGATACCGCTCTATGAAAAGAGAGCAGAGCTCAAGACGAAGCACCCTCGGTCTAGCTACAAGCTGGTCAAGGGAGAGGACAAGATGCTAACCCTAGAGATCACTAATCCTAAAGAGTTCTGGAGCCTCTCTAAGATACTTGTCATACAGATCTACTAATCAGTCTCCTGACACATTACATTAATGCAAAAGGGGAGGTGCCTCGAGACACCTCCCCTTTGAAGTTTATGAGACTCTTATCTTCTTTGCGAGCAAACTTATGAAGTACAAAGCACTACTCTTCGACCTCGATGATACACTTTGGGCTACCTTTGACAATAATAAAGCTAGCCTGCACAGACTCTACGATGAGGAGGGGTGGGGCTCCTACTACGCCACCTTTGAGGACTACTTTGCCGTCTACTTCCCTCATCAGGAGCAGCTCTG
The DNA here is from genome assembly GCA_900546675.1 of uncultured Porphyromonas sp. GTDB lineage: Bacteria > Bacteroidota > Bacteroidia > Bacteroidales > Porphyromonadaceae > Porphyromonas. The sequence goes on along the minus strand of URDQ01000027.1, from coordinate 1,844 downwards.
GGACGACTACCGCAAGGGGTATATCAGCAAGGAGCAGCTACTTCTAGATCGTCTGCGCTATCCTCTACGGGGACAAGTCTCGTGGAGCGACCAGCAGGTCAAGCTGCTCAACCAAAGGTTTATGCAGTACGTGCAGCAGCAGACAGGTCTTATACCGTATGCCCTTGAGGTACTCGCAGAGCTACATAGAGACTACACCATCTGTATCGTGAGTAATGGATTTGAAGAGACGCAGTATGGCAAGATCAACGGCTCGGGCTTGGCACCCTACATTGACAAAGTGATACTCGTCGACCATGTCGGTGTGCCTAAGCCTGCGCCTGAGTTCTTTGACTACGCCTTGAAGGCAGTAGGCTGTAGCCGTCAGGAAGCATTGGTCATTGGGGACAGTTGGCCGAGCGACATCATTTGTGCCTTCAACAGTGGCATCGACTCCATCTGGTACAATCTATGGCAAGTGCCGATGCCCGAATATGACCAGCAGAGCCACTCCGTGCTTGAGATCAGAGATCTACGGGAGCTACTGCCCCTGCTCACACCGAGTACCGCTACACGCCTATGATCACCACCGTCGAGGGGGTGGTGCTGCGTGTCATCCCGTACTCAGACCGCTCACTCATAGCTACGCTCTACACTGATCTGTGGGGGGCTACAGCCTTCTCCGTGCCCATCGGTGGTCGGAGCCGAGCAACGAGCAACCTCTTCCAACCGCTACGAAGTCTGCAGATTACGACCCCCTCGCCCGCCAGTCAGCCCGTCAAGCTCATTCGTCAGGTACAGCTCGTCCGTGGTGCGCTCCCCTTAGCTCAGCGACCCGCCGCTAGCGGTTACTTCCTCTATCTCGCTCAGCTCCTCAGAGAGCTGCTCGCACAGGAGCCTGAGGACCTGCGTCTATATAACATAGTAGTGCAAGCCTTAGACCAGCTAGACAGCATAGAGAGCCTTGAGGAGCTACAAGGCTTCGACCTAGCTCTGCTAACCTCCATACTACGTACCAAAGGGTACCTCCCTGAGGGGCTAGAGATACGAAGCCTAGACTCAGAAAGCTATAGGACACACTGGCTAGACCTCGAGCAGTGGACGATACTACCGCTCCAAACCGACTACTCCGTGCCACTCACGCCAGAGCTACAGAGTGCCTTACCGAGGCTCCTGCGATACGACCTAGAGCACTTTGCTCCGAATAGTTTCTCGCCTGCAGAGTACGAGACCCTGCGCAGGCTGCTGCTCCACTTCACCGAGCTGCACTCGCCCTCCTTCCGCATCAAGCACATCACGCCGCTCCCCTGAGCTAGCCCAAGTTTCACGGCAAAAATGAGTTTCGGGACGTTTTGTTGCGAAACTAGAGAAGGCGAGAGTCGTAACTGATTGAGTGTCAAAGGTAGTTCTTCGGCGAGTGGGGCGGATTCCGATTTGTATGGCACTTTTGGTCGAAATGCTTGTCGTTACTTTGTAGTCTCCTAACGTAGATAGACAATGCAAAGGTAATCTGTAGGACACACAGTCCATAACTCAAACGTCACAGCCCGCAACCAGCAACCATTACACGTTCTCTCCCGTGAAATTTGGGGTAGGGACGCATAGTCGTGCGTCCGTTCCCGTTAAAACCCTGGTGCGGTAATGCGTTGATGCAATAGACGACGTCTTGCTGGTTCGACAACGGACGCTCAGACCGAGCGTCCCTACGAAGGGTTACTCGCGTCGCTTTGACACAACGGACGCACTTGACGAGTCACGAAATGTAGGTACGCATAGTTGTGCGTCCGTTTCCGTTAAAAACTCGGTGCGCTAATGCGTTGATGCAATAGACGACGTCTTGCTGGTTCGACAACGGACGCTCAGAC
>URDQ01000026.1 GCA_900546675.1 uncultured Porphyromonas sp. | reverse complement strand
GAGTACCATCTCAGTAACACCTTCCCAACTGTGTACTTTTTTCAGGAAGAGGACATTCATTCCGATAGTTCCGATTGCTCCGATCACTCTGCGCCTAGAACTTTCCAAAAAGTTTCCAGCGTTGGAAAAATAAATTTCCTCCCTTGGAAATTTTATTTTCCTACGGAGGAAACGAAAAGTTCCAAGAGAGGAGCTGTTTTTGGATCTCGTATGTGTAAGAAAGAAAGCCCGATACGATCGATGAGGAGAGCGACTCCTACTCAACCATTGTCCCAGCCTCTCGAGACGACAACGGGCGGACTCATCTCGGTGAGCCCGCCCGCATTATTCTTGTCGATGTAGTATCGCTCAGTCTGGCACTATCGCTTCAGGCGTCGTGCCAATGGAGCCGATGTGCTGTTAAAGTCCTCAATAGGACTGAAGCTGACACTAGGAATAAAGATGCTACCGTCATCTATCTGTGCCATTACACCCTGTGCCTCGTTGACGTAGGTAGGCAGGGCGATCGTTCTCTTCTTGTCAAAGACGAAGCCACTACGCTCCAAGCTAGCTATCAGAGCGGGTGAGCGAAGAGCCTTCATATCAGAGCAGAGGACCAGTGCAGAGCCATAGAGTGACTCGTCATTGTCTGATGGCAGCAAGATGATGGAGGGGAAGTACTTGTAGCGTGTCTGAACGCCTGGGAAGGGTAGATCCATCGAGAGCATATCGAGTACCGCAGCCGTGTAGTCTTGATCGGCATACTTCTTCATAACGTCCTCTAGCTTCTCCTTTTCAAAGCCAAAGAGTGGCATCGGGAAGTCTACCTCTTCGTAAGGAAGTAGCTGCTCTATGTCACTATTGTAGTAGTACTGGATACCAGGGCGGAAAGTCGCCTTAGCAGCCTCGTCCTTAGGAATATTCATATCTACATTGGCAATGAGCTTGATCTCCTTGTCATAGTAGATTGGGTTGCCCTCTCCGTCTTTGAGCCCTGAAGCGCTAAAGCCCTGAGCCTTGAGGTAAGCATCGACCTGCTCAGGCGTGGGGCGATGGAGCGTGTCACAAGAGACCTTGCACTCCTCGAGGAAGTGGTTCGTCTTGAGGTCTAGCCAATAGGTCACTTCGGTATAAACTTCGTGACCCGTCTGGAACTTGTAGACGCCCTTGTCGGGCTTGCTCGCCTCAGCATTGTAAGTGTGTCCCATACGAGCCTCAAAGAGCTGTATCATCTCTAGCGTAGCTCCGTAAGGTAGAAGAGGCATCCAGATGCCAGTAGTCTGATCCTGAAGAGGATCGACACGTAGCCAGTTGGTCTTCTTGTTGTCGTTGTTACTCCACCAGAAGATTGGCTCGGTCTGCTCACCATCCACGAGGACGACTGAGGAGACACGACTACCGCGCGGTGCGCTGATGTAGATCTCTTCCGAAGCTTTGGCGGTACGAAGGTCGCTCTTGACAAAGCCGTTGTTGAGCAGATACTGATCGATGAACTGCTGGGCGGTCTCTTGCGAAGCAAACTGCACGCGTGCCACCTGATAGTGACCAGCTCTGTCAAAGTAGTAGACGATCTCTCGTACTATCTTGCTCTCTTGTGGTGTAGCGGTGAGGGTCATCAGCTCGTCTGAGCGGTCGACCTTGTTGCCACGCCCCTCTTCGATCTGGGTCACCTCGTCGATAGAGATACCGTAACGCTCGATGGGGAGTAGCCACTGCGAGATTCGTTCGGGCTCTTGCGGTCCGTCGCCACCCGTGATCGGGTTGTCCCAGTCACAGCTAGTGAGCGTGAGTGCTCCTGCTATGAGGAGTAAGAGGATTGATGTGATTCTTTTCATAGGGAAAACGTTTTATAGTTAAACTGTTTAGTGTATTGGTCGCATCATCTGCGTAGTGTGTTGATGGCAGCGATGAAGAGTATCTTGCCTGTCTCGGGGTGTACGATAGAGGCAAAGAATGGTCTGTCGAAGGCGATGCTACGAGTCTCAAGCGGGTCACCTACACCAGGCTCCACGGTTCCTATAACCGTTGCAGCAGCTCCCTCGACGCCTTTCTCATCCCACTGGAGTGTCGCTTGGTGGTATAGACGGTTTTGTCGACCCGACTGCTTGCTCATCTGCTGCGCTAGAAACTTAGGGTCAAACATACGGCTGAGCTCCGTGAGAGGTACTCCCAGCGTCTTGCATAGTCCTAGCCCCATCAGCTCAGGTGTCAGGTCTAGCGTGGGGATCCCAGCGTTCAGGCGGGGCAGTCGTATATCTAGTGCGTAGCGCTTGCCAGCGGTGGCGAATCTGCGTAGCTCTTCGGGTGTCGGTAGGCTCTGGGAGAGCGGTAGCGTACGATCTTTTGGTAAGATGAGCAGCATACGAAATGGTGTCTCACCATACTTTCGCATCTCCTCACTGGCTAGTAGACCAACGGAAAGCGCCTCAAAGCGATCATCTGCAAAGTAGTCTATGGAGCTGTCATTGTAGATAGACATCATCATAGCCGGCTCCTCCTTGCCAGTGGCATTGGTGAACTTGCCCGCTTGGGTCTGCTCTTCGCTCGTATCCCATTGCCAAGCAGCTGCAAAGAAGGCGGTATTAACTAGGAAGGCAAGCGGGTCTTGCCCCCCAGCACGACTAGGGTCTAGCATGTGCGGTATCTTGCCGTAGGTCTTGCGGCTGATCCAAGCATTGACCGCCTCGTATGAGGCTGGATCGCTGAGGTCGAGCGTCGCTGTCGGAGCTCCAAAGAAGTCATAGAGTTGCCGTGGGTAGGACTCGATCAAGTGACTTTGATACTTTGAGGAGACCCAAAAGCTATTGGACGGGAAGTAGCAGGCGTATTCACCCGCACTACACATCACCGCGTTGAGCTGCTGATAGTATCTTGCTACAGAGGCAATGCTCTGTGTCGCGGGTAGCTCCAGTGCCGATCTGTACTCATCGAAAGCTTCGTCCGACAGACCCACCGCATTCATCCCAAGGGCCGTCTCGATAGAGATCGGAGAGAGCACAAGGTTAGCACTGGAAGCCCGATTCTCCAGAAGAGCCCCAAAGAGCTTAAGGCTAAAGGCGTTGCCAGCCTCTACCAGTGGCATACTCTCTGCGGGCAGGGAGATGTGAGACTCGTTGGCAATCTTAGGCATAGAGGTGCCAGCTACCGGTGCCTCGCCACCAACTAAGAAAGTGATAGGACCCTCCTTGGGGTCTCGCAGCTCCTCGTCGCAAGCGCTCAGTGTGACAAGTGCCACCGCAAGCGTTAGGACTAAGCCAAAAGTCGAATGATACTTCATAGGTTATACTAGTTTATTTATTAGTTGTTGCGAACAAGCCCCCCAGACAGAGCTGGGGGCTTGTCGCATTTATAGCGTTAGCAGTCTTACTTGGAGACTACCACCTTGAGCGAGCTTCACCCCATTGGTAGTAGAGGTGAAGCTCATTCGTAGGCTGGTTAATAGAAGTACCCCTCCTTTGGAACATAAATATTCCAGAATTTATTCACAGCCCTAAGAGGGTAGTAGGGTTGATATACGATCTTAGTAGCCCCAGTACAATCGGTCGTTTCACTTCTCGTAGAAATAAACTGAGACTCTGGATAATTGGAGAAGTCCGAAACGTAAAAGTCATTATAAACTCTCGTCTCAGCACCTTCGTCCTCATTTAGAGAGTAGGTGATGACGTTAGTAAAGTGTATAGGACTCGTTTCTTCAGTAAACGCAATCTTTGCGGGGCTACGTTTAGTCGGCTTATCACTCAAATCACAGGACGTAAACACCTGATCTAGGATGCTATACTCTCCGAAGAGCTTGTAAGAGCCTGGAGGGATAACGACTAATTGCTCTGTGAGTGCTGTTCCATTGGAAAGAACATATTCGCTTGTCTTATCGCAATCTTTAGCATGCCCATTGACCACAAGAAAGCAACGATTCTTGTGCACGAAGAGGTCTTTATCCGTTTTATTCGTTACCGTGAAGGTGGCATTTCCTCCTTGAGCCCAAAAGTCGTACTCTATAAAGCAATTCGCATCCTCATAGACAAGCTTATCAGCCGTCTGTCTCATGGGAGATGTCGACTTTACTGATGCTACTTGATAGTAGGTCGTTGCACAAGATGAGGAGAGCAACAATACAACAAAAGCAAGTAGGATAGAATGTATTTTAGTCATAGCCATATATTGAGAGTTATTTCTTACTTGGAGACTACCACCTTGAGCGTGAGGAAGGCTCCGTCTGCGCTCTCGGCATGTACGAGGTAACTACCCACTGGTAGCTCAGGTAGCGCGTAGTGCGTGCCACCATTGGTAGCATGCAGGATCATCTCACCCTGTAGGCTGTAGAGTGTGATCTGAGCCAGAGGAGTCTCTGAGACGATCGCTCTCTGGTCAGCGTCGTAGTAGATGCTAGCAGCCTCTGCAGTCGCAGGAACAAGGATAGCGGTCTCGTTCGTGACGATCCAGCCGTTGCTCTGTGCAGGTGTGATGTCAGCCTCGGCAGTACCTGGGTTCTCGCTGATGTTGAGCTGCTTAGCCCACTCGCGATTGTTGTCATGTACCTCCACCTCAGAGACGTTGGGGAGTGCCTTGATCAAACTATTGAGTGCTGTGGCAGGTAGCATGTTGTTTTGCAAGAATAGTCCCTGTAGCCCATCGTAGTTGGAGATCTTAAGCTCGCTGATCTGGTTGTGATCGCAGTAAAGCATCTGCACCGCCTTCTGAGCCGAGAGGTCAAGCTGCGTGAGCTTGTTGCGGCTACACTTGAGCCAGACGACCGACGGATTGTGCGAGAGGTCTAGCTTGGTCAGCTCATTGCCCGAGCAGGTGAGCCAGAAGAGGTTCTTCTGATGCTGTACATCTAGCTCTGTGAGCTTGTTGTCGTCAATCCATAGGGTGTTCAGCAGAGGCGACTGTGAGAGGTCGATCGAGGGGATCTGATTGCCCGCACAGCGCAGGTTCATAAGGCCTGTGAGCGGTGTGACATTGAGGCTAGAGAGCTTATTGTTGCCTAGGTTGAGCCACTTGATGAGTGGCGTCACTGTCAGGTCGATAGCTGTCAGCTCATTGTCCTGTAGGTATAGGCTCGTAAGCTGAGGTAGCGCTGCGAGATCTATCGTAGCAAACTTATTGCTAAAGAGCGTCAGATCCGTGATGATCATCTGCTCGTCGAAGGTAATCTTAGAGAGCTTATTGCCTGGAGCGTAGACCTTAGAGAGGTTAGGTAGTCCAGTGAGCGTTAGCTCTGTTAGCTCATTGAAGCCACAGTTTAGCTCAGCAAGGTCGTTGATCCCCGTCAGGTCTAGTGTCGCGATGCGGTTGCTGTCGCAGTCGATCGTGTTGAGCGGAGCTGTCTTAGGTAGTAGTATTTCCGTGATCGCATTGTTAAAGCACTTGAAGCTCGAGAGACTGCTCATCTGTGAGAGGTCGAGCTGACCAGGGATAGCGTTGCGACTGATGTCGAAGGCACGCATATTGGTACACTGCGAGATGTTGAGCGGCTTGGAGATGAGGTTCTCCGAGCAGTAGACACCTGTGAGAGACTCATTGTGCGAGAGGTCTAGCTCAGAGAGCTTGTTGTTGCTACAAGAGAGCTTAGAGAGCTTAGGCGCATTGGTCACATCAAGAGCCGTGAGGCCGATATTGTCCGCTAGGAGGATGAGGATCTTGTCACCGTAGATCTTGATCGTGTTGTCAAGAGGCTTGTTGGTGACGTTCTTAGCGCCCTCGTACTCAACCTTGTTGCCATCGCCCCAGTCAATGGAGAAGGTCGTCCCCTTAGGGCCCCCCGTGCCGATCTTGATCTCCTGCTCCGTACTCTCCACGGTCATAACGATCGTAGCTGTCTCCTCGACAGGAGCCACAGCCTTAGCAATAGCCCCTGGATTGACAGTGAGCTCCTGTATGCGGGTGTCTTCATAGATGTCGATCGTGTTATTGTACTCAGAGGAGGTACCTGTACCGATGAGAGACGAAGTGGTCAGCAGGTGCCAGTCACTAGTGGCTAGCTCCTCAGCCTTCGCCGTATCCTTCGTATAACCCGCAAAGGTTGTCGGCTTGACAAAGTGCTTGCTAGGAGCCTCTACTCCAGAGATAGAGTTGAGCGCCTTAGTACCAGCAGGTAGGAGTAGGTCGGGAGTAGTCTCAGTAGCGTTATTGGCAACGCACTGAGCTATCGTGTTGTGGGCAAAGATGCCATCGGCCGTCATCACGACACCGCCACCCTTGAAGCCTGTACAGTTGTAGATCAGGTTGCCTACGAGCTTGCTCGTGCCGAGCGTCCATACGGCACCACCTCCACGATTTGCTAGAGTAGGATCTTCGTAGATGGGATCGTCGGCAAAGCAATTGTATAGGATATTGTTTTCGATCGTAGATGCGCTGGCAAAGATAGCACCGCCACGTATAGACGTACAGTCATATACCTTATTAGACTGTAGCGTCGCGTCCTCAGCGTAGATAGCGCCACCCGAAGCTGCATAGCTATTGGTGATCTCGCACGCCTTGACCGTAGAGCCTATAGCTCTGATGGCTCCGCCCTGATCGAGTGCGATACAACCATCGAAGGTGGAGTGCTCTACCGTACCCTGCTCGATATAGAGTCCCGCACCAGAGGCTACTCCGTTTGGCATAGAGATCATATTCTTGGAGAAAGCGCAATTCTTGACCAGCGCCTTACCATCTCCCTTTAGTATCGCAACGGCACCGCCTAGATAAGGCCATGTGGTCCCTGAAGGCTCTACCTTGGTGTAAGCGTAATGCTCGGTGATGTCGCAGTTGAGTAGAGCTACATTGCCCGAGGCGTAGAGAGCTCCGCCACAAGCCTTGACGTTCCAGATGTCAGCATTGGCACCCTTGAGGGTAAAGCCATCGATGGTGGTACGCTCGGCAAAAGGCGTAGTACTGTAAAGGATGTGGTTGTAGTTACCCTCATTGCCAGTGATCTCCCACTCTTCGCGAACCATAGAGCCAGCGCCCTCGACACGTGTCCAGACGTCAGGGACATCATCATCGGCAGAGAGGATTGTCTCATTGGTGCTATAGCAGTTACCGATCATCTCAGTAGCAGTGCGGTCGTCACGACTAGTTTCATCGCCCGCAAAGCCTCCGTAGAGAGATACTCCCTCCTTGAGCATAAAGGCGTAAGAGCGCTTCTTAGAGGTCTTGATGAGCTTGGTCGGATGATAAGTCCCCTTAGCAACCCATATCTCGTCACCAGCGGAAGAAGCATCGATCATAGCTTGCAGATCGCTCGAAGCATTGCTCCAAGAGCTACCATCACCGCTACCAGTCGTAGAGACGTAGCGAATGGTCGCTTGCTGGGGCGCCGTGCCAGGCTCGGGATCACCATTTCTGACGCAGTAGACCATCGCCTTCCAGCCTGGAGAGTTGGATCCGTTGAAGAGAGCTACCGATAGGCAGCCGTCCGCAGCGGTGGAGGTGACAGTAAAGCGGGGATTGGCTGGCGTACCCTTGACAGTCTTGATCGGGTCTACACCCTTGGGCCAGTCGTAGTAATACTCGCCATCTTCGTCGGGACCATTCCATAGGGTGATAGCACCATTGTAGAAGCGCAATTGGTCAAACTCTCCTATCTCCATCTCCTCAAAGACGATGGTGATGTGAGAGTTAGAGTTGAGTGGCTTGAACTGTACGATAGTCATGGAGTAGTTGCCCCTCATGCCTTTGCTGGGTCCTCCGTCGTCGTAGTAGGGGCGCGGTAGACCAGCCTCGACGGTGTAGTCAAAGACTGGACCCTCACTGCCAGTGTGGAAGATTTGTCCCCCTTGCTGCTCCTGAGCCGTCACCCCGAGGGTGGCTAGGAGGTAGAGGAAGAGAAGAGGTAGTAGTCGCTTCATAGGATATTTTGGTTAGTGTTTTAGTGTACTAGTGATGACAGGCGGTCAGGAGTGAGTGCTTATGGGAGCGCTTCCTACTGGTCGCTAGGCAAATGTACTTATATTTTCCTAAAGGTTGCCACAAAGCTAAAAGGTTGCAGGCTCAACTATCAAATGTATTCATTTGTTCTGCTGCTCTTATCTAGTGGCTGTTGAGGCGCTTGTGGGGCATGGGACCATCTTGAGTCCACTAGAGCTCTGGCGCAATGGACTTTCGTATTACCTTGGCAATGTCTATCAATGAAATAACGACAAATATCTTGACATCCAATCGTCTAGTCCGACCCACAAGGGGTCGATCTTTTAGCACGTTCACCTAACCATCGGTCGTTCGGGGCTTTTGCCCCTCCGACCGACGGCTACGAAGCGTCCGACCGCAAGCGGTCGTCAGCTCTCCGTGAGGAGGTTTAGACGTGTAATTGTTGTTGGGATTCACGGTGAGTATCTAGTGAGAGGGCGTCTGTCCCAGTTAAATCACGGACGCTGTAACCTTTGACAGAACGGACGCTCTCTCGCTAGACACGTTCCGAGCGTTCCTAGACGGTGTTGTAGGTCTCGTTTTGACAGAACGGACGTCCTCTCGCTAGACACGTTCCGAGCGTTCCTAGACGGTGCTGTAGGTCTTGTTTTGACAGAACGAACGCCCTCTCGCTAGATACGTCCCGTGCGTCCCTACATCAGTTACTCGTATCTCTTCTAACCTCTAAACCCTCCGATAACTCTTGTAAAAAAGGACCTCGTGAGAGGTCCGATGCTTCGTAGCCGTCGGTCGGAGGGGCTACAGCCCCGAACGACCGATGGGGGCAGGACGATATCAGTTTATCGACCCCTTGTGGGTCGGACTAATGCCTACCAGAGCTCATCTTCATTTAGTCCGAATATAATCTCTAGTTCTTTTGCGATATCAAACTTGTTGTGATGTTCTTGCTGCATTTCAATGTACCTGCATATAGCAGCAACATCTCGCTTGCTAACCGTACAAACAAAGTATCCATCTTGCCAAGCAAAAGAGCCATTCATACCCATTGCAGTATTGAGAAACTTGTTTGTGGACTTCTTTATCTCTCTTACGAAGTTGGAGATGACAAAGTTCCCTGAGTAAGCGATTAACAGTATGTGGATATGATTGCTCATACCATTTACCTTGATAATGGAATGACTCTTAGACTTCGAGCAATGCTGCAGATAGGCGTATAGTCTTTGCTGAATATTAGGGGTGAGTAAAGGCTTTCTACCCTTCGTTGAGAATACAATGTGATAATACAGTGCTGTGTAGTTGCCTATATACATGACTTGTTGATTTATTTGTCGGGGCGGGCGAAGAGCGCTTTGTAGAGCGTCGAGAGGATCTTGTCTGCTTGGTAGACGGAGGTGACGTGATGCCACTTGACGCTGCGGTGCCCCTCACGGGATTCGCGCACTTCGCACGCTTTGCCGTAGCTAGCCACGCTCTTGAGGAGTATGTCGAAGGCTTTGCTCTGATAGTATGCCGAGCCACTGGGCGGGAGGAAGAGGATCATCTGCTCACGACGTAGCGACACCTTGACGATGCCGAGGTGGCTGGCCAGCCGGCGCAGACGCGGCACCATAAGCAGGCCTTGCGTCTGCGGTGGTAGTGCGCCAAAGCGGTCTCGCAGGCGATCGGCAAACTCTTTTAGTTCGCGGTCGCTCGCTAGCTCGTCCAATTCACGGTAGAGCAAGATGCGCTCGCTGTCTTGCGGTATGTATTCGTGAGGTAGGGAGAGGTCTAGGTCGGTGTCGATCGTGGTGTCGGTGAGGGCGTTGCCCAGCTCCGCCTGCTGCTCCGTCTGAGCGGCAAAGAGCGCTGCAAAGTCCTCTTGCTTGACCTCTCGCACCGCCTCCTCAAAGACTTTGCGGTAAGTTTCGAAGCCTAGGTCTGCAATGAAGCCACTTTGCTCTGTCCCTAATATATTGCCGGCACCTCGTATGTCTAGATCCTGGAGGGCGATGCGCATACCGCTGCCCAGGTCGGAGAAGCTCTCGATAGCCTTGACACGTCGTGCGGCAGCCTCCGTGAGGGTGCCTAGGGGAGGAGTGATCAGATAACAGTAAGCCCTCTGGCTACCACGTCCCACACGGCCACGGAGCTGGTGCAGGTCGCTCAGTCCATAGCGATGAGCGGAGTTGATCAGGATCGTATTGACATTGGGCATATCGATACCGTTCTCGATGATCGTCGTAGCTAGGAGCAGGTCGTACTTGCGCTCGGCAAAGTCTAGGAGTATCCGCTCCGTCTCGCTCGGAGTCAAGCGGCCGTGAGCGATCGCTATGCGAATGCCCGGGACGCACTCCTCGATCTGTCCCGCCACACCGTGGATCGACTCGATGCGGTTGTGCACGAAGAAGACCTGTCCGTGGCGTGCTAGCTCGTACCCGATCGCATCGGCGATGGTCTCTTGCGACCAGCGAATGAGTCGTGTTGTGACTGGCTGACGATTGCGCGGAGGCGTATTGATGTTGGAGAGGTCACGAGCACCCATTAGGGAGAACTGCAGCGTACGGGGTATCGGTGTCGCCGAGAGCGTGAGCGTATCTACATTGACCTGAAGCTTGCGGAGCTGCTCCTTAGCCTTGACGCCAAACTTCTGCTCCTCGTCTATGATGAGCAGTCCGAGCGACTTGAAGGTTACCCCTTTGCCCAGCAGTCGGTGCGTACCTATTAATATGTCGACCCGTCCCTCCGCTAGATCTGCTAGGATCGCCTTCGACTGCTTGTCGCTCTTAGCTCTTGAAAGGTATTCGATACGGCAGGGCAGTCCCTCGAGTCGCTGGCTAAAGGTCTGGTAGTGCTGGTAAGCGAGGATCGTCGTCGGCACCAAGACCGCCACCTGCTTGCTGTCGGCCACCGCCTTGAAGGCAGCTCGTATCGCCACCTCCGTCTTGCCAAAGCCCACGTCCCCGCAGACCAATCGATCCATCGGGCGGTTACTCTCCATATCCGCCTTGATCTGCTCGATCGCTTTCAGTTGGTCGGGCGTCTCCTCATAGGCAAAGGAAGCCTCCATCTCGTGCTGCAGGTAGCTATCAGGCGAAAAGGCAAAGCCTGGCTGCTCCTTGCGCGCTGCATAGAGCGCAATGAGGTCACGAGCGATCGACTTGATCTTGGTCTTCGCACGCTCTTTGAGCTTTGTCCAGGCTCCTGTGCCTAGTTTGCTGAGCTGTGGCTCGCCCTCCTCTTGTGCTTGGTACTTCGAGAGCTTGTGCAGACTGTGGATGCTCACGAGGAGCACATCTTTGTTTTGGTAGACCAGCTTAACTACCTCACGTGGCTTGCCGTCTACCTCCGTGGTGAGAAGTCCGTCAAACTGCCCTACACCATGGTCGCTGTGGACGATGTAGTCGCCAGGCGAGATGGCGTGTAGCTCCTTGATCGAGATCGCCGCATCGGCATTGCGTATGCGGTCGCTCTTGAGCTGGTAGTGGTGGTAGCGGTCGAAGACCTGATGATCGGTCAGGAGCAAGACGTCCAAGTCCTTGTCCTCAAAGCCCTCGTGAACGACTAGTGGCACCCACTCGGGGAGTAGCTCCTCGGCCTCGCGCTCGATGAGAATCTCCTTGAGACGCTGCGCCTGTGCGGACGACTCGGAGAGGAAGAAGCTCTTGAAGAAGCCCCGCTTGCGTACCTGCAGCTCCTCAACCAATAGGTCAAAGTGCCGATGAATCAGTAGCTGTGGCTTGGTCGCAAAGGTAATCCGCTGGTCAACGAAAGATAACCCCTTCGTCGGGGTGGCTAGGATCTTCGTGCGTTGCTTTATCTCAGCCGAGAGCTTGTCTGGAGGAAGTAGTAGTTCGCGCATCTCCTCCTGCGTGGCAAAAGCACCCTCGTACTCCACCGCCAGCTCCGCATCGTAGAGCGCTCTCCACTGCTCAGCGAGCGACTCGTAGCGACTGATCCAGAGCTGATAGTTAGGGGATAGGAGCGACAAGAGCGAGGTCCCTTCGCCTGTGGCATCGCCCTTGACCTGTAGTGCAGGCGCTATATCCGCACGCTCACACTGATCCACAGAGAGCTGACTCTCGATGTCAAAGCGGCGTATGCTATCGATCTCATCGTCAAAGAAGTCAATGCGATAAGGATAGGTGCTACCATAGGAGAAAATGTCCACGAGACTACCACGATAGACCACTTGTCCAGGGCTGTAAACGTAGTCCACCTCTTCGAAGCCCTCCTCAAGTAGTCGCTCTCGTAGCGTGTCACGAGAGATCACATCGCCCACGCTGAGCGTGAAGCAGCTCTGGGCGACCTCCTGCTGGGAGGGTATCGCCTCGGCAAGAGCTTCGGGGTAAGAGACGATCAGCGGGGTGTCGCCTGCAGCAAGGCTGGCGAGCAGTTCGGCACGTAGCACCTCCTGCGCCGGCTCTCGCTGACCATATTTAATATGTCTATTGAAGGCTGAGGGGTAGTAGTAAGCTTTGACCCCTAGAGCCTCTAGGTCGCCCAGCATATAGCCCGCGCTATCGGCATCCTCGGCAATCACCAGATAAGGGTGCTCACGCGCCAAGGTGGCGAGGATAAAGGCGGGCGCTGAGGCGGTCACCCCCTCGAGCTCTACACAATGACTCTGCTGTAGGGCTTGGCGAAGCTCTACGATGCGTGGGTGATCGTGCCAGAGATCGAGGAGGGACATAGGAAAGGATTACTTCTGGCGCAGCTGGCGAGCCAGGATCGTATTGCGCATCAGCGTGATGATGGTCATAGGACCTACACCGCCTGGTACAGGTGTAATGTAAGAGCAGAGCGGAGCTACCTCGTCAAAGTCGACGTCGCCCACGATGCGAGAGCCGCTCTTCTTCGTTGCGTCGGGTACACGTGTGATGCCCACATCGATGACGATGGCACCCTCCTTGACCATCTCCTTCTTGACAAAGAGTGGGATGCCGATAGCAGCGACCACGATGTCAGCCTGACGGCAGATGGAGGCAATGTCTTTCGTACGGCTGTGGCAGATCGTTACGGTCGCATTGCCCTGCGCACCCTTCTGGAGGAAGAGTTGCGCGATTGGTTTGCCCACGATGTTGCTTCGTCCGAGGACTACCACATGCTTACCCTCTGTGCTGATGTCGTAGTGCTTGAGTAGCTCGATGACCCCCTTAGGCGTGGCCGGCACGAGGCACGGTTCGCCAAGGCTGAGGAGTCCCACGTTGATTGGGTGGAAGCCATCCACATCCTTGCGGTAGTCAACAGCGTGAATGACCGCCTGCTCGTCAATATGCTTCGGTAGGGGTAGCTGGACGATGAAGCCATCCACCTCGGGATCTTTGTTGAGCTGCTCGATTTCGGCGATCAGCTCCTCCTGGGTGATGGACTCGTCAAAGCGCTTCGTCAGAGAGATGAAGCCGACCTCCTCACAAGCCTTGATCTTGCTCGCTATGTAGGTCTCGCTGGCACCGTCATGCCCCACGATGATAGCCCCTAGACAGGGCGGACGCTGCCCCGCAGCGACCATCTGCTGTACCTCCTTGGCGATCTCCTTCTTGATCTCAGTCGCCGTGGTCTTGCCATCTAGGCGAATGAATGATTCTTGTGTCATAGAGTGGTATTTGTATAGATAAATTGTGTTGTTCTGCTCTTGATAGCGAGGTGTCAAGCCACCATTGTAGCGCCCGCCTCTGCAAAGTTGCCGTACAAAGATACCGAATTCTAGGGGATTAACTCGGCCGTAGCGTCCCCGCCAATAGTTTCCTATGTAAGAAACTCTAGTTTCATACGGGAGAAACTGGAGTTTCATAGGGGAGAAACTACAGTGCCAATAGGGGTTGGCACTCTAGTTCCACCCTATTGGCACCAATGTCTTAGGTATATTGGAGGGTATGCCTAGACGAGACCGGTCGATCTTACAACCCTAGCCGAGGTAAGATGGGTGGAGTGATAGCCAGCTGCACTGCCACTGCTCTGATCGCTTGCTTGCGGTATCGCTATAGACGGACTTTAGATCAAAACAAAGGTGAGTTACGAGACCTTGTTTTGACAGAAAATGCTAATCTCTACGTGGGTATTTTCAAATAGCCACGTGGGAAATGAAAAATACCCACGTGGGCGAGAAATAAAACTTCGGAAGAATCAAACGATATGTCCGAGGAATTGTTTCTCGCCTACGTGGAAAATGAAAAATAGCCACGTGAGCATTGGCGATTTCTCACGTGGCTATCGTATGAAAGATGTCTGACGATGCGAGATCGGCTCGCTAGTGGCGCTGGGGGTAGATGTAGGGTCGACCGGAGGCGGGGGCGGGCTGCACGAGGACGCTGGTGTGGTAGGCCGCCTGGAGGTGTGCAGCGGTGAGAACCATCTGGGGGGTGCCGTGCGCTAGCAGGCCTTCGGGACCGAAGAGGATCAGCTCTTCGCAGTATTCGGAGGCTACGTTGATGTCGTGGAGGATCATTAGGATCGTCAGTCCCTCGGCGTGGAGCGTCTCGAGGAGCTGCATGATCTCGCTCGTGTAGCCGATGTCTAGATGCGAGATCGGCTCGTCGAGGAGCAGGAGCTGCGGCTCCTGCGTGAGTGCTTGTGCTATGGCGACCATCTGCTGTTCGCCACCGCTCAGTTCGTCGAGTCGCTTGTCGGCTAGTCTTGCGATGCCGGTGCGCTCGATGTAGTGGGTGCAACGTGCGTGATCCTCCTCGCTGTAACCGATCTGAAAGCGCTTGAAGTAGGGAAGTCGCCCCATAAGGACGTAGTCGTAGACCCTGAGTGGCTGAGGGGTGATCTGCTGATTGACCATCGAGACGAGGCGAGCACGCTCACGGAGGGTGTAGTGGGCGAGGGGCTTGTCGAGCAAGCTTACCTTTCCAGAGAGCGGGGGGAGGGCACCTGTGAGGGTTTTGAAGCAGGTGCTTTTGCCAGCCCCATTAGGTCCGATGATGGCGGTCAGGGAGCCACGAGCTATGGTGAGGTCGAGGGGACCGATGACCGCTTTGCGCCCATAGCCACAGATGAGCTGCTCGGCACGTAATATGGTCTGATTGGTCATATCTGGTGCGAGCGTCTGGTGCGGTGAATGAGGTAGAGGAAGGCGACGCCACCGATCAAGCCAGTGATGACACCTATCGGTAGCTCGATGGGAGAGAGGATGGTACGTGCCAACATATCGCAGAGGATGAGGAAGATACCACCATTGATAAAGCTCCCGACGAGGAGGACGCGGTAGTCATTGCCGAGGAGGATGCGTGTCGCCTGCGGGATGACTAGCCCGACGAAGCCGATGACGCCAGCCACGGAGACGCAAGCACTGGTTAGCAGTGAACTGAGTACGAAGAGCCACAGCACGACCCGTCGTGTGTCGATGCCGAGCTGCTGCGCTTTGAGTTCGCCCAGACGGAGTGCATTGAGCGACTGCACGAAGAGGTAGCTGACCCCTAGGAGGAGCAAGGTGAAGAGGAGCATACCCCAGACGATGAGCGGGTTACTCTCCTGTACCGACCCCATCGTCCAGAAGATGATGCGGGAGAGTTGCTCGGCACGCGCCACCGAGAGGAGGAGCATAACGCCTGACGATGCCATAAAGCTGACCATCACACCGACGAGGAGCATGCGCTGTACGCTTAGACCGTGGCGCTGGTAGCTATTGGCATATACGAGTAGGATAGTGACCAAGGCACCGATGAAGCCAAAGGCGGGGAGCGTCAGGAAGGCGGTGGAGAGGCCTAAGACGATGGCGAGCGTGACACCGAGCGAAGCACCGCCTGAGATGCCGAGGGTGTACGGCTCGACGAGTGGGTTGCGAAAAAGCCCCTGCAGGATAGCTCCGCAGAGGCTTAGCCCGCCACCGATGGAGATGGCGTTGATGATGCGTGGCAGACGTAGCTGCATTAGGATCGTGTACTCGACCGAGGTGGGGTCGGAGAGTATCTCCGAGAGCTGCCAGAGAGAGATGGGATGCGTCCCGATATGTAGCGATAGGGTGGCGACGATGAGGAGCAGCAACACCATCAGGGGGAGCGTCCAGTAGGACTTCGCGAGGGTAGGGCGGTGAGGCATGGGGGAAGTAGCTTTTACTCACTGAGGTAGTCGGTCATCAGTTGAAGTGCCTCGACAAAGTGCTGTGGCGAGGGCTGGCTGACGATTTCTCCTGGGAGCGGGCAGTAGTTGCCTTGCTGCACAGCTGTGACCGAGCGCAGCGTGTGCCACGACTCTTCTGATCCGCTCTCGCTACCATGATTGGTGATGAGGAAGAGCACCTCGGGGTCTTGCTCTACGACATACTCTAGGCTAAGCTGACCATTGCCCGCCACGGTGACGATGTTCGTACAGCCGCTGAAGGTGATCAGATCGTTCATATAGGTCGATGTGGAGGCACCAAAAAGCGGGTCAAAAGCTATCTGCATGAAGGCGCGTGGATGCCAAGGGCGTGCCGCATTGAGCTGCTTGAGCGAGTCGATGCGCTGGTTGATCTCTGTGAGCTGAGACTCGGCACGAGCGCTCGCTCCGACGAGTGCGGCAATCTGGCGATACTGCTCCTGTATGGCATCGTAGCTGGCGGGATTGGTAAGCTGAACGACCTCGATGCCAGCGCTCTCCAGTGAAGAGATGGTCTGCGGAGCGGTGAAGTCGGACGCAAAGACAACGGTCGGACGCTGAGCGATGAGTAGCTCTAGGTTGGTCTGTACGGCAGAGCCTACGACGGGGACGCTGTCGGCAATCGCCTCGGTGCAGTAAGAGGTGCAACCGACGAGGAGCGAGTCGCACGCAAGGTCGTAGATCTGATCGGTTACAGAGGGGACGAGCGAGACGATGCGTGGTGCTTGCGTCTCTTTTTCTTGCTGACCTGCCTTGTGACAACCGACCAAAAGGGGGAGCAGGAGTAGGAGCGGGAGGAGATGCTGGAGCTGTTTGCGAGAGGAGACCATAAGGTAGCTCATAAGTAAGTGTAGGGAGTCTAGGAGTGGATGGTAAAGGGGTCGCTGTCTCGCCATACGGGAAACTTCTGCCGAAAGGCTTCCAGAGGCTTCGGATCTAGCGTGGCACTGAGCAGTTGGTCTGCGTATGGCTCCGCCTCGCAGATCGGCTGCCCGAGGTAGTCGTAGGCTAAGCTTTCGCCTGAGTAGTCGGTGCCAAAGGGATCGGACCCGATGCGGTTGACGCCGATGACGTAGGCGACATTCTCGATGGCACGAGCCTGCAGGAGTGCGCGCCAAGCGGTGATGCGGGGACGAGGCCAGTTGGCGACAACGAGTAGCAGGTCGTAGTCGAGCGAGCCGTCCGTGTGGGTGCGGTTGCGACACCAGACGGGGAAGCGCAGGTCGTAGCAGGTGATCAGTCGTATGCGCCAGCCACGATAGGTGATGGTGTCGTAGCCGTCGCCTGGCGTGAGTCGGCGGTCTTCGCCAGCCATAGAGAAGAGGTGTCGCTTGTCCTGAGCATAGATCGATCCGTCGGGGAGCATGATGTAGGCGCGATTGTAGTAGCGTGTCGGCTGCGTCTCATCGTCCCAGACGAAGGCGGAGGAGGCGATCGCTATCTGATGCTTCTGTGCCAAGGCGCGCAGACGCTCCAGCTCAGCCCCCCGCCAGGAACGAGCTGATTGAGCCACCTTGAGGTTGAAGCCCGTGAGCATCACCTCGGGGAAAACGACTAAGTGCGCCCCCGCCTCGGCAGCTGTGCGTATGTCCTCAGCCATAAGGCGAAGGTTTGCCTCGGGCTCTGTCCAGACGATGGGACGCTGTGCGAAGAGTATCTGTAAAGCTTCGTGCTCCATATAGAGGACTCCTTATGACTCGGCAAAGAGCTCTGGCTTCTTCGCCTGGTCGGCGCGGTACTTACTCCTTATATACTGTATATCTTTGTCGAGGTTGCCCGTCGGGACAAACTGCTCGAAGATGCCCAGCACCTTCTGCTTGTAGTCTATGACGGCTAGCTGTATGGGTACACCCGCCTCCTCGGCGATGTGGTAGAAGCCGGTCTTCCACCTATCCCGAGCTTTACGCGAACCCTCAGGCGTGATCGCCACTGCAAAGTCGTCCTTGGCACGAAAGCGTGACACGACCTGCTCGACCGTATTGCCCTTGCGACTACGATCGATCGGGATCCCTCCCATTGCCTTAAAGATCCAGCCGAGTGGCGGAACAAAGAGCTCTTTTTTCATCAAGAAGTGCGCTCTCTGCTCCACCGCTTTGTAGTATAGCTTGCCCCATATGAAGTCCATATTGCTCGTGTGGGGCGCTACACAGATGACGCTCTGGCGTGGGTAGGTGGCTGGCTCAAGGAGCTGCCAGCCACACCAGCGCAGTATGAGACGTGCTAGCTTCATGCAGCAGACTAAGCCTCAGGAACTAGTAGCTCATCGCAGAGCTTGCTGACCTCGTCCTCGATCTCGCTGACGAAGTGCATATACTCCTCACGAAGCTTGTGGTAGTAGTTGCGTACGAGCTTAGGATCGCCCTTGCCATCGGTGTGGGAGATGCGAGCGATGAAGTCTCTCTCGGCGTCGATCACCTTTATGATGAGCTGCTCGATGGCGTACTCACGCTCCTCGGGAGCTACGGAGTAGAGGATAGATAGGTCAAAGAGTATCTCCTCGACCTCTGAGTGTATAGCTTGCTTTAGTTTTCTACGACTTGCCATAATTTAATTGGTTATTTGGTTCTTAGCTTACGAAAAATATGATGAGCATCTGTGCCGTCAAGACACGGAGGAACATCGTCAGTGGGTAGACCGTCGCATAGCCCACGGCGGGAGCATCCTCCTCGGTGAGTCCGTTGGCATAAGCGAGTGCGGGGGGATCGGTCATACTACCCGCCATCAGTCCAGAGAGGGTGAGGTAGTTGACCTTAAAGACCTTTTTGCCGAGGAAGCCGACGACCAGCATCGGTATGATGGTGATGATAAAGCCGTAGCCGACCCACCGGTAGCCACCATTCATGATCGTATCGACGAAGCCGTCGCCTGCGCCAAGACCGACACAGGTGAGGAAGAGCGCGATACCGATCTCGCGGATCATAAGGTTGGCGCTTTGTGTCGTATAGGTCACGATACCAAACTTAGGCCCGAAGTTGCTCAGTAGGATAGCCACGATGAGTGGACCTCCTGCTAGACCCAGCTTGACTGGCTGTGGAATGCCCGGGAAAATGAAGGGAATAGAGCCGAGGAGCACACCGAGAGCGATACCGATGAAGATACCGATCAAGTTCGGCTCGTTGAGATGCTTCTGCGAGTCACCGACCAGCTCACGCACCTTAGCTACGGAGGTGTCGGAGCCTACGACACGTATCTGGTCGCCCATCTGAAGACGCATGCCAGGGCTTGCGACGAGGTCGACACCAGCACGAGTCACACGGGTTACGTTGACACCGTAGATCTGGCGGAGCTGTAGCTCGCCGAGGCGCTTGCCGTTGAGCGTTTTCTTTGTGATGGTATACTTATTGCTGATGAGCTTTGACTCGGTGGGGATCCACTTCTTACGATCTATATCGATGCGCTGCCCGAAGATAGCCTCCGTATGATCCAGCTCATGTGGCTGACCGATGACGAAGACCCGGTCATGCTCCTGCAGGATCGTGCTACCCGTAGCGACCGTGATCTCCTGCGTCTCATGATTGTAGTGTCGTGAGATGACGATGTTGCCATGCTCGAAGTAGCTCGAGAGGAGATCCATAATGGACTTGCCAAAGATAGCGGGGTTTGCCACGACAAAGGAGGCAGCCTGCGCACCATGCTCTCCAGCCTCATCTTGTGCTACAAACTCCTGCTCCTCTTTGCGTATGTTGATCCGTAAGACGGCGCGTACGATCATCATCGAGAGGATGATGCCGATCACACCCAGCGGGTAAGCGACCGCATAGCCCATCGCTATGGAGGGGTCGGACGTACCCATAATGTCTGTGTAAGTTTGCTCAGCAGCACCTAGACCAGGCGTATTTGTCACAGCTCCTGAGAGGATACCCACCATAGTCGACATAGGTAGTCCCGAGAGGTACTTGATGACGATGGTGATCCCCACACCGAGTAGGACGACTAGGACGGCTAGTAGGTTGAGCTTCAGGCCACCCTTCTTGAGTGAGGGGAAGAAGCCAGGGCCCACCTGTAGACCGACGGCATAGATAAAGAGGATCAGTCCAAACTCCTTGACAAAGTGTAGGACTTCAGCGTCAATCTGCATCCCCAGAGCACCAAAGAAGATACCCACGAAGAGTACCAGCGTGACTCCTAGGGAGACTTTGCCGATCTTGATGCGTCCTAGGAGCATCCCCACGGCGATGACTAGGGCTATCAGGAAGACAGAGTGTGCTATCCCCGTGCCGACAAATAAGTTTTCAAACCAATTCATTGTACAATAAGCTTTTTACTTGATATGATGTAGCGTGTATAAAGATAAAATGCGTGCGTCACAAGAAGCCTCTAGAGGAAGTGGCGGAAGGTGCTACTCCCCCTTGAGTAGCTGGTGGTAGGTGGGCAAATCCCGGAGGAGCGACACAGCGCGTTGCGCCACTTTGTCACGAGACATATAGTATTCGAGCCGACCCTCATCGTAGTAGTAACGTGAGAGGATCTCCATATTAAGGTAGTCACGTATGAAGCTCTCGTAGGTCTTCATGAGACGAGGTGTGTCAGCCTTGAGACTTTTCTGAAAAGCAGCAAACTCGTCCGACACCTCATCGTAGCGCTGCTCACCCTTGAGCGCTTCCTCCACCTTCTTGACCAGTTCGTCAGCGATAGACTTAAAGGTAAAGCCACTCTCTATCACCTTCTGCTGATAGGCTGCATACGCCTCGTCTCCTAGGTCGAAGTCCCTGAGCGTACTCCGCTCGGGAGCTTGGTGCGTCAGTAGGTAATCGGTGACAAAGTCATAAGTGATCGCATCAAAGAGCAAGGTACCTAGCAGCGAAGGGATCGAGTCCGAAGGGCAGACGATGTCGGGCATAATGCCTCCAGCGGCGTAGACGGTGCGTCCGCCCGTAGTCGTGTAGGGTGTACCCAATGAGTCGGTTGCGTTAACCTTCTCAGCGCCACCACGGTGGTTGTAGGAGAGCTTCTGTATCGAGCGCCCACTAGGTATGTAGTATCGAGCTGTGGTCAGCTTGAGCAGTCCGCCATCGGGTAGCTCGAGCGTCCCCTGTACCAAACCTTTGCCAAAGCTCTTGCGCCCCACGATCACCGCACGATCATAGTCTTGCAAGGCACCCGCCACGATCTCCGAGGCGGAGGCAGAGCTTTCGTTGATCAGCACAACGAGTGGTAGCTCCGTGTCGAGAGGCTCTTTAGTCGTTTTGTAGCTGTTGCTCTGCTGCGGGTAGCGCCCCTTGAGCGAAACTACCAGTTGCCCCTTAGGGATAAATAGATTGACCAGCTGTATAGCTTGCTCCATCAGCCCGCCGCCATTGTCGCGGAGGTCTATGACTAGCCCGTTAAGCTTACCGCCAGCCTCTTTCTGTAGGCGGTCGTAAGCTTTGAGAAACTCCTGACTGGTAGTCGTGGAGAAGGTGTTTACAGAGATAAAGCCTATACGATCAGCGAGTAGCTCCGTATAAGATATGGGACTCAGATCGATGCGCTCACGATCGAAGGTGACTGTCAGAGAATCCTGCGCATAGCCTGGACGACGCACCACGAGCGTGATAGGCTTGCCAGGCTCTCCACGCAGTTCGTTGCGCACATCGACCACCTTCGTGTGGGAGAAGTTCTTGCCGTTGATCCGCCAGATGATGTCCGCTGGGCGTAGCCCCGCCTTGTCGGCTGCTTTGCCCTGCATGAGCGAGCCAATGATGACGACCGAGTCTTGGTGCTGTCGTAGGATTGCCCCGATACCACCGTAAAGCCCCGTCGTACTCTCCTCAAAGGCTTTGGTCTCCTCCTCGTTGAAGTAGACCGTGTAGGGGTCCAGCTGCTGTAGCATATAGGTGAGCGCACCGTCGTAGAGCGTGGTCAGGTCGACCGTGTCAACAAAGAAGTTGCGCACATTGCTCAGTACGCTCCCCATCACCGCCATGGTGGTGGTAAAGTCATTCGCAGAGCGTGACGTAGAGGTCTCTTGAGCTGATAGCCTCATCGGAGTCCATGCTAGGGCACCGAGGAGTAGCAGCGTGAGTAGGGTGTTGAGGAGTTGTTTCATGCGATATTCACGACATTGCTACAAAGATACGGAATAAGTAGATACCTCGTTAGAGGTTAGAGATTAGAAGTTAGAGATTAGAGTTCCGATTCACCCCAATAGTGTCCTAAACGTTTTGCAGGATAAAGAGAAAAGGGTAGGTTTGTAAT